>NZ_JBSHAO010000076.1:0-32973 GCF_053611545.1 Streptomyces sp. NPDC054796 | reverse complement strand
CACTTGTCGCCGCCCGAGGAGACACCCCACCACGGCACCGACCCCCACCACACACCAACCCCACACGACCACCGGCCGAAACCAAGAACCACGCGACGCCAGCCGCACCGCACCGCAACCACACACCGCGCCGAAGCCACCCACCCGCACCCGAAAAACGCCGCCAAGCCACCCCACTGCGTGAAGCGGCACAAAAATCAGCGCGGGACCCTACAGCGCCCACCACACCGGCGAACCGTCCCGCGCAACCACCCCGTGAAGCGGACCCCCGTCGATACTGGAGGCATGAAGCCCTCGACGGCCCAGAAGCCCGCGTCGTCGTCGACGCGTACCGCCACCGTTCTCGTGGTCGAGGACGAACCGAGCATCGCGGACGTCCTCGCGATCACCCTCCGCTTCCACGGCTTCGAAGTGGTGACCGCAGCAGGCGCCCAGGCCGCCGTCGAGGCCGCCCGCGCGGCGCGGCCCGACGCGGTGCTGCTCGACATCGCGCTGCCCGACGGCGACGGACGGCAAGTCTGCCGCGTGCTGCGCGCCGAACACGCCGATCTCGCCGTCGTGTTCCTCACAGCGCGCGACGCGCCGGCGGAGGTCGTCCAGGGCCTGACGCTGGGCGGCGACGACTACATCACCAAGCCGTTCAACGTCGACGAGGTGGTCGCACGGCTGCACGCCGTCCTGCGCCGCACCCGCGCCGCCACGGCACGCGGCGCGGACCGCGCGGACCGCGCGGACCGCCCCGCCTCCCCCGAACGCCCGCCCGTGCTGCGGCACGGCGACCTGGAGCTGGACGAGGCCACGTACACGGTGCGGCGCGGCGGGCGTTCGGCGGATCTGACGCCGACGGAGTTCGCGCTGCTGCGCCACCTCGTGCGGCACGCGGACCGCATCGTGCCGAAGGAACAGTTGCTGCGGGACGTGTGGCGCTACGAGCACACCGTCGAGTCGACGGTCGTGGAGACGTACATCAGCTATCTGCGCCGCAAGCTGGACCCCCTCGGCCCGCCCCTGATACGTACGCGCAGAGGCGTCGGCTACGGCCTGCGCCCCTGCGAGGACCAGGGCACGGGCGCCCCATGAGGCCGCCCCGGATACGCGTGCCCCGGATACCGTCGCGCCGGGCGCGGCGCCCCGGATCGCTGCGCGCCAAGCTGACCCTGAGCGGCATCGCCATGCTCGCCACGGGCATCGTCGTCGCGACGTGCATCAGCCTGGTCGGCGTCAAGCACTATCTGATGTCCGCGATCGACGCCGACCTGCTGCGCACCCGCGACGGCATCGAGCAGGCGCGCCCCACGGCTGACCGTATCGCCGCGATCGGCACCGTCGCCAAGCTGAACGGCACCCTGAGCCCGGACGATCTGGGCCACGCGACGGGCGGCACGCTGCTGTTCGCCGCGATCGGCGCGGACGGCGAGGCCACGAAGGTGGCCGGTATCAGGACGGACGCGCGGCAGCGCGCCCTGGCCGCTGCCGTGACCGATCCGGCCGCGCTGGTGAACGCCTCGCAGCCGCGCGACGTGCATGTGGACGGCAGGCTCCACCGGGCCACGGCGGTGCGGCTGGGCGACGGGCAACTGGTGGTGCTGGCCTCGTCGGTGAGCAGCGTGCACAAGGTGATGGCGAAGGTGGTGCGGCTCGAACTCGCCGTCGGTGTGGTGCTGATGGCCGGGCTGGGCACGGCGTCGTTCTTCGGGGCGCGGCGTCGGCTGCGTCCGCTGGAGGACATGGTCGAGACGGCCTCCGCCATCGCGGAGGGCTCCCCGGACGGGGAGGAGGGCCCCGACGGGCTCGGCCTGTCCCGCAGGGTCGCGGCGCCGCCGGACAAGCACTCGGTGAGCGAGGTCGAGCAGCTTCGTCTGGCGCTCAACGCGATGCTGCACCAGGTCGAGGCGGCCTTCCTGACCCGCGAGCACGCGGCGGCCCAGTTGCGCCGCTTCGTCGCGGACGCCTCGCACGAGCTGCGGACGCCCCTCGCGGCGATCCGCGGCTACCTCCAGTTGTACGAGCGCGGCATGCTCACGGAGGACGAGGAGCGGACGCGGGCGCTGGCCCGTATGACGGCCGAGTCGGAGCGGATGGCCCGTCTGGTGGACGAACTGCTGGCCCTGGCCCGGCTCGACCAGCGTCCCGAGCTGCGGCCACGGGCCGTGGACGTGGCGCGGCTCGCGGAGGAGTCGCTGGCGGATCTGTCGGCGCAGCAGCCCGAGCGGCCCGTCGAGCTGACGGTGGACCCCCGCTCGGTCGGTGAGGGCGAGGGGTGCGTGGCGCTCGCGGACGAGGCGGTGCTGCGGCAGGTGGTGGGCAACCTCGTGGCGAACGTCCGCGTCCACACCCCCGTCGCGGCCCGGCTCGGCGTCTCCGTGACCCGCGTACCCGCCGAGGACGGGCACGAGGGCCGGGACCGCGACGGCCGGGACGGCGGCGACGAGGACGCCGGGGCGCGCGGCCCCCTCGACGGGGAGCGGATCGTGCTGCGCGTGGCCGACGAGGGCCCCGGCATGGCCCCGCAGGACGCGGCCCGTATCTTCGACCGCTTCTTCCGTACGGGCTCGGCCCAGGGCAGCGGCCTGGGCATGTCCGTCGTACGGGCAGGTGCGGAGGCGCAGGGCGGCACCGTCCACGTCGCGACGGCGCCGGGCGCCGGGCTCGCCGTGACGGTGACGCTCCCGGCGGCGCCCCACGGCGGTCCCCCGGACGGGGAGGAGCCCGGGAACGGCTCCGGGGAGAGCGGTCAGGCCCGCTTGGCGGCCAGCCGCACGATGGTCACGTCCGACTCGGCCCCCACCCGCACGGGCGGCCCCCACGCACCGGCGCCGCGCGTGACGTAGAGCTGTGTGTCGCCGTAGCGCTCCAGGCCCGCGACGGTGGGGTTGGCGAGGCCCGCCAGGTACTCGCCGGGCCACATCTGGCCGCCGTGGGTGTGCCCGGAGAGCTGGAGGTCCACGCCGTGGTCGACGGCCTCGTGGATCTGCACGGGCTGGTGCGCCAGGAGGACCGAGGCCCGCGAGGTGTCGCGGTCGCCGAGGGCGCGCGCGAAGTCGGGCCCTTCGCCGGTGTCCTCGCCCGCGACGTCGTTGACGCCCGCGAGGTCGAAGCCCGGCAGCTCCTTGCGGGCGTTCTCCAGCGGCTCGATGCCCAGTTCCCGCACGTGGTCGACCCACTCGGCCGCGTCGCCGAAGTATTCGTGGTTGCCGGTGACGAAGAAGGACCCGTGCCGGGAGCGCAGGTTGCGCAGGGGCTCGGCTGCCGGGCCGAGGTCGGCGACGGAGCCGTCGACCATGTCGCCGACGATGGCCACGAGGTCGGGCTGCGCGCTGTTGATCGTCTCGACGATGCGCTGGGTGTGGGAGCGGCCGAGGATCGGGCCGAGGTGGATGTCGCTGACGACGGCGATGCGGTAGCCGTGCGCCTGGCGGGGCAGCTTGGCCAGCGGGACGGTGACCCGCTTGAGCGTGGGGCCGTTCAGCACGCCGTACGCGCCGCCCGCCACGGTGGCGCCGCCCACGAGGGCGGCTCCGACGGCGACCGTACGGGCGACGAAGAGCCGTCGCGAGGGCCCCGCGCCAGCCGTGTCCGCGCCCGCGTCCGTACCCGTGTCCGCGCTTCCGCCTCCGGCGCCCTTGTCCTGGCCGCCCGTGCCGCCCGCTCCGGCGGAGGGCGCCCGCGTGCTGCCGGTGCCGATGCCGATGCCGCCGCTCGCGGAGCCGTCGGCTCCGTCGCCCGTCTCCCGGGCCTCGTCCAGGACCGTGGCCGTGGAGGCGACCGGCTCGCGGTCGTCCTCCTCGTCCCGTACGGCGAGCGCTCCGGCCTGCCCGTCCGCCTCCGTCGCGGAACCGGAACCGGAACCGGAACCGGCCCCTGAACCGCCGACCGTCGCCGGGGCACCCATGGCCGCGCCGACCGCGAGCCCCGCCTCACGGGGTGCCGGAGCGGCGGCGCCCGCGTCGGCGCCCTCCCCCACGCCGACGCGCCCCGCACCCGCACCCGCGCCAGTACCCGTACCCGCACCCCGAGCCGCGTCGCGCCGCTCCAGGAAGCGCCGCAGCAGGGGCCGCACGGCCTCGCCGACCAGCAGGGACAGCAGCAGATAGATCAGCAGCGCGAGCCACAGATAGCCGGGCCAGGCCAGCACCCGCTCGACGGCGAAGGGCGCTCCGCCCCGGCCCGCGGTGAAGGTGGCGACGACGAGCAGCGGCATCGCGAACGCCAGGACCGTGCCCGTACGGCGCCAGACACCGCCCGGTGCGGAGACGTCCCGCACGAGGCGGCGCCACAGATACCAGTGCGCGCCGACGACCACGCAGATCATCACGAGCGGAATCACGACGAACACGGCCCTTGCCACCCCTTACTCCCCGGACGACGTGCGCCGGAGAGCTCTCAGCCCCCGGAAACCAATGGTGCCGATCGCCGTGCCCAGGACGAAGGACGTGATGGCGAGCAGCAGATGCACCCAAAAGTAACCCGTGGGATCGCCCGCATCGTCGAATGCGAGCCCGCTGCCGTCCTTCCACAAGTTTTTGACAAAGGTGATCCAGATAAACCAGGACCAAACGCCAAAAGCGAGGAGGAACCAGGACACAGGGCGGCTGAGGGTGAGGGCGTGCGCGGGGCGCCCCCCGGAAGTCTGGGGCATGCGTCAAGTATGGCCATCGGGCTAAGACGGTCGCCGGGAGGGGCTACCCCGCCCACCAGTTGGGCTCCCCGCGGCTCCCGCCCGGGGCGTACGCCCTGTACTTTCGGCAGGGTGCCCACTTCTTTTCATACCGGTCGTACCGGCCGTACCGGTCGCGCCGCGCTCGTCGCGGTCTCGACGGCCGCAATGCTGCTGCCCGCCTCGCTCACCACCGCCGCACACGCCGATGAGGCGGACGGCAAGGGCAAGGAGCCCAAGCCACCAGCCCGCACGTCCTCGCTGGGCGGAGCACAGCTCGGCCTCCCCGGTACCAAGGTCGATCCCAAGGCGGGGGCCGGGGCGCCCGAGCTGCCGAAAAAGCTGACCGGCCGGTCCTGGATCGTCTCCGACGCGGAGACGGGGAAGGTGTACGCGGCCCACAACGCGCACTGGAAGCTGGCGCCCGCCAGCACCCTGAAGATGCTCTTCGCGGACACGGTGCTGCCGAAGTTCGAGAAGACGCAGGAGCACAAGGTGCTCCCCTCCGATCTGAAGGGCATGGGCGCGGGCAGCAGCCTCGTCGGCGTCAAGGAGGGCCAGACCTACTCCGTCCACGACCTGTGGCTCGGCGTCTTCCTCCGCTCCGGCAACGACGCGGTCCATGTGCTCTCCGCCATGAACGGCGGCAAGGCGAAGACCGTGCGCGAGATGAACGCGCACGCCCGTGAGCTGCAAGCCATGGACACCCATGCCGTGAGCCCCGACGGCTACGACATGAAGGGCCAGGTCTCCTCCGCCTACGACCTGACGCTCTTCGCCCGCTCCGGACTCCAGAAGGCCGACTTCCGCGAGTACGCCTCGACGGCGAACGCGAAGTTCCCCGGCGTCGCGAAGAAGGGCAAGAAGCGCGAGAGCTTCGAGATCCAGAACACCAACCGCCTGCTGACCGGCGACGTGGGCCTGAAGCCGTATCCGGGCATCGCGGGCGTCAAGAACGGCAGCACGACGAACGCGGGCAGCACCTTCACCGGAGTGGCCCAGCAGGGCGACAGGGTGCTGCTGGTGACCGTGATGCACCCGAAGACGGAGGAGTCCCTGGCGGTCTACAAGGAGACGGCCAGGCTCTTCGACTGGGGCTTCGCCGCCGCCGACAAGGTGAACCCGGTCGGCGACCTCGTCCCGCCGAGGAGCGAGGAGAGCACCGCTCCCCCCGGCGACGCCAAGGGCGGCGACAAGGAGGGCCAGGCGGGCGGCGCCGGAGCGAGCGACAGCGCGAGCGCGGAGTCCTCGGGCGGCGCGGGCGTGGCCCTGGGCATCACCGCGGGCGTTCTCGTCCTGCTGGCCATGGTCGCGTACGCGGTGCACCGTCGCTGGCCGCTGTCCGATCTGTCGCGGCTGCGGCGGCGCCCGCCGCAGGGCTGACGGGGCCGCTGGGACCGGGGGCGGCGCGGGTGGGGCCGGGCGCCGCCGCCGGTCCGCCGCTCCCGGCGCCGCCCGCGCCACCCGCGTCCCCGGCCCCGTCTCCGTCTCCGTCACGCTGTTCCGCCGCCTCCGCCTCCGCCAGGACAGCGGCGCTGCGGCTCGGTGCCGCCGTCCACGCGGCGCAGAACAGCAGCAGCTTGGCCATGAAGCTGATCCACAGCAGCAGCGCGACGGGGACACCGAAGGCGCCGTACATGCTCTTGGCCGCCACGCCCTTCAGATAGCCGCCGAGCAGGAGCTTCAGCAGTTCAAAGCCGACGGCTCCGGTCAGACACGCGACGACCGTCTCGCGGCGCGGCGGGCGGACGCCGGGCAGCAGCGTCAGCATGTAGGCCAGCAGCACGAAGTTCGCGGCGCCCGCCGCCGCGTAGGCCGCCGTACGCAGCAGTACGGTGCCGAGGCCGCCCTCGACCAGGCCCATCCGCTCCGCGACCCAGCTCACGGCGGTCACCGAGAAAGCCGAGCCGCCCAGCGAGACGAGCCCCACGGCGCCGAGCCCGACCAGCGCGCCGAGGTCCTTGGCCTTGAGGAGGAACGGGTTGCCCGGGTCCTCCTCAAGGTCCCACAGGGCGCGCAGGCTCTCCCGCAGCGAGCCGACCCAGCCGGCCCCGGTGAACAGCAGCAGCGCGCCCGCGACGACGCCGACGGTGCCCGCGTGGTCGACCAGCGACTGGAGGTCCAGCTCGTCGGCGAGGCCGGGGAACTGGTCGGCTGTCCACTGCCGCACGCTGTCCATCTGCGCGTCGGAGAGGAGCGCGGCCCCGATGGCGGCGCCGACGGCCAGCATCGGGAACAGGGCCAGGAAGCTGGTGAAGGTGATGGCCGCGGCCAGGCGCGTCCACTTGCGCGCTTCCAGGTGCTCGTACACGCGCCATACGCGCGTACGGAAGAGCCATGCCGCCGCGGGGCCGATCACCGGCAGTCTGGTGAGCCAGTCCATGTCCACCACCTGTCGTCGCGCTGTCGTCGCGCTGCGTTCCGCTTCCGTCGGTTGCTCATCGCCTCACCGTCCCGGAAGCCTAGGCGCGCTCACCCCCGGTGCCGGGCAGGCCCGCCGGGTGGCGGGTTACCCGGCTTTCCCTGGTCACACGGCCGCGCGGGCATGGGAAAGCGGTGGCGAAGAGAGGCGGGGGACCACTCGCGGGCGCCGCCGCGCGCGGGGCGCACGGGTGAGGCTCAGGGGCGGGAAGGGTTCAGCGCAGCGGGGCGAACGAGGCGTCCGGGCCGCACGCGGGCGAGGGGTGCGGGGCCTGACGGGGCACGCCCATCAGCCGTGCTCCTTTGTCAGCGCATCCCGGTGCCGCTCCGGCCTGACCGGCCGCTCCCGCTCCCGCTCCTGTGCCCGTGCCCGCGCCCGTCCGGTCGTTCTCAGCGGGCGATCCGGGGTGGCCGGACTGTCCCGCCCGCCCCTGCTGCCCCTGCTGCCCCGACTGGTCACGGTCGCCGAAGGCGAACTCGCGCTGGAGCCGCCACACGAGGTCCTCGCCCTGCTCGTAGAGCGCGAAGCCCGTGGCCGTCCAGGACGCCTCGAAGTCGGCCAGCTCGGCGTACGCCTTGTCCATGGCCTCGTCGGAGATGCCGTGCGCGACGGTGACGTGCGGGTGGTACGGGAAGTGCAGCTCCCGCACCAGCGGACCCTCGGGGGCCCGCACCCGCTCCTGGAGCCAGGAGCAGGCGGAGCCGCCCTCGACGACCTGCACGAAGACCACGGGCGACAGCGGCCGGAACGTGTCGGTGCCGGACAGCCGCAGCGGGAAGGCCCGCCCGGCGGCGGCGACCGACGCGAGGTGCGCCTCGATGTCGGGCCGCCTCCCGGCCTCGACCTCGGTCGGCGGGAGAAGCGTGATGTGCGTGGGAATGCCGTGGGCCGCGGGATCACCGAAGCCCGCGCGCCGCTCCTGGAGCAGGCTGCCGTACGGCTCCGGGACCGCGATGGAAACACCGAGCGTGACGGTCCCCACCTCGTCCTCCCTCCTCTGCTTGCCTCGTACCTCGTGCCTTGTGCCTTGTAGCGTGCGCTCAGCGCTGGGTGGCGGGCAGGAAGCCCACCCTGTCGTAGGCCAGCGCCAGCGTCTCGGACGCCACGGCCCTGGCCTTCTCCGCGCCCTTGGCGAGGACGGCGTCCAGCGCCGCCGGGTCCGCCAGATACTCCTGCGTACGGGCCCGGAACGGGGCCACCCAGTCGCCGACGATCTCCGACAGCTCGGTCTTCAGCGCACCGTAGCCCTTGCCGTCGTACTTCTGCTCCAGTTCCGCGATTCCGGTTCCGGTGAGCGTGGAGTAGATCGTGAGGAGGTTGCTGATGCCCGGCTTCTTGTCCTCGTCGAAGCGGATCACCGTGTCCGTGTCGGTCACCGCGCTCTTGATCTTCTTCGCGGAGACCTTGGGCTCGTCCAGGAGGTTGATGATGCCCTTCGGCGTGGAGGCCGACTTGCTCATCTTGATCGCGGGGTCCTGGAGATCGTAGATCTTCGCCGTCTCCTTGAGGATGTACGGCTCCGGGACGGTGAACGTCGCGCCGTAGCGGCCGTTGAAGCGCAGCGCGAGATCGCGGGTCAGCTCGACGTGCTGGCGCTGGTCCTCGCCGACGGGGACCTGGTTGGCCTGGTAGAGCAGGATGTCCGCGATCTGGAGTACGGGGTAGGTGAAGAGACCGACCGACGTGCGGTCGGCGCCCTGCTTGGCGGACTTGTCCTTGAACTGCGTCATCCGCGACGCCTCGCCGAAGCCCGTCAGGCACTCCATGATCCAGCTCAGCTGGGTGTGCTCGGGGACGTGGCTCTGGACGAAGACGGTGCAGCGGTCCGGGTCGAGGCCCGAGGCCAGAAGCTGGGCCGCGGCGAGCCGGGTGTTGTCCCGCAGTTCCTGGGGGTCCTTGGGGATGGTGATCGCGTGCAGGTCGACGACCATGTAGAACGCGTCGTGAGTCTCCTGGAGCGCGGACCACTGGCGCACGGCGCCGAGGTAGTTGCCGAGGTGGAACGAGCCCGAGGTGGGCTGGATACCGGAGAGCACACGGGGACGGTCGTTGGCCATGCGCCCCATTCTCTCAGGTCCCCGGCCCTGACCGCGCACGCCCTTCCCGTGAGCTGAGGCACCGTCCCCCTCGTCATCCGGAGGGCTGTCTTCCCCTGACCTAGGGCGCCGTGTTTCTTCGCAAAGCGGGCGGCGAACGATAGAAAGAGGCACCGCACGACGGTTCCGACGGTTCCACGAGCGCGTTCCCGGGGCCGATCCCGGCACCCCCGGGCCCCCGGCCGGAAGAAACGGAGACCCCGTATGTCCACCTCGGAAGAGCTGATCGCCGCCTCCGAAGAGCGCAGCGCCCACAACTACCACCCCCTCCCCGTCGTCGTCGCGTCGGCGGAGGGCGCCTGGCTGACCGACGCCGAAGGAAACCGCTATCTCGACATGCTCGCCGGGTACTCGGCGCTCAACTTCGGCCACCGCAACCCGCGCCTGATCGCGGCGGCCAAGGCCCAGCTCGACCGCGTCACCCTCACCTCCCGCGCCTTCCACCACGACCGCTTCGCCGAGTTCTGCGAGGCGCTGGCCGAGCTGTGCGGCATGGACATGGTCCTGCCGATGAACACCGGCGCCGAGGCCGTGGAGACCGCCGTCAAAACGGCCCGCAAGTGGGGTTACCAGGTCAAGGGCGTGCCCCAGGGGCGGGCGCGGATCATCGTCGCGGACAACAACTTCCACGGCCGCACGACCACGATCGTCTCCTTCTCGACGGACGAAGAGGCACGCGCCGACTTCGGCCCCTACACCCCCGGCTTCGAGATCGTCCCCTACGGCGACCTCGCCGCGCTGGAGGCCGCGATCGACGAGGACCCGGACAGCACGGTGGCCGTGCTGCTGGAGCCCATCCAGGGCGAGGCGGGCGTGCTCGTGCCGCCGCCCGGCTATCTGGCGGGCGTGCGCGAGCTGACGCGCTCGCGGAACGTGCTGTTCATCGCCGACGAGATCCAGTCGGGGCTGGGCCGTACGGGGGCCACGTTCGCCTGCGAACACGAGGGCGTGGTCCCGGACATGTACGTCCTGGGGAAGGCGCTGGGCGGCGGCGTCGTGCCCGTGTCCGCCGTGGTCTCCTCGCGGGACGTGCTCGGGGTCTACCGGCCCGGCGAACACGGCTCGACGTTCGGCGGCAACCCGCTCGCCTGCGCGGTGGCGCTGGAGGTCATCGCGATGCTGCGTACCGGCGAGTTCCAGCAGCGCGCCCGCGAACTGGGCGACCATCTTCACCACGAGTTGGGGCTCCTGGCGGGTGCGGGTGCGGTGGAGGCCGTGCGCGGGCGGGGGCTGTGGGCGGGCGTCGACATCGACCCCGCGCACGGCACGGGGCGGGAGATCTCCGAGCGCCTGATGGCACGAGGCGTACTGGTCAAGGACACGCACGGCTCCACGATCCGCATCGCGCCGCCCCTGGTCATCGCGAAGGAGGACCTCGACTGGTCCCTCGACCAACTCCGCACAGTCCTGTCCCCCTGACGCTCCCTTCGCGGGGTGCGGAAGGAAACGGGGGGTTACCCCTTCACGGGGTGCCCGGCCTCACCGGGGGCGGGGGGCTGCGCTGTGGGGTTCGGCGTTTCGGGGTTCCCCTCCATGGGGGGTGTTGCGCGGGACGGTTGCCCCGTGCGGTGCGCACTGTAGGGCCCCGCGCTGATTTTCGCGCCGCGGCACGGGGGCGGTGCGCGTGTGGCGGGGCGCCGTGTTCGGGTGCGGGCCGGTGGCTACGGCGCGTCCTATGGACCGGTTGTTCGCGGCTGGCGCCGCGTGGTCCTTGGCTTGTGCCGGTGGCCGTGTGGGGTGCGTGGGTGGGGGGTGTCCGGTGCCGCGCCGGGTCGGCCAATCTCCACCCCCCTTCGCGGAGTGCGCCTACTCGGTTGCCCCTTGGGGGTTTCGTTCGCGTGCTGCGGGCCGGTGGGTGGGCACAACAAGGGTGGTGAGCCGCCGCCGTCGGCTTCCCCCGACAGGGGCGGAGCCCCTCCGGCACGGTGCCGGTCCACAGCATGGCAACAACCGAAGGGGGCACCGACCTGCTGTTGGCCACCGGGTGGGAGGGGACGTGGTGGGGTGTCCCCGCAGGACGAGCAAGTCACCGGCCGAGAGCTGTACACGAGACCTTCACGCCGAGGAGACACCCCACCGCGGCACCGACCCCCACCACCCAGCAACCCCACAACCACCGGCCCAAGCCAAGAACCACGCGGCGCCAGCCGCGAACAACCGGTCCATACGCCGCGCCGTAGCCACCGGCCCGCACCCGGCGACGAAACCCCAACGCGCACCCAGGGACGCCCCGCCGGGCGACGACGCCAAAACTGTTGTGGGCAATCGTCCCGCAAGGCGGGACGGGTGGGCACAACCCGTGCCACCGACCCGCCACACGCGAACGAACCCCCAAAGGGGCACCCACAACAGGCGCACCCCCACGAGAAACGGGCACCCCGTGTGACCATCACCCCGCACCCCGTGAAGCGGCACACCAGCGTCAAGGGGGAACCCTGCGTTTCAATCCGCCCCCTGCGAAAGGGCCCCGCACAACGCGTCCAGCGCCGCCGGGAAACCGTGTTCGGGCGGGGTCCCGTAGCCGACGACGAGGGCTTCGCGCTCGCCCTCACGTTCCGCCACCGCCTCCGGGTGGCGGAAGGCCCGCAACCCGTCCACGGCAAGCCCCCGGTGCGCGGCCTCAGCCACAAGCGCCGTCTCCCGCACCCCACCGGGCAGTTCGAGCACCGCGTGCAGCCCAGCGGCGATCCCCGTCGCCCGCACCCCTGGCGCCCGCCGGTCCAGCGCCTCGACCAGCCGGTCCCTGCGCCGCCGGTACCGCTGACGCATCGCCCGCACGTGCCGGTCGTACGCGCCGGACTCCAGGAAGTCGGCCAGTGTGAGCTGGTCGAGTGCGCCCGTCGTCCACTCGGCGGGTGTCTTCGCCGAGATCACGGCGTCGACGAGGTGTCCCGGCAGCACCGCCCAGGCCAGCCGGAGCGCCGGTGAGAGGGACTTGCTTGAGGTGCCGAAGTAGACGACGCGTTCCGGGTCGAGGGACTGGAGGGCTCCGACGGGCTGGCGGTCGTAGCGGAACTCGCCGTCGTAGTCGTCCTCCAGGACGAGCCCGCCCACGCGCCGCGCCCAGTCGACGACGGCGGCCCGCCTGCCGGGACGCAGCGGAACGCCCGTCGGGTACTGGTGCGCGGGGGTCAGCAGCGCGGCGCGTACGGAGGGGAGGCCGTCCAGGTCCTCGGTGCGCGCGCCGTCCGCGTCGACGGGCAGGGGGTGGGTGCGCACTCCGGCGGCGGCGAGCAGGTCGCGGTGGAAGAAGAGGCCGTACGACTCGACGGCGACCCGCGGCGGCAGCACCCGCGCGAGCACCGCGAGGCCCTGCACGAAGCCCGCGCACACGACGATCCGCTCGGGATCGGTGCGCACGCCGCGGGCGCGCGCCAGGTAGTCGGCGAGCGCCCGGCGCAGTTCGGGCCGCCCGCGCGGGTCGCCGTACCGTCCGAACGCCTCGGCCGGTGCCGCCGTCAGCGCGCGCCGTGCCGAGGTGAGCCACGCGGAGCGGGGGAACGCCGAGACGTCGGGCGAGCCGGTGCGGAGGTCGTGCGCGGGCGGGTGAGTGAGGGCCAGCGGGGAGAAGCCCGGTGCCGGAGTGCCGGGGAGGGTGCCGGGGAAGGCGGCCCGCACGGCGCGGGCGCCCTGACGGGGTGAGGCGGCCGGGGGCAGCGGCTCGGCGCGGCGCGCGACGCGGGTGCCGGAGCCCTGGCGCGCGGTGAGCCAGCCCTCCGCGACAAGTTCCCCGTAGGCGTCCGCGACGGTGTTGCGGGCCAGGCCCACGTCCGCCGCGAGGGAGCGGGAGGCGGGCAGGCGGGTGCCGGGGGCGAGGCGTCCGCCGCGGATGGCCTCGCGCAGCGCGTGGGTGAGGGCGGCGCGGCGCCCGCCCGGGTGCGAGGCGAGGTCGAGGTGGAGGTCGACGCCCCCGATCCTGGTCTCATTGGCCCATGAATCCGGCATGGAAATGGACCATACTCCTGGGCCGATCCGACCGTAGAGTCGAGGCCATGACGACGACACACGCACACGGTCCCCGCATGAACCTCTGGAAGCACGCACCCGACGTCTACAAGGGCATGTCCGCCTTCCAGGCCGCCGCGACGGAGGGCCTCGACCCGGTCATCGGCGAGCTGGTCAAGATCCGCGCGTCGCAGCTCAACAAGTGCGCCTTCTGCCTCGACATGCACCTCACCGACGCGCGCAAGATGGGCGAGTCGCAACTGCGCCTCGACCTGATCGCCGCCTGGGAGGAGTCCCCGGGGCTCTTCACCGAGCGGGAGCAGGCAGCGCTGGCCCTGGCGGAGGCCATGACGGTGCTGACGGAGGGCTTCGTGCCCGACGAGGTCTTCGAGCGTGCCGCGCGGCACTTCGAGGAGGCCGAGCTGGCCAAGCTGATCGCCCAGATCGTGGCCATCAACGCCTGGAACCGCTTCCAGGTGACCACGCGCGCCGTCCCCGCCAGCCTCGCGAAGTGAGCGCGCCGGGGGCGGAAGCGGCGGCCGGGGCGGAGGCGACCGGGGCGGGGGCGACCGGGGTGGGGGCGTTCCGCGCCCTCCACCACGGCAGGGCACAGGGTTCGCCCCTGGTCATGCCGGGGCCCTGGGACGGGGGGAGCGCGAAGGAGTTCGCGCTCGCGGGCTTCGAGGCGCTGGCGACGCCGAGTCACGGGGTCGCGGCGTCGCTCGGGTACGAGGACGGGGCCACGCCGCCGGACGAGATGTTCGCCGCCGTGGCCCGGATCGTCCGAGCGGTGCGCACCCTGGAGCACCCGGTACCGGTCACCGCGGACATCGAGCGCGGATACGGGCTGCCGGTCGACGAGCTCGTCGACCGGCTGCTCGAAGCGGGCGCCGTCGGCTGCAACCTGGAGGACTCCGCACCAGCGGAGCCCGGGGGCGCGGCCCGGCTGGTCGAGCCGGAGCGCCAGGCGGACTGGCTCGCGTCCTTCCACGCCGCCGCCGACAGCCGGATCTTCCTCAACGCCCGCATCGACAGCTATCTGCGCGGCGCGGACGATCCGCTGTCCGACGCGCTGGAGCGGGGGCGCCTGTACGTGGCGGCCGGAGCCGAGAGCGTCTACCCCTTCGGGGCACCGGCACGGGACATCGGCGTCCTCGCCGGTGAACTGGGCGTCCCGGTGAACGCGTTCTGCGGCCCCGCCGACTCCGTGCGCGGCCTCGCCGAGGCGGGCGCCACCCGCATCACCTTCGGCGGCACCCTCGCGGCCCGCACCTTCACAACGGTCCGCGACCTGGCGACATCACTGCGCCCGGTCAACTGACCACTCCGGCAGGCGGGCAGCGGGCGGCGGGCGGCGGGCCGAAATCGGGTGTCTGACGGCCACGGTTCCGGCCCGCCGGGAGAGCAACAGCCCTGCGCCACCATAGAGTCGACGGCCATGGTGACTCATGACGGTGCGCGCCTCTCCCTTCGCGAACTCACCGTGGACGACGTGGACGCCGTCCTCGCGGTCTACGGCAGCTCCGAGGCGACCGAACACCTCTCCTTCTCGCCGCGCTCGCGTGACGAGGTGGGCAGGATCGTGGCGCGCGCCGTCGCGTCAGCCGTGGACGTTCCGCGTCAGGAGTACGCGCTCGCCGTGGTCGAACGGGACGGCGGCGAGTTGGTCGGCGTCGCCCGGCTGGCAATGGACCCACATCAGCAGAACGCGGCCACCATCGGCTTCGCACTCCGCCCTGACGCCTGGGGCGTCGGGTACGGGGTGGAGACCGTGCGTCTCCTGCTGGGGCTCGGGTTCGACGGGCTCGGCCTGCACCGGATCTGGGGCGCACGCTCACCGCTGAACACCGCCTCCGCGAGGACGATGACGACGGTGGGCATGCGGGAGGAGGGCCGCATTCGCGGTCACGTCTTCGTCGGCGGCCAGTGGCGGGACTCCATCGTGCACGCCATCCTCCGGGAGGAATGGTCCACGTAGACCGGGGCGATCCCCCGGCCACGACACCTCCACCGGCACCGACCCGCCCACCGCCGACGTGGCGATCGGGCCGGGCAGCCACGACCTCGGCATCGCGACCCACGTCGCCGGGCTGTACCGCTCCGCGTAGGAGTCCCTCATCCACGACAGCTTCACCGGCCGCCTCATCGCCCCCTGACCCACCAGAGCCGGGCGGGCGGACCGGGCGGCTGCCCCCTACCGCACGCTCTCGCGCGCCGCGCACACTGTGAAGCCGACGATCGGCGGCGACGGGAGTCGCGAGTGAGCGAGACGGATGTCCCCCTCCCTGGGGGCTGACGCGCATGAGGGCGTACCCGGAGGCGGCTGTCCTGCCGGTGGCCGAGGCCGTGCTGGCCCCGGTGACGCAGACGGGGCGGTGGACCGGTCCGGACGGGCTCGACGTGGCCGTGGCGGGGAAGCACAAGCGGTCGGAGACGAACCACGAAACCCAGACCCGGACCAGCCTGGACGGCAACCCGGACCAGGGCAGCGACCAGGAAGGCGACGCTGATTGAGTCCGGGCGCGCCCGTTCTGGTCGTCTCCCGGCTCGATGACGTGACGGCCGACGTGGTGACCGGGGAGCTGAACCGCCGACGGGTCCCTGTCGTGCGTCTGGACCCCGGCGACTTCCCTGCGGCCGTCACCGTCGCCGCACGCCTGGACAGCACCGGCCTGCGCGGAAGCGCGCGGACGCTCACCCGCCTGGTCGGACTCGACCATGTGCGCTCGGTCTACTGGCGACGGCCACGCCCCTACGTCGCTCCGTCGAAGCTCGAGGAGCGGGAGGGCGAGGGCCAGGCGGCCCGGTGGTGCAGGGAAGAGGCCCACTACGGTCTCGGCGGAATCCTGGCGGCACTGCCCGGCGCCCACTACGTGAACCACCCGTGGCGGAACCGGAACGCCGAGTACAAGCCCGTCCAGTTGGCCACCGCCGCCCACTGCGGCTTCGACATCCCGCCGACGCTGCTCACGAACGACCCCCGCGAAACCGCGTCGTTCGTACGCGAGCAGGGCCCCGTGGTCTACAAGCCGCTGCGGAACACGGACTACCGGGGTGCCGAAGGCGAGGCGTTGACGGTGTGGGTCGAGGAGGTCGACGCCGCCGGCCTGGACGTCGGTGTCGCCCGGACCATGCACCTCTTCCAGCGGCGCGTGGCGTCGGTGGCCGATCTGCGGGTGACGGTGGTGGGAGGTGAACTGTTCACGGTCCGGATCGAGGGCTCACCCGGCCTCGACTGGCGTCGGCACTACGACGCCCTGTCGTACTCGCTCATCGACACCCCGCCGCGGCTGGCGAGGAGTGTCCACGCGTACATGGAGACCTTCGGTCTCGTCTTCGGCGCCTTCGACTTCGGCGTCGGCCAGGACGGCCGCACCTGGCTGTACGAGTGCAACCCGAACGGGCAGTTCGCCTGGTTTCCGGAACCGATCACCGGCAGGATCGTCTCCGCCCTGGCCGATCAGTTGGAGCACGCAGGAGCGCACCGTGCCCCCTGACCCCGCCGCGCCGCGCCGTGCTCTGGCCGAGGAGGTCGCCTCAGCGGTGCCGACGCTCGCCCCCGAATGGCGCGAGGCCGTCATGGCCGTACCGCGCGAGGCGTTTCTCGGTACCGCCGTCTTCCGGCCTGTCGGCGGTCGGTGGGAGCCCGTGCACCGCGTGGGTGTCGGGGAGGCGGAGTGGACGCGTATGGCCCACTCCGACCGGACCTGGGTGACTCAGGTCGACGGCCTGGACGCGGCCGACGCCGTGGGCCCGGTCGACGGCAGCCCCACCTCGTCCGCCACACTCCCCTCCCTCGTCGTGCGCACGGCGCAGGTGGCAGGGCTGCGCGAGGGAGACAAAGTCCTCGAAGTGGGCACCGGGACCGGATACTCCACCGCGCTCCTGTGCCACCGTCTGGGCGCGGGGAACGTCGTCAGCATCGAGTACGACACCGGCCTGGCGGCAAGCGCGGCCGCCCGTCTCGCCGGGACGGGGTACACGCCGACGCTCGCCGTCGGAGACGGCCTGCAAGGGTGCAAGGAGCACGCCGACTACGACGCGATCGTCGCCACCTGCTCGGTGCGCTCCCTCCCGCCCTCATGGTTCTGGCAGCTCGACGACGGCGGATCGATCACCACCACCATCAGCGGATGGATGCTCACCGCGGGCCTGATCCGTCTCACGCTCGACGGCGAGGGAACGGCACACGGCCGCTTCACCGACGACACCATCACGTACATGCTCGCCCGCCCGCACGAGCGCCCGCCCCACCCGGTCTTCTTCCGGCAGGACGGCGAGACACGCGCCGCCCGCCTGCCCCCTGACCTGCTGGATCAGTGGGCCGGTCGCTTCGTGGCCCAGCTCGCCGCGCCCTCCGCCGAGCTGATGACCACCGGCAGCGGCATCGTCCTGCGCGACGTGGCAACCGGATCGCAGGCATGGACCGAGGCCGACGGCCAGGGGGTCACCGTTCATCAGCACGGTCCGCTGCGTCTCTGGGACCAGGTGGAAGCGGCACTGGAAGTCTGGCGGGGGGCCGGAGCGCCGGGCCTGGGCGAGTTCGGCATGACGGCGACCCCGTGGACCCAGACAGTGTGGATCGGCACTCCGGAGGGGCCGAGCTGGCCGCTGCCGGCTTGACACCCGCCGCCCTCACCACGCCGAGCCCCTCTCCCGCACGCCGGGGCACCCCCGCAAAGGGGTGCCCGGTGCCCCGTGGACGGTTACGGGAGCCACTTCTCCCATGTGGACTTGTTCGCCTTGACCCATTTCTCGGCCGCCGCCTCCGCCGACATCCCGTCTCCGGCGATCCACTGCGCCACCTGATTCTGCTGCTCCGTCGACCACTTGAATTTCTTCAGGAACTCGGCCGCGTCCCCGCCTTTCTCCGCGAACTCCTTGTTCATGAACTTCTTCAGCGGCGTGTTGGGATACGCGCACTTCGTCTTCTCCACCGGCTTGTCGCACCCCTCCTTGTACGCCGGGAGCTTGACCTCGACGAGGTCGAGTTCGCTGTTGAGCCACTGCGGGGTCCACCAGTAGCTGATGAAGGGCTTCTTCGCTTTGAAGTTCTTCTTCATCTCGGTGATCTGTGCGGCCTCGCTTCCCGCGTACACCGGTTTGAAGTCGAGACCGAGGTTGTCAATGATGTATTTGTCGTTCGTCGTGTAGGACGGCGAACCTTCCAGGAGCTGGCCCTTGTCGCCGCTTTCCGTCGTCCGGAAATCCTTGGCGTATTTGTCGAGGTTCTTCCAGTCCAGGACGTCGGGGTGCGCGTCGGCGAAGTACTTGGGCACGTACCAGCCGATGTGGCCCGTCACCCCGAGGTCGCCGCCGTCCACGACGGTCTTCTTCTGGTCGATGTACTGCTTCTCCTTCTTGGGGACGCCCCGCCAGTCCTCCAGGATCGCGTCGGCCTTGCCCCTGCCGATCGCGTCCCAGGCGACGGGCTCGTCCATCTGCTGGGCCTTGACCTTGTAGTCCAGCTCCTCTTCGAGGAGGTACTTCGCGACGGCGACGTTCGCCTCCGCGCCCACCCACGAGGGGACCAGCAGGGTGACGTTCTTGTCGCCCGCGCCCTTGTCGGTCTCCGCGGCTCCGCAGCCCGCGGCGACCGCCGTCAGACCGAGGACGCCGACGCCCGCGATGAGGGATCCGCGTATCCGCTTGCCGTTGCGCACGCTTCTGCTCATGGTGTGCTCCGCCTTCTTCAGTTGAGTTGAGGAGATGACATGAGAGGAGATGACATGAGGGGTGCGATGAGGGGGCGCCGCTCAGCCGTCGCGCCCGCGCCGTTCGCCCGTCGGCTGTGTGACGCGGTCCAGCACGAGCCCGAGCAGCACGATCGCGGCGCCCGCCGTGAGGCCGATGCCCAGTTCGCTCTTCTGGAGGCCGTAGACCACGTCGTAGCCCAGCGCTCCCCCGCCCACCAGCCCGCCGATGACGACCATCGCGAGGACCAGCACCACGCCCTGGTTGACCGCCAGCAGCAGCGCGGGCCTGGCCAGCGGGAGCTGGACCTGGCGGAGTTGCTGGAGGCCGCTGGCGCCGAGGGAGCGGGACGCCTCCAGTACGGCGGGGTCGACGCCCTTGACGCCCTGTGCGGTGATGCGGACGACGGCGGGCAGCGCGTACAGCAGCGCCGCCGTGATCGCCGCCGCGCGGCCGACGCCCGCGAGGGCGACCACGGGGATGAGGTAGATGAACTGCGGGAGTGTCTGGAGCACGTCGAGCACGGGCCGTATCGCCCGCTCCACGCGTGCCACCCGCGCCGCGACGATGCCGATCGCGAAGCCGAGCAGCAGGGTGAGGACGAGTCCGGCGAGCACCTGCGCGAGGGTGTCCAGCGAGGTCTCCCAGACGCCCGTCACACCGATGGCGGCGAGGGCGAGCGTCCCGGTCAGTGAGGTGCGCCAGGTGCCGACGAGCAGCGCCAGCGCGGCGACGACGAGGAGCAGCAGCCACCACGGCGTGCCCTGGAGCAGGTCGCGCAGCGGATTGAGCACCCACAGCGTGAACTTGGTGGCCCACACCTGGGTGCCGCCGACGACGGGGACGCCCTCGGCGAAGTGGTCCGTGAACCAGTTGACGGCGGTGTTGGCGGGCCTGGAGACGGCGACGGTCCAGCCGTCGGGCCACTCCTCCCCCGCGGCCCTGCCGGCGAAGGAGGCGGCGGCCATGGCGGCGGCGACGCAGGCCAGTGCCCGCCGGCCCCGCAGGCCCGCGACGGGGCCCGCGCCGCGCCCCGGCGCGCCCGTCTCCTCCTCCAGGCGTTCGCCGGCGGCGGCTGTCGTGCGGTCCAGCCACACGGCGAGCAGCACGATCGCGGTTCCGGCGGCCAGCGCCTCGCCGATGTTGACCTTGGACAGGGCGCGGAAGACCTCGTCGCCGAGGCCGCCCGCGCCGATGACGGAGGCGATGGTGACCATGGACAGCGCCATCATGATCGTCTGGTTGAGGCCGAGCAGCATCTCCTTGCGGGCCAGCGGGAGCCGGGCCGTGCGCAGTTGCTGCCAGGCGGTGGCGCCGAGGGAGGCGGACGCCTCCAGCGCGGCCGGGTCGGCGCCGCGCAGCCCGAGCGCGGTGAGGCGGGCCATGGGCGGGGCCGCGTAGATGACCGTCGCGAACAGCGCGGAGGGCACGCCGATGTCGAAGAGGAGGACGAACGGCAGCAGATACGCGAAAGCGGGCATGACCTGCATCGTGTCGAAGACGGGCCGCAGCGCCTTGTCGCACAGGTCGGAGAGCCCGGCGGCCAGGCCGAGCAGCAGTCCGACGACGGCCGAGACGGCGACCGCGACGGCCATCAGCGCCACCGTCTCCATCGTCGCCTCCCACACGTCGAGCAGCCCGCAGACCACGAGCGCGGCCAGTGAGGTGCCGACGACGCGCGCGGCGCGGCGGTCGAGCCGTAGGCCCGCCGCGTACCAGGCGAGGACGGCGACGGCCAGGAGCACCCCGAGCCAGCCCATGGCGTCGAGGAGCCCGGTGACGCCGTCGACGGAGGACTCGGCGGTGTTGCTGAGGTGGAGGAGGAAGTAGAGGAAGACGGGGTTGGTGTCGCGGTTGTCGATGACCCACTGGTTGGCGTCGTCCAGCGGGCCCTTGACGTCGGCGCTCAGCGCGCCCGGCCAGGCGCCGCTGCCCCACAGCGCGGCGGCCATGGGCACGAGGACGACGGCGAGCGCGAGCAGCGCGAGCAGCTTGCGTGCCGCCGCGCCGCCGGGGACGGCCGCCAGGGCGGCGGAGCGCCGTCTTCGCCATCCGCGCCGGGCGCCCTCGCCGGGGGCCTCGCCGGGCTCCGGGCCGGTGCCGGGTGCGCGGCCGGGGCCCGGGTCCGGGTCCGGGCCCGCGTCGGGACCCGTGACGGTGTCGGCGCTCACGCCGCCTCCCCCTCCTCCTCGCCGAGGCCCGCGACGACGCCGAGGAGCCCGCGTGCGTCGACGATGCCGAGCAGCTCGCCGTCCCGCACGACGCGCGCGGGCGCGCCGCTGCGGGCCACGGCCTCGATGGCGTCGGCGACGAGGGTGTCGGGGCCGAGGGTGATCCCGTCGGTGCCCTGGGCCGGCGCCGCCGCCTCGTGCGCGTCGGCGGGGCGCATGGCGCGGCGTACGGAGATGACCTGTTCGCGGGGTACGTCGCGGGTGAAGTCGCGGACGTAGTCGTCGGCGGGCGCGGCGACGATCTCCTCGGGGGTGCCGCACTGCACGATCTCCCCGTCCCGCATCAGCGCGATCCGGTTGCCCAGGCGCAGGGCCTCGGAGAGGTCGTGGGTGATGAAGACCATCGTGCGGCCCTCCCTCCGGTGGAGCCGGATGACCTCCTCCTGCATGTCCCTCCTGATGAGGGGGTCGAGCGCGCTGAACGGCTCGTCGAAAAGCAGTACCTCGGGGTCGACGGCGAGCGCACGCGCGAGCCCGACACGCTGCTGCTGCCCGCCGGACAGTTGACGTGGGCGGCGCTCCCCCAGCCCTTCGAGGCCGACCTTCTCCACCATCTCGGCGGCCTTCTCGCGGCGCTCGGCGCGGCCCATGCCCTGTATCTCCAGGCCGTAGGCGACGTTGTCGAGGACGGTGCGGTGCGGCAGCAGTCCGAAGTTCTGGAACACCATGGCCGTGCGGTGCCGCCGCAGCTCCCGCAGCCGTGCCCTGTCCATGGCGAGCACGTCCTCGCCGTCGATCACCACCCGGCCCGCGGTGGGTTCGATGAGCCGGGTCAGGCAGCGCACGAGCGTGGACTTGCCGGACCCGGAGAGGCCCATGACGACGAAGACCTCGCCCTCGCGCACGTCGAAGGAGACGCCGCGCACCGCGGCGGTGCAGCCGGTGCGGGCGCGCAGGTCGGTGGCGGAGAGGCCCGCGAGGTCCTTGTCGCCGGGGACGGCCGCGGCCTTGGGGCCGAAGACCTTCCACAGATCGCTTGCCGAGAGAACCGCGCCGGATACTTCGTTGGTCATCTGGCGACACCCCCAGGTGTCTCAGGGACAGAGGAGAAGTACATCCGCCGTGACCACGGGCTTCCCCAAGTCTGCGGCGATGACGGTCAGTTCAGCAGCGGAGGCATCCGTTCGGCAGATGCGTGCCCTCGGGTGGTGGCGTGGGCGCCTCCCGCATGGACAAGCTGATACCCGCTTCGCGGTGAAACCCGTCCTTCGGCCAGATTGCGAAATGTTCAAGACGCGTTTCGCCCCCGCTTCCCTGGACGCACGAAGGCCCGCGTGATCCCCCCGAGGGGTCACGCGGGCCTCGCGCCGCACTGCCGGACTACCGGCGGGCGGTTACTTCTTCGGCATCCACTTCTTCCAGATGTGGGGGTTCTCCTCGACCCACTTGGCGGCGGCCTCGTCGGTGTCCATCTTGCGGATGGTCATGTCCTCGACGACCTTGGTCTGCTGCTTCGTCGACCACTTGAAGTTCTTCAGGAACTCCGCCGCGTCCCCGCCGTTCTCGGAGAAGTCCTTGTTGAAGAACTTCGCCAGCGGCGTGTACGGGTAGGCGCACTTGACCTCCGACGCGACCGCGTCGCAGCCCTTCTTGTACTTCGGCAGCTTGACCTCGGTCAGGTCCAGCTTCGAGTTCAGCCACTGGGGGGTCCACCAGTAGGTGATGAAGGGCTTCTTCGCCTTGTACTTCTTCTGCATCTCCTTGATCTGCGCGGCCTCACTGCCCGCGTAGACCGTCTTGAAGTCGAGACCCAGGTTCTTGATGATCGCGTCGTCGTACGTGCTGTACGAGGGCGAGCCCTCCAGGAGCTGGCCCTTGTCCCCGCTCTCGGGCGTCTTGAAGTCGTCCTTGAGCTTGTTCAGACCCTTCCAGGTCTTCACCTCGGGGTGCTTCTCCGCGTAGTACGTCGGCACGAACCAGCCGATGTGGCCGGTGACGCCGAGTTCACCCTCGTAGGTGACGGTCTTCTTCTCCTCGACGTACTTCTTCTCCTTCTTGGGGACGCCGCGCCAGTCCTCCAGCAGCGCGTCGGCCTTGCCGGAGTTGAGCGCGTCGAAGGCGACCGGCTCGTCCATCTGGGTGGCCTTGACGCGGTAGCCCAGCTCCTTCTCCAGGATCTGCTTGGCCACCGCCGTGTTCGCCTCCGCGCCCGCCCAGGAGGCGGTGGGGAGCGTGACGGTCTTGTCGCTGCCGCTGTAGTACGGGTCGGCCTTGCCGCAGGCGCCGAGCGCCGCCGTCAGGGCCAGCGCCCCGGCGCCCGCGATCAGGGCGCGGCGCCCGCGGCGGCCGGTGAGCCGCCTCCCGTACCGCTTCTCGTCCGTCGGATCGTTCGTCGGTTCCGTCGCTTTGGTGTGCATGGCTGTTCCTTCGTCGTCGGGGTCCACGGGGCTGGCGTTCCCGTGCCCCTAACGGCCTTCCTTGCGCGAACCGGCGGACTGGGTGATCCGGTCGAGCATCAGGCCCAGGCAGACGATCGCGACACCGGCGGTGAGGCCGACGCCGAGGTCGCTCTTCTGGAGGCCGTAGACCACGTCGTAGCCCAGCGCGCCACCGCCCACGAGACCGCCGATGACGACGATCGCGAGGACCAGCACGACGCCCTGGTTGACCGCCAGCAGCAGCGAACGGCGGGCCAGCGGAAGCTGGACCTGGCGCAGTTGCTGGAACGTCGACGAGCCGAGCGAGCGCGACGCCTCCATCGCGGCCGGGTCCACGCCGCGCAGGCCCTGCGCGGTGATGCGGACGACGGCGGGCAGCGCGTAGATCACGGCGGCGAGGATCGCGGCCGTGCGGCCGACGCCGACGAGCGCGACGACCGGCACGAGGTAGACGAACTGCGGCATGGTCTGCATGACGTCCAGGACCGGCCGGATGGCGCGCATGAAGCGGTCCATGCGCGCGGCCAGCACCCCGATGACGACGCCGACGATCAGCGTCAGCACCAGCGAGACCAGCACCTGCGCGAGGGTGTCCATGGACTTGGTCCACAGGTCCATCGCACCGATGACGGCCATCGACAGGATGCCGGTGAGCGCCGCCCGCCAGGACCCGGCCAGCCAGGCCAGCGCGGCGACGAGCAGCAGCACCGCCCACCACGGGGTGGCCTGGAGGCCGTCCCGCAGCGGGTTGAGCACCCAGTTGGTGAGGTTGACGGCCCACACGTCCGTGCCGCCGACGACGGGCACCCCGGAGCCGATCCGGTCGGTCACCCAGGTGATGCCCTCGGTGATCGGCGCGGAGACGCGCACGGTCCACGCGTCCGGCCAGTGGCGTTCCCCGGCGAGCGGGCCGAAGGCGTAGCCGATGAGGAAGAGGACCACGAGCCCGGCCCAGGAGGGCCAGCCGCGCAGCCTGGTGAGCACGCGCCCGAAGGCACTGGTCTCCTCGCCGCGCACGGGCCCGGCCGGGTTCTCGATCTGCTCACCGGCCGCCGCCGTGACCCGGTCCAGCCAGACCGCGATCAGCACGATGGCGACGCCCGCGATCAGCGACATGCCGACGTTGTCCTTGGCCAGGCCCTGGTAGACCTTGTCGCCGAGGCCGCCAGCGCCGATGACCGAGGCGATGGTGACCATCGACAGGGCCAGCATGATCGTCTGGTTGAGGCCGAGCAGCATCTCCTTGCGGGCCAGCGGGAAGCGCGCGGTGCGCAGCCGCTGCCAGGGCGTCGCGCCGAGCGACGCTGACGCCTCCAGCGCGGCCGGGTCGGCGCCGCGCAGGCCGAGCGAGGTGAGGCGGGCCATGGGCGGGGCCGCGTAGATGACCGTCGCGACGAGCGCGGCGGGCGCGCCGATGCCGAACAGCAGCACCAGCGGCAGCAGGTACGCGAACGCGGGCATGACCTGCATCGTGTCGAACACCGGGCGCATGATGCGGTCGCCGCGCTCGGAGAGCCCGGCGATCAGGCCGAGCAGCACGCCCAGCACGGCGGCGACGAACACGGCGGCGACCATCAGCGCGATGGTCTCCAGCATGTAGTCCCACAGGCCGAGCACGCCGGGCACCGCGAAGCACAGCACCGTGACCAGGGCGAGCTTCAGCGAGCGGCGGCGCAGCCCGGCGCCCGCGACGTACCAGGAGAGCAGCGCCGCGATGACGGTGACGCCGATCCAGCCGATCTGGGACAGCACGAGGTAGGTGCTGTCGACGGTGCCCTCGGCCCAGTTGCTGATGTGCAGCAGGAAGTAGAGGAAGAGCCAGCTTCGGTCACGGTTGTCGGTGAGCCAGTTGCTGATGTCGTCGAGCGGGGACTTCACGTCGACGGTGAGTCCGCTCGGCCAGGCGCCGTTGCTGGTGACGGCGGCGCTGACCACGACGACCAGCAGCACCAGCAGGAAGACCGGCAGCTTGCCTCGGGAGAGCGCGGCGCGCAGTCCGCCGGGCGCCTCGTCCTGGCCGTCCGTGGCCGCGGGCGCCTTCGCGGCGGGCGCGCTCGCGGGCTCCTTGGTCTTCTTGGTCTTCTCGGGGGCTGCCGTACTCATACGGGGGCCACCTCTTCCTCCTCCGGCTTCTCCCGCTTCGCGCCGGCGGCGGCGTCCTTGCTGTCGAGGCCCGCGACGACGGAGAGCAGCGCGTGCTCGTCGACGATGCCGAGGGTGCGGCCGTCCTTGACGACGCGGGCGTGCTCACCGCTGCGTGCGACGGCCTCCACGGCGTCGGCGACGACGGTGTCGGGGGCGAGCGAGACGCCGGTACGGGCCTCGTCGGACTCGGCGGGGCGCATGGCGCGGCCGACGGATATGACCTGCTCGCGGGGGACGTCGCGGACGAAGTCGCGCACGTAGTCGTCGGCGGGGGACGCGACGATCTCCTCGGGGGTGCCGCACTGCACGATCTCGCCGCCGCGCATCAGCGCGATGCGGTCACCCAGGCGCAGGGCCTCGGAGAGGTCGTGGGTGATGAAGACCATGGTGCGGCCCTCTTCGCTGTGCAGGCGGATGACCTCCTCCTGCATGTCGCGGCGGATCAGCGGGTCCAGGGCGCTGAACGGCTCGTCGAAGAGGAGCACCTCGGGGTCGACGGCCAGGGCGCGGGCGAGGCCGACGCGCTGCTGCTGGCCGCCGGAGAGCTGGCCGGGGCGGCGGTGGCCGAGGCCCTGGAGGCCGACCTTCTCGATCATCTCGGCGGCCTTCTCGCGGCGTTCGGCGCGGCCGAGGCCCTGTATCTCCAGGCCGTAGGCGACGTTGTCGAGGACGGTGCGGTGCGGCAGGAGTCCGAAGTTCTGGAAGACCATGGCGGCGCGGCGGCGGCGCAGCTCGCGCAGGCGCTTCCTGTCCATGCCGATCACGTCCTCACCGTCGATCTCCAGTTGCCCGGAGGTCGGCTCGATGAGGCGGGTCAGGCAGCGCACGAGCGTGGACTTGCCGGACCCCGAGAGGCCCATGACGACGAAGACCTCGCCCTTGCGGACGTCGAAGGAGACGTCGCGTACGGCGGCGGTGTTGCCGGTGCGCTTGAACAGGTCCGGGCCCGAGAGCTTGGTCAGCTCCGGGTCGGCGGGGACCTTGTGGGCCTTGGGGCCGAAGACCTTCCACAGATTGCGGACGGAGAACACCGGGGTGGTCTCGGCTGTTTCCTTCGCCTCGGACGTTGCCTCGGACATCACGCAACACCTCCCGGTGCCGTAGTCGAATCAAGTCGGATGAGATCGACCGCCTTCTCGCCGACCATCAGCACCCCGATCATCGGGTTGACGGCGGGCATGGTCGGGAAGACGGAGGCGTCCACGATGCGGATGCCTGCCATGCCGCGCACGCGCAGCTCGGGGTCGACGACGGCGAGCGCGTCGTCGGCCGCGCCCATCCGGCAGGTGCCGGCGGGGTGGTAGACGGTGTGGGCGACCTTGCGTGCGTACTCGCTGATGTCCTCGTCCGAGGTGACCTCGGGGCCAGGGGCCACCTCGCGCTTGAGCCACTTCGCGAAGGGCTCCGACCGCGCGATACGGCGGGCGATCTTGATGCCGTCGACGAGGGTCCTGCCGTCGTAGTCGTCCTCGTCCTCGAAGTACCGGAAGTCGAGCGCGGGCTTGACCTCGGGGTCGGAGGAGGTGAGGTAGAGACGTCCGCGGCTGCGGGACTTGGGGATGTTCGGGGTCATCGACACGCCGTGCTCGGGCCGCTGGTAGCCCAGTCGCTCGGGGTTGTCGGTGAAGGGGATCTGGTAGAAGTGGAACATCAGGTCGGGGCCCTTGTGCGACGGGTCCCGCTTGACGAAGAGGCCCGCGTCGGAGTCCATCGCGGAGTTGCCCGGGATCGGCCCGTTGGTCTCCCAGACGATGACCGACTCGGGGTGGTCGATCAGGTTCTCGCCGACGCCCGGCAGGTCGTGGACGGCGGGGATGCCCAGCGCCTCCAGGTCCTTCCTCGGGCCGATGCCCGAGTGCATCAGCAGCCTCGGGGTGTCCACGGCGCCCGCGCACACCAGCACCTCGCGCCCCGCCGAGATCAGCCGCTCCTCGCCGTCCTTCGCGCGGACGTGGACGCCGGTGGCCGTCTTGCCGTCGGCGCCGCCCAGCTCCAGCTTGAACGCCCAGGTCTCCAGGAAGATGTCCAGGTTGGGGCGGTCACCGGCCTCCATGTGGGGGTGGAGGTAGGCGACGGAAGCGGAGGAGCGCTTGTTGTTCTCCGGGTGGTAGGAGAGGTCGAAGAAGCCGACGCCCTCCTCGAAGGGCTCGTCGTTGAAGCCGACGACCTCGGGGACGCCGATGGCGTCCTTCGTGGCCTTGATCCAGTCCGAGGCGATCTCGTTCTGGTCCTTCTTCGCGACGCGCACGATGTTGTTGCGCAGCTTCCCGAAGTACGGCTCCATCGCGGCGGCGCCCCAGCCGGCGGCCCCGTTCTCCTCCCACTCGTCCCAGTCGGAGGGGAGCGGCTTGAAGGAGATCAGGGTGTTGTGGGACGAGCAGCCGCCCAGCACTTTGGCGCGGCTGTGCAGGATGTGGGAGTTGCCGCGTGGCTGCTCGGTCGTGGGGTACTCGTAGTCGAGCTCGCCGCCGAGGAGACCGAGCCAGCGGCGCAGGGTGAGCACCTCGGGACGGTCGATGTCGGAGGGGCCGCCCTCGATGAGGGCGACGCGGATGCCGGGGTCCTCCGTGAGGCGGGAGGCGATCACCGAACCGGCCGTACCACCGCCGACGATGACGTAGTCGTAGCTGGACATAGGGGGCTTGCTCCTTGGTGTGCTCAAGCGTTCGCGGAACCGCGAGGGGGTCGGGGACAGGGCGGGTGCGGGTGCGGGGTGCGAACGCTCGTCAGCCGGCGAACCAGCGGACAGGTGCGGGGCTGAGGTTCTCGTACACGTGCTTGGTCTCGCAGTACTCGGCCAGGCCATGCGGGCCCAGCTCGCGGCCGACGCCCGACTTGCCGAAGCCGCCCCACTCGGCCTGCGGCAGGTAGGGGTGGAAGTCGTTGATCCAGATCGTGCCGTGGCGCAGCCGGGCCGCGACGCGGCGGGCGCGCGCGGTGTCCGAGGAGAAGACGGCGCCCGCGAGGCCGTACTCCGTGTCGTTGGCCAGCGCGACGGCCTCGTCCTCGGTACGGAAGGTCTCCACCGTGAGGATCGGGCCGAAGGTCTCCTCACGGATGACCTTCATGCCTCGGTGGCAGTTGTCGAGGACCGTCGGGGAGTAGAAGTAGCCGTCGGCGGGCCTGACCTCGGACGGCTCGGGCCGCTCGCCGCCGCAGCGCAGCACGGCGCCCTCGTCCAGCGCGGAGGCCACGTACATCTCGGTCTTGGCGAGCTGCTGCGCGGAGACGAGGGGACCGCACTCGACGCCCTCCTCGGTACCGCGGCCGAGGCGGATCTTCCGGGCCCGCGAGGACAGCTCCGCGACGAAGCGCTCGCGCACCGACTCCTCGACGATCAGGCGCGATCCGGCGGAGCAGACCTGGCCGCTGTGGATGAAGGCGGCGTTCAGCGCCTGGTCGACGGCGGTGTCGAAGCCCTCTTCCGTGGCGCACGCGTCGGCGAAGACGACGTTGGGGTTCTTGCCGCCCAGCTCCAGGGCCACCTTCTTGGCGCTCGCGATGGCCGCCTGGCCGACCTTGGTACCGGAGACGAGGCCGCCGGTGAAGGAGACCAGGTCCACGTCGGGGTGGGTGCCGAAGCGGGCGCCGACGGGGTCCCCGGCGCCGGTGACGATGTTGGCGACGCCCGCGGGGGCACCGGCCTCGATCACCAGCTTGACCAGGTGGATGGTGGAGAGCGGGGTGACCTCGCTGGGCTTGATCACGAAGGTGTTGCCAGCGGCGAGGGCCGGGGCGACCTTCCAGCTCGCCTGGAGGAGGGGGTAGTTCCAGGGCGTGATCATCGCGCAGACGCCGACGGGCTCGTGCACGACGACGCTGTGCACGTCCGCGGAGCCCGCGTCCACGACCCGGCCGCCCGACTCGTTCATGACGAGGTCGGCGAAGTAGCGGAACGCGTTGGTCACGTCGTCCACGTCGACCCGGCCCTCTTCGAGGGTCTTGCCGGTGTCGCGGGACTCGGTGAGGGCGATCTCCTCGCGGTCACGCTGGAGGTAGTCGGCGACCCTGCGCAGCAGCGCGGCGCGCTCGGCGGTGGGGGTGTGCGGCCACTCCCCCTCGTCGAAGGCGCGACGGGCCGCGCTGATCGCCGCGTCGGTGTCCTCCGTGCCGCCCTCGGCGACGACGGCGAGAGTGGTCGCGTCCGCGGGGTCCAGGATCTCCCGCGTTCCCCCGGCCGCGGCGGTCTGCCACTGGCCGTCTACATGGATGCTCTCGATTACGGACACCTTGGGTACTGCCTCTCATTACCGAAATGTTCCTCGCCATACGTCGGGGCGTATGGCCAAATGCGAACCCTGCCCCCTCCCTCCGGTTGCATGTCAGTGAAGAGCAAATAAGTAATCTTCCTCACCGCCGAAGTGCGGGAGGGCGAGGCCGTACGTACGGTATACGGGTGAATGTCCCGATTCCAGGGATGCCGCCGAGGCGCGAGTGGCGCGCCAGGCCGGAGGTGGTTCGAGCGATGCGGAAGTCACGCGGAGCGTATGGAACCCGACCCAATGCCCCTCCCGAGCACCGAACCGACCCATCCCGGACCCGCACGGGCCTGCGAAACGGAGCCTGCGGCGCGGCTGCCGTGGGGCTGGCGGCCGGGCTGATCGCGTCCCCGGCGTCCCCGGCGTCCGCTGCGGGCCCAGCCGCGCCGCAGGGCTCGGCGCTGGACGGCCTTTCCGGCCAGGAGATCGCCGAGCGGGCACAGGGCCAGCTCCAGTCGATGTCCTCACTGCACCTGAAGCTGAGGTCGAGCGGCTTCTCCCTCAGCCTCTCCCTGGACGAGCGGGGCAACTGCGCGGGCACGGCCTCCATGGGCTCCCAGGGCAAGCTGAAGATGGTCAAGCGCGGTGACACGGTGTGGCTGAAGCCCAACGCCGCGTTCTGGAAGAGCCAGGTCGGCGGCGCGCGCGGCCAGGCGATCGACGACGTCGTGGACGGCCGCTACATCAAGGGGAAGTCCAGCGACACCCTCATGGAGGGCATGTCCTCGACGTGCGACCTCAAGGCTTTCCGTGCCAGCACGGGCGTGACCGGGGGCGACCCCACGAACTGGAAGCGGGCCGCCACCGGCGGGGGCGGAGGCGAGGGCGGCGGGGGCGGCGGCGAGCGTGCGGACACCAAGGGCACGACGGAGTACAAGGGCAGGCCCGCCGTCCGCATCACCAGCACCCAGGGTGAGGCCACGCTCACGATGCTGGTGTCGGCGAAGGGCAAGCCGTATCCGCTGGCGCTCAGCAGCGCGACGTCCGAGGGCAAGGACGTGCTCGGCCTGAGCGGCTTCGACAAGCCGGTGCCGAAGAAGACGCCCTCGGCGGACGACACGATCAGCGTGAAGGAGCTGACCCGGAAGCTGGAGTCGGAACAGGGCGGCCAGGAGGGCGGCCAGCCGGACCGCCAGGACGTGTGACGGGGGGCGCCCCACGCGTGACCGGCCCCGTCGCCCCTGGGTGGCGGGGCCGGTAGCGCACGGGCAACGGGACTACCCAAGTGACGCCCGGTGACTCATGCTTGTCTTTCATCGCACGACGTCCTGGGGGATGGACAACGGCATGGGACGTGGCACAGGCCCGGCGCGCGGACCGGCCGCCGGAGCAGCGCGGCGCGTGACCGGCGGAAGAGGCACGGGAGGGAGCACGGGAGGGCCCGTAACCGGCCGGGGGGAAGGGTTCCAGGGGCTCCAGGGGTTCCAGTGGGGCACGGCCCTGCTGCTGTACCTCGCCATGATGGTCCTGTGGGCCGCGCTGCTGGTCCTCGTGCTGTGGGCCGGGTGGAAGTCGACGGAGATGCGCGCGGCCCTCGTCCCCGCGGGCGCGGCCCTCATCGCCGTGTTCGTCTCGCTCGTCGGCGCCGGTCGCACCTCCTCGTCGCTGACGGAGTTCGTGGTGGCGGGCGCCGCGGCCACGCTGACGCTGTTCCTGGTGCTCAGGGTGATCACCGCGCAGGACGCGGGGCGGCCGGACGACGTCACGGCGCTGACGAAGATCTCCGGCGGCGCCTCGATGACCGAGGGCAGCACGGCCGAGGTCGCCGTCGACGCGCGTGACGCGCACGGCACGCTGGAGCTGACCCTCGCCGTGGGGGACGTCGAGGAGGCGTCAGGATCCCCCTGCGTGCCGCTCAGCTCGCTGCACTTCTCGGGCCCCGATCTCGACGGCAGCAGGACCGTGACAGCGCGCGAGGAGACCTCGGTGACCCTGCCCCTGAAGTCCGCCGAGGCCAGAGTGCGGCTCGACGTCACCCTCACCACGGAAGAGGGCTGCGCCCTCTCCCTCACCAAGAAGAAGACAGTTCTGCGCGACTGACCCGGGCCTCCGGCAGCCTCCGCCAGGAGCGGCCGGCGGCCGGACGGCCGAACGATAAGGGGGAACCATGCACGTATCCGTATGGCGCGGCCTGTCGCGCCTCGGAGCCGGCGCGCTCGCCCTCTCCCTCGTCCCCGCGTGCGGCGCCGGGGACGGAGGAGAGGACGGGAAGCGGCCGGACGCCGGGGCCGGGGCCGGCACGTCCTCCGCCGCCGCGTCCGCACCGTCGCCCTCGCCGGGCGACGACCTGCTCTCCGGCAAGGTCCGCATCGCCGTGAAGTACAACCAGCCGGGCTTCAACGTCCAGAAGGGCGTCCCCTACTACGGCTTCGAGAACGAGCTGGTGGAGTTCCTGGAGAAGGAACTGAAGCTCGACGCCATCCCCGTACGCATAGATTCCGAGAGCCGCGAGGGCTATCTGACGGGCGAGGACCGCACGGCCGACCTGGTCGTCGCCACGTACTCCATCACCTCCCGGCGCGAGAAGAAGGTGGACTTCGCGGGCCCCTACCTCAAGACGCACCAGGGGCTGATGGTCCGCAAGGGCTACCCGGGCATCAAGAGCGTCAAGGACACCGCGGGGAAGCGGATCTGCACGGTGACCGGCTCCACCTCCGACCCCGGCGCCGAGGACGAGGGCCCGCTCGCGGACGCCATCGTCGAGACCCGGGCGACATACCAGGAGTGCATCAACCAGCTCAAACAGGGCGACTTCGAGGCCGTGCACACGGACAAGGCGATCCTCTACGGCTTCGTGGAGGAGGACAAGGAAGGGGAACTCGAAGTCCTGGAGCGCTCCGACGAGTCCTTCAACGTGGGTGATCTCCAGCTCTACGGCGTCGGCCTGCCCGAAGGGCATCCGGCGGCCTGCGCGCGGGTGGCGGAGGCGCTGAAGAAGTTCAACGAGGAGGAGTGGCTGACGAAGTTCTCCCTCCACTTCCCCAAGCTGCGCGCCCAGGGCAACGCCGAGGACACCTACAAGCCCCCCTCGGGCGCCGTCGTCGACGAATACTCCTGCGACAAGGACTGAGCGCGACCGCCAGGAGCGGGGGCGAGGGCTCCGGCCCGTGACCCACGCGGTCCCGCGCCGACCGTGCGGTCGGCGC
>NZ_JBSHAO010000075.1:0-35028 GCF_053611545.1 Streptomyces sp. NPDC054796 | reverse complement strand
ATGCTCCGCGACGGCACCTTCTACGAACCCCGCCTCCCTGAAACAACCGCCGCATGACCAGCTCAGGCTTGACGAAGGACATAGAGGCACCCCCCCCCGCGAAGGGGGCCCGCTCTAATTTTGCAGAACGTGCATCTTTGCATACTATGAAAGGCATGCCGAACAAAGCCGCCGAGCCAGGGCTGCGCGAGCGCAAGAAGCAGGCCACCCGCACCGCTCTGGCCGACGCGGCGATACGTCTGGCCGCCGAACACGGCGCCGAGAATGTGACCGTCGAGGCGATCAGCGACGCGGCGGGCGTCTCCCCGCGCACGTTCTTCAACTACTTCGACACACACGACGACGCCTTCGTCATGATCGACGCGGAGGTCGGCCAGCGGGTCCGCAGGACACTCCTGGACGCGCCCGCCGGACTGTCCCCCCTCGACGCCGTGCGCGAAGCGCTGGCCGCCGAACTGGTCGAGGTCGAGCAGCGACACGAGGTGTGGAACCTGCGCGCCAAGGTGCTCCAGAAGTCGCCGCACCTGCTCGTCCGCAGCCTCGGCGCCCACATGGCCGACGAACTGGAACTGGCCGCGGCCATCGCCCAGCGGCTGCGGCCCGAGGGCGACGCGGCGGCCGAGGAGCCGCCCGAAAGCCCCGAAGCTCCCGAACAGTGCGTGCCCGGCGCCGCGTTGGAGCTGTATCCGCGGCTGCTGGCCGCCGTCGCCGGCACCGCTGTACGGGTCTCCGTCGAGCACTGGTGCGCCCAGGGCACGGACGCCTCCTTCCCCGAGATCTTCCGGAGGGTGTTCGCGCACCTGGCCGCGGGACTCCCCCGGCCTCCGGCGGAGAGCTGACGGCCCCGCCCCGGCGGCCCGCCCCCACACTCTCCCCCTCTTCCCCCCTCTCGGCTCTCCCCCCTCCCCGCACTCCGCTCAGCCCCCTCCGTCCTCTCCGCACTTTCCGACGTCCGAAGAAGGAACCCGTGACCGCAACCGAGGCGCCCGAACAGGCGCCGACCTCCATGACCAACCGGCAGATACTCCAGGCCATGTCCGGGCTCATGGCCGGGATGTTCGTGGCCATCCTCGCGGGCACCGTCGTCGCCAACGCGCTGCCCCGCATCATCGCCGACCTGGGCGCCAGCCAGTCGTCCTACACCTGGGTGGTCACCTCCGAGCTGCTGGCCATGACGGCGACCGTCCCGCTGTGGGGCAAGCTGTCCGACCTCTACAACAAGAAGCTGCTGCTCCAGCTCTCGCTCTGCATGTTCGTCGTCGGCTCCCTGCTGGCGGGCTTCTCGCAGGGTGTCGGCCTGCTCATCTTCAGCCGGGTGATCCAGGGCATCGGCGCGGGCGGCCTGACGGCCCTCGCCCAGGTCGTGATGGCCGCGGTCATCCCGCCGCGGCGGCTGGGCAAGTACGCGGGCATCTTCGGCGCGGTCTTCGCCGTGGGCACCGTGGCGGGCCCTCTCGTCGGCGGTGTGCTCGTGGACACCTCGTGGCTGGGGTGGCGCTGGTGCTTCTTCATCGGTGTGCCCTTCGCGCTCCTCGCGATCCTGCTCCTCCAGCGCACCCTGCGGCTGCCCACGGTCCGCCGTGAGGTCAAGATCGACTATCTGGGCGCTTTCCTGATCGTCGCCGGTATCTGCGCGCTCCTCATCTGGACCTCGCTGGCGGGCAACGAGTTCGACTGGGCCTCCTGGCAGACCGCCGCGCTGACCGGCGGTGGCGTGCTGCTGCTCGTCGCGGCCGTCATCGTCGAGTCGCGGGTGCCCGAACCGATCATCCCGCTGGGCATCTTCCGCAACCGCACGGTCTCGCTGACCACCCTCGCCAGCCTGCTGGTGGGTGTGGCCATGTTCGGCGGCACCGTCTTCCTCTCGCAGTACTTCCAGATCGCGCTGGGCAAGTCCCCGACCGTGGCGGGCCTGATGAGCCTGCCGATGATCCTGGGTCTGCTCGTCTCCTCCACCGTCGCCGGGCAGATCATCAGCGCCACGGGCAAGTGGAAGGTCTACCTCGTCTCCGGTGCCGTGATCATGACGGCCGGGCTGGCGATGCTGTCGACGATCAGCGCCGACACCGGCTTCGGCCTCCTGAGCCTCTACATGGCGGTGCTGGGCGTCGGCGTCGGCATGCTGATGCAGAACCTGGTGCTCGCGGCGCAGAACGACGTGCCCGCCGCCGAGCTGGGCGCGGCGACCTCCGTGCTCTCCTTCTTCCGCAGCATGGGCGGCACGATCGGCACCAGCGTGCTGGGTGCCATCCTCGCCAACAGGGTGGCCGACGAGATGACCAAGAGCCTGGGCCAGGCCGGTCAGGCCCCCGGCGGCGGCTCGGCCGAGGGCAGCGTCCCCGACATGTCCACCCTGCCCGCGCCGCTGCGGGAGATAGTGGAGAACGCGTACGGCATCGCCACGGCCGACCTCTTCCTGATCGCCGCGCCGTTCGCGGCCCTCGCCCTGGTCGCGGTGGTGTTCATCAAGGAGAAGCCGCTGAAGACCACCAGCGGCATGGAGCGGCTGGCGCAGGAGAGCGACGGGCCCGTCGCGGAGGGCGGCGCGGCGAAGCCTGCCGACGCCGCCACCCCTGTGGGCTGACCCTCCCGGCTCCCCTGTTCCGTCCCGCCCGTTCGCGCCGCCACTCCGGGAGTGCGGACGGGCGGCACGTGACGTTCACTTACCGGCCAGTAAGGTGGGTCTCCCGGGCCGTCCCACACCCTCTGGAGACCCCATGGCACGCACCTTCAGCGTTTCCGGCAGTGTCGTCATCGCGGCGGAAGCGTCCGCGATATACGACCAGGTCAGCGACCCGAGGCGGATGGGCGAGTGGAGCCCGGAGAACCTCGGCGCCACCCTCCGCGACGCGGGCGGGAGCGCGGACACGAGTGGGGTCTCGGGCGGGGACGGCGGCGCGGTCGTCCGCACCGGCACCGTCTTCGACGGCCGCAACAAGCGCGGCGCCTTCCGCTGGACCACCCGCTGCACGGTCACGGCAGCCGAGCCCGGCACACGCTTCGCCTTCCGCGTGCACGCCATCGGCCTGCGGCGTCCGAGGCTGCCGGGCCCCATCGCCACCTGGGAGTACCGCTTCGAACCCGCAGAAGGCGGTACCCGGGTCACGGAGACCTGGACGGATGACCGGCGCCGCTGGCCCGACGCGCTGGCAAACGCGTTCGACCGCGTGGCGACGCGCGGCCACACCTTCGCCGACTTCCAGCGCGGAAACATCCGCAGAACGCTCGACAACCTCAAGGCAGCGATGGAGCGTACGGGGCCCGGGGCCCGCTGAGCGCCGGTCGTTGCCGCGTTCCCATGGTGGAGGGCGACACGGCCGGCGCCATCGGCGCCCGGTTTCGGCAGCGCCTCGGGTGGCACCACCCGTGAGAAGCTCCTTCCCCCTGTGTGCTCCTATGGCCGTGGACGGTGACGATGTACGCGATACCTCTGGGTGAGGACGGCGCCGAGCTGCGCCCGCTGGAGCCGTGGCAGGCCGAGGAGTTCCTGGCCCACATGGACCGGGGACGGGAGTACGTCGCGCGGTACATCTCCCTCCCCACCCTCGTCACGGACCTGGACTCGGCGCGGGCGTTCCTCCAGTCGTACGCGGACAAGACCGCGACCGACACCGGGCGGCTCTGCGGCATCTGGGCGGGCGGCAAGCTCGTCGGCTCGGTCATCTTCCGGACGATGAACATCGCGCAGGGGACGGCGGAGGCGGGCTGCTGGCTGGAGCCGTCGGCGGCGGGGAAGGGGCTGGTGACGCGGGCCGTGCGGGTGCTGATCGACTGGGCCGTCGAGGAGCGGGGCGTCCACCGTGTGGAGTGGGTGGTCGCTTCCGGGAACGAGACCAGCATCGCCGTGGCACGGCGCCTCGGCATGAGCCGAGACGGCGTGCGACGGGAGAGCTACCTGTACCGGGGCGTACGGCACGACATGGAGATCTGGTCGATCCTCGCCCCTCAGTGGCGCGCGGCCAGGTCGTGACGTGGGTGTGGTTCGGGTGGGCCCCCCTGGCTGGGCTCAGCGGCGGTAGGTGAGGCCGTAGCCGTAAGGGAAGAGCGGTTTCTTGCCGTCGCCCACGTTGATGGGCTGCTGCGCCGCGTCCCTCATCCAGGTCACCGGGAGCTTGCCGCCGGGCTTGTGGTCGCCGTAGAGCACGTCGGAGACACCGTTGCCCTCCGTGCCCGGCAGCCAGGACGCCAGCAGCGCGTCCCAGCCGGGGAGTTCGTCAGCGATGTCCAGCGGCCGTCCTGAGACGAGCACGACGGCCACGGGCACGCCGGACGCCTTCAGCCGGGCCAGTGTCTCCAGGTCCTCCTGGTCCAGGCCCAGGGAGCCGGGTCTGTCGCCCTCTCCCTCCGCGTAGGGGGTCTCGCCGACGACGGCCACGGCGACGTCGTAGCTGTCGTCGATGCCGTCGCCGTGCCGGTCGTAGGTGACGTCCGAGGGGTCGCGGGCCTCGGAGCGGATGCCGTCGAGGATGGTGGTGCCCGGTGTGATGGGGCCGCTGGAGCCCTGCCAGGTGATGGTCCAGCCGCCGCTCTGGTTGCCGATGTCGTCCGCGTTCTTGCCCGCGACGAAGACCTTGTCGCGCTTGCCGAGCGGGAGCGTCCTGTCCTCGTTCTTCAGCAGCACCTGCGACTCGCGTACGGCCTCGCGGGCCACCGCGCGGTGCTTCGCGGAGCCGACCTTCCCGGTGTAGGAGCGGTCGGTGAAGGGGTTCTCGAAGAGGCCGAGTTCGAACTTCTTGGTGAGGATGCGGCGGTTGGCGTCGTCGATCCTCGACATCGGGACGCGGCCGGCGTCCACCTCGGCGCGCAGCAGTTGCGTGAACTTCTTGTAGTCGTAGGGCACCATCACCATGTCGATCCCGGCGTTGATCCCCTTGCGCACCTCCTCGGCGGTGAACCCGCTCTCGCCGTCGAGCTGGTCGATGCCCGCCCAGTCGGAGATGACGAAGCCGTCGAAGCCCAGTTCCTTCTTGAGGACGTCCGTGAGCAGGTAGCGGTGGCCGTGCATCTTGACGTCGTTCCAACTGCTGAAGGAGACCATCACGGAGCCGACGTCGCGCCTGACCGCCTCCTTGAAGGGCGGCAGGTGCACGGCGCGCAGCTCGGCCTCGCTCAGCTCGGTGTTGCCCTGGTCGTCGCCGCCGGTCGTGCCGCCGTCGCCGAGGTAGTGCTTGGCGGTGGCCATGACGGAGCCCGGCGCGTCGAGGGAGCGGCCCTGCATGCCGCTGATCTCCGAGGTCATCGCGGTGGCGAGCTGGGGCACCTCGCCGAAGGACTCGTAGGTGCGGCCCCAGCGGTCGTCGCGGGCCACGCACAGGCAGGGGGCGAAGTTCCAGTCGATGCCGGTGCCCGCGACCTCGGCCGCCGTGACCCGGCCGACCTCGCGCACCAGGCCCGGGTCCCTGGTGGCACCGAGCCCGATGTTGTGCGGGAAGACGGTGGCACCCTTGACGTTGCCGTGTCCGTGCACGGCGTCCACGCCGTAGATCATGGGGATGCCCAGCGGGGTGCTCAGCGCGGTCCGCTGGAAGCTGTCGTACATGTCCGCCCAGGCGGCGGGGTTGTTCGTGGCGGGCGTGGAACCGCCGCCGGAGAGCACCGAGCCGAGCCGGTAGGTGGCGAGGTCGGACTGCTCGGTCAGTGACCCGCGTTCCGCCTGCGTCATCTGGCCGATCTTGTCGTCCAGGGTCATGCGGGAGAGCAGGTCCTCGACTCGCTCGGCGACCGGCAGCCGCGCGTCGCGGTAGTCGGCGCCCGCGCCCGGGCGGGCGGCGGCGGTGGCGGTGGCCTGCCCCGCCGACGGGACGACGGTCCCCGGACCCACGAGCAGCGCGGCGATGCTCGCTCCGAGGGCGAGGCGGCATAGGTGTCTTCGTTTCACAAGTTCCCCTCCTGCACGGAGGCTTGTCAGCCTCAACGGGTGGAAGCGTTCACAATGTAAAGACGTCACTTCTCCCGGGAAACCCCTGTGACAGCGCCGCGTGCACGTGCCCCGGCCCTTTCGCCCCCACGGCGCGCTGGATCGGCCCACGCGGAGTGGATCGCTTCACGCATTGAACGTAGGCGGGTGCGCGACGGGGGACGTAGCCGCGTACGCCCCCGGCCCCCGTCAGGAGCTGAGGAGGGCTCAGGTGCCGAGCAGGGCGCGGACCGCCGTCGTGGAGACCTTCTCGACGAGGTCGATGCCGGTCCGGTGCGAGGGCTGCCCGTCGGACAGGACGGCGATGAGCAGCGTGCGCCCGTCGGACTCGATGCGGCCGATGCTGTTGACGTCCCACAGGCCCGTGGCCGAGCGCGGCAGCCAGCCGTTCTTGAGCGCGACGGTGGTCTCGGCCTCGGCGGCGGCGGAGACGCCCCAGCGCTGGCCCTTGACGACACCGGTCATCAGGGTCCTGATGTACTCGCGCGAGTCGGCGGAGAGCGGGGAGCCCTCGCCGAACACGGCTTGCAGCAGGGCGAGTTGGTCGCCCGCCGTGGTCTGGGTCAGGCCCCAGTGCAGGTTCGTGCCGCCGGTCGTCGCCTCCAGGCCGAGGCGCTTGTTCGCGGCGTCCAGGCCCGGGGCTCCCCCGATGGCCTGCCAGAGCGCGTCGGCCGCCGTGTTGTCACTGCTGCGGATCATCGCGGACGCCAGCCGCTTCTGCTCGGCGGTGAGGTGGCTGTCGCGGTCCTGGGTCCGCAGCAGCAGGGCCGCGAGGATGTCGACCTTGACGATGCTCGCGCAGTCGAAGGTCTCGGAGTCCTTCTTCGCGCCGTGGACGACGGACTCCCCGCTCTCCACGTCCTCGACGGCGACGGCGTAGCTGCCGGAGCTTTCCGGCAGCGCCTCCAGCGCCTCGCGCACGGCGCGGTCGAGGTCCACCGAGGGCGAGGGTTCCGGCGACGGGGAGGCGGAGGACCTGCCGGACGAGGCCGACGGCGAGCCCGAGGCCCGTGCGGCCAGCGTGTCCTTGCCTGGTTCCTCGCACGACATCGTCGCGGTGAGGGCCAATAAGGCCGCTGCCGCGGGCAGCGCTCTGCAACGTGATATCCGGGGCACGTCGCGGACGTTAAGCAGCGGAGATGAGAGCCGCATGTGAAGCGCGTCAACTCTGAGCAAGAAAATTCGCCCGTACGAGGGCAGCGGGGTGGTCACCGAAGCCTCTTGGGTCCCCTGAGTCACCTGAGTCCCGGGCGTAACTGAAGTGACGGGCACGGTGAGCCGACGTACCGTAAGGCCGCCGCATCCGCGACACCGAGAGCGAGCCCAGCATGTCCACCTCCCACACCGGCGCCTCGGCCGGGACGAGCGGCACGAGCGGCGGCCCCTTCGCCGCCTGGCTCCGTGCGGGCGCGACCCCGCTCACCACCCTCGACCCCGACGCCGCCCTCGACGAACTGGAGCCGCTGCGCGAGCTCGTCGGCGATGCCCGCGTCGTCGCGCTCGGCGAGAACTCGCACTTCATCCGCGAGTTCGCCCTCGCCCGCACCCGCCTGCTGCGCTTCCTGGTCGAGCGCTGCGGCTTCACCGTCCTCGCCTTCGAGTACGGCTTCAGCGAGGGCTTCGCCCTGGACGACTGGACACAGGGCGCAGGACCTGACGACGCCCTGGAGCGCTACAGCGCAGCGGCGCTCCCCATGGGCATCGAGGAACCGCTGCGCCGTCTGCGCGCGCACAACCGCACCGCGCCGCACCCGGTGCGGTTCGCCGGGATCGACATCCCCGAGGCGGGCGGCTCGCTGCTGCCCGCGCTGGAGCCGGTCGTCGGCTATCTGCGCGAGGTCGACCCCGAGCTGCTGCCGCTGGCCGAGTCGGCGCTGGAGATCGCTCGGCGCTTCGCGGGCGGGTCCGGGGCCGTCGCGGCGCCCGCCTGGGCTCGGCTGGAGACGTCCGAGCAGGACGCGCTGAGCGCGGCGCTGGCCCGGCTGCTGACGCGGTTCCGTGCCGTGGAACCGCTCTACGTGGACCGCGGCGACCAGCGCGGCTTCGACATCGCGCTGCGGAGGGTGGAGGGCGCGTGCCACGCGGACTACACGTTCCGGGCCATGGCCGGGCTCTTCGCGGGGAACGGGCTGACCGCCGACACCTCGGCCCGCGAGGTCTACATGGCCGGTTCGGTGCGCTGGCACCTGGACCACGCCGAGCCGGGGACCCGTATCGTCCTGGCGGCGCACAACGCCCACATCATGAAGGAACCGGTCTCCTTCTCCGGCCACCTCACCGGGCTGCCCATGGGCCAGCACCTCCACCGCGCCCTCGGGGACGACTACGTCGCGCTCGCGCTGACCAGCGTCACCGGCGACACCGCCGAGATGCGCCGCGACGAGAGCGCACGCTTCGGCTTCGTCGTCGAGGACACGCCCCTGGGCGATCCCGAGCCCGGAAGCATCGAGTCCGCGTTCGCCGGGGCGGGCCTCGGGCTCGCCCTCGCCGATCTGCGGCGGGCGCCCGAGCAGGTTCAGGACGCCGCCCCCGACCGGATCCGGATACAGGGCTCCTACCTCCACACCCCCGTCCTCGACGCCTTCGACGGTGTGCTGGCCGTGCCGTCCTCCACCGTGGACGAGGGCGCCCCGGCACCAGAGAGCGACGGGGCCGGGGCGCTCAGGAGCACGTAGCGGCCGACGTGGCCGACGTGGCCGCTACACGTCCCTCGTCCCGATGACGACGGTGGCGCTCAGCTCGTCGCAGGAGACCAGCGCCGGGGCCAGCCCGCCCCGGGCGACCGCCTCGACGCTGCGCTCCGCCTGGCGCTCGCTCGTCTCGACCAGCATCCGGCCGCCGGGCGCCAGCCACTGCCGGGCCTCCCGGCTCACCCGGCGCTGGACGTCGAGACCGTCCGCGCCGCCGTCGAGCGCGCTGCGCGGCTCGTGGTCCCGCGCCTCGGGTGGCAGCAGTCCTATCGCGTCGGTGGGCACATAGGGCGCGTTGACGACGAGTACGTCGACGCGCCCGCGCAGCGTGGGCGGCAGCGGTGCGTAGAGGTCGCCCTCGTGGACCCGGCCGCCCACGGCGGCGACGTTGCGGCGGGCACAGCGCACCGCCTCGGGGTCGATGTCGGCGGCGTACAGCTCGACGCCGTCCGCACCGGAGGCCAGCGCGGCACCCACGGCACCCGAGCCGCAGCACAGGTCGAGGACGACGGACGAGGCGCCGACGAAGGGCATGGCCTGGCGCACCAGGAACTCGGTGCGGCGCCGTGGCACGAACACACCGGGGCCCACGGCTATCCGGAGACCGCAGAACTCGGCCCAGCCCAGGACGTGTTCGAGGGGGAAGCCGTCGGCGCGGCGCTCCACCATGGCGGAGAGTTCGGCGGGTGTGCGGGCCGCCGAGACCAGCAGTTCCGCCTCGTCCTCGGCGAAGACGCAGCCCGCCGCGCGCAGCCTGCCGACGACGGCGGAAGGGGTGTCGGAGGCGGCAGAGATGGCGGAGGTGTCAGAGGTGACGGAGGTGTGGAGGGAAGGGGTGAGCGACATGGGGGAGGAGCCTTTCGGGATACCGACGGGCCCCCTCGGTCACCTGCGCCGCATGGACCGTACGACCGTGAACGAGGGCACCCGACCTGACACAGCGGTAATGGGTCCCACCTCCCTCGGTACGTCTACGTCCACTGCTGGGTCCGGCAACCTTACCCGAGAGTCACCCCCGTCGCCCCACCCCCGCCGTCGAAGGTGTGGCCGTACTGCGCCGCCTGCGCGCTGTACATCGCGCGGTAGCGGCCCGCCGGGTCGGCCATGAGCGCCGCGTGGTCGCCCTGCTCGGCGACCCGGCCCTCGTGGAGGACGTAGATGTGGTCGGCGTGCGCGGTCGCGGCCAGCCGGTGGGTGATCAGGACGACGGCGGTGCCGTCGGCCGTCATCTCGCGCAGCCGCGCGAAGGCGTCGATCTCTGCCTGCGGATCCAGGGCCGAGGTGGGCTCGTCGACCAGTACGAAGGGCGCGCGGCGGTAGCGGATGCGGGCGTTCGCGAGCTTCTGCCACTGGCCTCCGGAGACCTGGGTGCCGCGTTCGTAGCCCTTGACGACGATGCTGTCCCAGCCGTACGGGAGGCTGTCGACGAACTCGTGCGCGTCGGCGTCCCGTGCGGCTGTCTCCAGCCGCCGCTGGTCCGGCGGTCCGGAGGGGTCGCCGATGGTCACATTGGTGCCCGCGGTCATCTGCCAGCGGGGGAAGTCCTGGCCGAGCAGGGCCACTTGGCCGAATACCTGGTCGCGGTCGGCCTCGCGCAGCTCGACGGCGATCTCCTCCGTCTCCGTCTCCGTCCCCGTCTCCGTCTCCGTCTCCGTCTCCGTCTCCGCGCGATCCGTACGGTCCGCGCCGCGCTCCCCCAGCCACCACACCTGCCCGCCGGTGGGGAGCAGCAGTCCGGCGAGGACCTTGGCGAGGGTGGTCTTGCCCGAGCCGTTCGCGCCGACGAGTGCCACCACGGTCCCGCGCGGCACCGAGAGGCTGACCTCCTCCAGCGAGGGCCGCTCGGCGCCCGGATAGGTGAAGGACACGCCCTCCAGCCGGATCTCGCGCACCCTCTCCGGCAGCGGCCTGCCCGACACGGGGATGGCGTGGCGCGCGGCGACCGCGCACGCCTCCTCGGTGTCGTTGAGGTAGAGCGTCTCCTCGTACATCCGGTTGAGCTGCGAGACCAGGGCCGTCAGCTTGCCTGTGGAGGTGCGGATGGCGATCACCGCTGTGCCGCCCACGGCCAGCGGCATCCCGCCCCCGGTGAGCAGCAGCCACAGCACTCCGTACGCGGCGAGTCCGGCCATCCCGGAGAAGCCGGAGGCGATCAACTGGGTGCCCGCCTGGGCGCGCGAGAGCCTGCGCTGTTCGCGCTCCATCGACCCCGACATCTCCTCGTACGCGCGCAGCAGCAGCCCTCCCGCGCCGTGCGCGCGGACCTCGGGCGCCGCGTGAGGGAGCGTCAGGTACTGCAACAGCACGGCGATGGCGCGACGGTGGTCGATCCAGTGCAGCCTGGACGCGTACTCGCGGCGTGCCGAGCGCACCGCGCCCCAGCCCTTGGGCACCGCCACCAGGACGAGCATCGGGAGCAGGACGGGGTGCAGTGTCATCAGCACGGCCCCGGCCGCCGCCAGCCCGATCAGCGCGTTCACCACCGAGACGGACAGGCCGATCATGCGACGCGACGAGTCCGTGCCGAACCTGCCCGCCTCCAGCAGGCGTTGCACCTCGGGTTCCTCCGTCGCGCGCAGCTCGACGCGGCACGTCGCGGCGTAGTAGCGCGCCGAGATCCGGCGCTCGACCTGCGGTTCCATGCGGCCCGAGGAAGCGACCGAGACGGCGGCGAGCACAGAAGTGCACATCGCGACGAGCGTGACGGCGAGCAGCGCGGGCAGCGCCTGGTGGAGCCGCTGGGGTGTGGGGCCGCCCGCGAAGAGTTCGGTGAGCACGCGGTTGGTGGCCACCAGCGCGAAGGCACCGGCCAGGCCCTGGCCGAACTCTGCGGCCACGAGGGAGCAGAGCGCGGGCCTGTCCACCTCCCAGGCCGCGCGCACCACCACGCCCACCATCCGGGGCAGTGCCTTGGCCATGCCCCAGAAGCCCACCCGTAACAGGGGGCTCTCATGGCGCACGAACGGCAGGTCGTAACGGAGTTTGCCGCCGAAGAGGCGCTTCTCGGCGGCCGAGACATCGTCCTCGTCCCCCGTAAGCCTGCCGCCACGACGCGGGCGCGAATGCCGCACTGTCACAAGCACACCTCTTCCTCGGTACCGCAGTTGGGCGGGACGGGTAGGTCGCGTGCGGAGGCGAGCGTGGTGGCGCGGGAGACGTGGAGAGACGCGTCACCTTTCTCTCACACACAGCCCCTGGCTGATCACAGACAGTGGATCTACACTCCCTCAAACGCGCCGGTAACTTGCGGCGCCTTCCGGCCGTGCCTGTCTCCGCACGCGCCGCCTTCCCTCCGCCCGCTCGCCTGGAGAAGCTGTGACTCCCCCACACGCCGGCGCCCTCATCCGCCGCCGCCCCTCCCGTCAGTCCTTCCCTCAGTCCTTCCGCCAGTCATTCCGTCAGCCGTCGCCGTTCGGATCCGCCGCGTGACCGGGGAGCTGGCGGACGACCGCTTCCTCTCCATCGCGCTGTTCCTGCTCTTCCTCGCCTGCTGTCTTTCCCTCTCGATGTGGGCCAGTCCCGATCTGCGCGACGAGGACAGCCTCTTCACCGACACCGACCGCCCTGGGCCGATGCGCAGCGGCCTCGCCTTCACGGGTGACTTCATCTCCGTCGCCGGGGTGCTCTACCTCATCGGCATCGTCGCCGTCGCCGGTACGGACGGCGTCCTCGTCGTCGCCGCCGCCGCTGCCTCGCCCCTGCTGATGCGCCGCTGGCTGGCCGGGAAGCTGCCGATCAGGAAGGGTTGGTCGTTCGGCGACGTGCTGGCGCACCGGCTCCCGTCGGGCCCCGCGCGCCGGGCCGCCGCGACCGGCGCCCTCGTGGCGACGGTGCCGCTGCTGGTGGCCCAGCTCGTGCCGATCGGCCAGATCACCGCCGCGCTGATGGGCCTGCCGGGTGAGGCCGGTGAGCAGGCGGGCATCGTGCTGGTCGGCGCGCTGATGCTGGCCTGCGTCACGATCGGGGGCGCGCGCGGTGCGACGGCGCTCCAGATCTGCAAGGCCGCCGCTTTCCTGGTCATGGGGCCGCTGCTGTGCTGCCTGGTCCTCTTCCAGTTCCACTGGGACCCGGCCGCCATGCTCAACGCCGCCTCCCGCGCCCAGGGTTCGGCCGACGCGTATCTGTCGTTCGGCGGGCTGTTCGGCACAGACCTCACGGGGATGCTGGACCTGGTGAGCATCACGGTGACCGTGCTGCTGGGTGCCGCGTTCCTGCCGTATCTGGTGACCCGGCTCTCGGGGTGCGACGAGGTGTGGATCGCGCGGCGGGCCGCGGGGTGGGGCGCCGGTGCGGTGATCCTGCTGTGCACCGCGGCCGTGATCCTCGGCTTCGGCCTCCGGGCCCTCGTCGGGGCGCGCGAGCTGGCCGAACAGGGCCCGCGCGGCGGCAACAACCTGCTGCTGCTCGCGGCGGCGCTGGACGGCAACGGCACCGGACACCCCGGCATGCTGCTGACGTTCGTCTCGTGCGCGGCCTTCCTGACCGTGCTGGCATCCGCGTCCGTGCTGCTGCTTTCCGCCTCGGCCTCGCTGGTGCACGACCTGGGGTGGGGCGCGGGCACGGGTGCGGGCACGGGTGCGGGGAGCGGTCGCGGAGCCGCCGCGAAGGGGCAGGCCCCCGTGCCGGGTCAGGCTTCCCCGGCACGGCACATGCCGGGCAACGTACGGGCCCGGCTGGCCCTGTTGGGCGTCGGCGCCGTGTGCCTCGTGCTGGCGGTGGTGGCACGCGAGGTCAACCCCCAGTTCTGGCTGACGCTGACCTACGCCCAGGCGGCCTCGGTGCTGCTGCCCGCGCTGTGCTACTCGCTGGGCCGCCGCCCCTTCCCCCTCGCCGCGCTGCGGCGGTGCGTGTACGGGGGCACGGCGGTCACGCTCGCCCTGGTCGCGTTCTCCCCCGCGATGTCGGGGGCGCCGGACGCGGTGTTCCCGCACGCCGACTGGCAGTTGTGGCCGCTGTACGCACCGGGGCTCGTCAGTGTTCCGGCCGGGTTCGTGCTGGGCGCGATCCGCAGGGCGGGCGAGGGGGCCCCGGACTCCGGTACGAGGCCCGCGCCCGGACCCGGCCCCGGACCCGGGCCCATGGGAACGGTGCCGCCGCAGGACCCGAGGGGCGGCACGGCGCGGGACGAACTCGCGGGCCGCTGACGGGAGTTGACGGGCCGGGTGGGCGGGGCGGGCGGCGTCGACGGGAGGGGGCCGGGCCCGGCGGGGCTGGTCAGCGCACCTCGCGCAGGGCCGCGCGGAGCTCCGCGATCCCCTCGTGGAGGGACGCGGTCGTGCACGCCGCGTAGCCCAGTACGAGCCCGGGTCGCCGCGGACACTGGCTGTGCCAGGACAGTGGCTGGGTCTTGACGCCACGCGCGAGCGCCGCCGCCGCGAGGCCGGTATCGGGAAACACCCCGTCGAAAGTGACCGTCAGATGGAGACCGGCGGCGGCGCCGTGGACCGTCGCGTCGGGCAGATGCGCGCGTATCGCCTCGATCATCGCGTCCCGTCGCCGCCGGTGCCGCCCGCGGAGAAGCCGTAGCTGCCGCTCCAGCTCCCCCGACTCCATCAGCGCGGCCAGGACCAGTTGCGGCAGCGCGGCGTTGCCCTGGTCGGCGAAGCGCTTGGCCGCGATCAGCGCGTCGCGGTACGTCGAGGGCACCAGCACCCAGCCGACGCGCAGGGCCGGGGCCAGCAGTTTTGAGACGCTTCCCGCGTAGCAGACGTGCTCGGGGAGCACGGACCGCAGGGCGGGGACCGGCGGCCGGTCGTAGCGGTGCTCGGCGTCGTAGTCGTCCTCGACGACGAGTCCGCCCTCGTGCGTCGCCCAGCGCATCAGGGCACGGCGTCTCGCGCCGTCGAGCACGACTCCGGTCGGGAACTGGTGAGCGGGGGTGAGCAGCACGGCGGGCGCGCCCGTGGCGCGCAACTCATCGACACGTACCCCGTCCGCGTCGACCGCGACCGGCGGCGTCTCCAGCCGGTGCCCGCGCAGCAGTTGGCGCACACCGAGCGACCCCGGCTCCTCGACGGCCACCCGGGTGATCCCACGGTCCCTGAAGACCTGGCCGAGCAGGGCCAGCGCCTGTGTGGTGCCCGCCGTGATGACGACCTCGTCCGCCGGCACGACGATCCCACGGTTGCGAGCGAGCCAGGCAGCGACGGCGTGCCGCAGCTCCGGGGCCCCGCGCGGGTCGACGTAGCCGAGGGCGGAGGCGGGGAGGTCCCTGAGCACGGCCCGTTCGGCCCGCATCCATCGCGTACGCGGAAAGACCGTCAGGTCGGGCAGGCCGGGCGAGAGATCGATACGCGCCGGGGCCGCGCGCAGGGTGTCGAAGACGTCCGCTGCGGGCGCAGCGGCGAACAGCGCTCCGGCCGCCCCGCCTTCCCCCGCCCGGCCCCCGGGCCTGGGCCCCGAATCCGGAGGGAGAGGGGGAGGCCGGAGCGCCAGGGCCGGAGGGATGGGCGGCGCGGGAACGGCGACGACGACCGTTCCCCCGCGCCCCCGCCCCTCCACCTGCCCGGCCTCGGCCAGACGCTGGTACGCCTCGGTCACGACCCCTCGGGAGACCCGCAGTTCGGCGGCGAGGACGCGGGTCGCGGGGAGCCTGCTGCCCACGGGCAGCCGGCCGTCGGCGAGGGCGAGCCGGAGCCGCCCCGTCAGCCAGTCGGCGAGCCCGCCGACGGGCGCCTCTCCGGTGTCGAGCTGGAGGAAGTCCGATCCGGCGCTTATGGACCCCTCAGGGCAGCTTCCATTGGACCTGTTCACCGGGCCATTGTGACGACAGGGTCGAGGCATGCGCACAGACACCACGACCGGCCGTCCTTCCGCTGCCGCTTCCTCCTCTGTCCCGTCTCCCCCGTCTTCCCCGTCTCCCCTTGCCGCCGCCCTCCTCTCAGCACCCGCCGACAGAGCGCGGGCCTACGTCCACGGGTACTCGGAGCGGGAGGCCAGAAGGCTGGGCGACCAGGCCGACACGCTGGCCCGGCTCCTGCACGGCGGTACGGCGTACCCGCCCGGCAGCCGGGTGCTGGAGGTGGGCTGCGGGGTCGGCGCGCAGACCGTTCACCTGGTGGACGCGAGCCCGGGGGCACACATCGTGGCCGTGGACATCTCCGAGGACTCCCTCGCCCAGGCGCGCGCCCGGGTCGCCGCCGAGGCACCAGGAGCCCCGGTGGAGTGGCACCGGGCCGATCTCTTCGACCTCCCCTTCGCCGACGCCGAGTTCGACCACGTCTTCGCCTGTTTCGTACTGGAGCACCTGGCGGACCCGGCCGCCGCGCTGACGGCACTGCGGCGGGTGCTGCGGCCAGGAGGCGGCATCACGGTCATCGAAGGTGACCACGGCTCGGCCTTCTTCCACCCCGACAGCTCCGCTGCACGGGCCGCCGTCCAGTGCCTGATCCGGCTCCAGGCCGACGCGGGCGGCGACTCCCTGATCGGCCGTCGCCTGTGGCCGCTGCTCACCACTGCCGGTTACCGGAACGTCCGTGTCGGCCCCCGCACCGTCTACGCCGACGCCGCGCGGCCCGCCCTCATGCGGTCGTTCACACTCGACACGTTCACCGCCATGGTCGAGTCCGTACGCGCCGACGCACTCGCCGCCGGACTCGTCACGGAGGCCGACTGGGACCGGGGCATCGCCGGTCTCCGGCGCGCGGCCGAGGAGGACGGGACGTTCCACTACACGTTCTTCAAGGCCGAGGGGGTGAACGGCCCGGCGTAGGAAGGGGCGGAGGAGGCGCCGGAGGCGGGGCCCGTCCCGGTCCGTCAGCGCCCTGCGGTGCGTGGCGCGTCCCGCAGGACGCCCCGTACCAGCTCCGCCACCCGCTCCCACTGCTCCGCGAGGTAGAAGTGGCCGCCCTCGAATTCGTGCAGGGCGAAGCGGCCCGTGGTGTGGGCCGCCCAGCCCTGTGCGCCGTCCACGCCGGCCCTGGGGTCCGTACGTCCCACGAGCGCGACAAGGGGACTGGCCACGCGTGCTCCTTCCGCGCACACATAGGTCTCCACCGCCTTGTAGTCGCTCCTGACGGCGGGGAGGACCAGACGCAGCATCTCCTCGCTGGCCAGGACCCGCGTGTCCGTGCCGCTCAGCTTGCCGATCTCGGCGATCAGCGCGTCGTCGTCGAGCAGGTGCAGTCCGCTCGGCCGCTGTGCCGCCGGGGCCGAGCGCCCCGACACGAACAGCGCCAGCGGCGCCACGCCCCGCCTCTCCAGCCTGCGCGCCACCTCGAAGGCGACGGAAGCGCCCATGCTGTGGCCGAAGAGGGCCAGCGGGCGGTCCGTCCAGGGGGACAGCGCCTCGGCGACCCTGTCGGCGAGGACGGTGACCTCTTCGATCCGTTCCTCGTGGCTGCGGTCCTGGCGGCCTGGGTACTGGACGGCGAGTGTCTCGACGTGGGGGTGGAGCGCCTGGGAGAAGAGCCGGAAATAGCTCGCCGAGCCGCCCGCGTGCGGCAGCACCGCGAGCCGGACGGCCCCGCTGTCCGGCGCGGTGTGGAACCGCCTCACCCAGGCCGAGCTGTCCACGGTCACGACGCACCTCCGGCTTCCCGCGGCCACGGTGGCCACGACGGTCAGTCAGGCTGCCCCCGCCCGCGCTGAGTAACCGCTTCCGCCACGCGACGCCGTGCCGCGTCGCGCCGCGTCGCGCCGAGTCACGCCGCGCCCTGCCGCAGTGGACCGGTGACGGAGCGTCACCGGGCGTGTAGACAGGGCCGTCGGCGGCGAGCGGTCCGTGTGGGACCGCGGCGAAGGGCCGCCGGGCGGAAGGGCACGGGGGCGGTACGGCCCTCACCGGGCCGCCCGCGTCCTACGCGGAGCGCAGGAAGGCGCCCGGCGGAGCGGATATCGGCCAGATCGGACGGGCCGCGCGGGCCGAATGGGAGCGGTACCCGGGCCCGTACGGGCGACCGCACCGGCCGCCCCGCACCACGTCCGCCGCTCCCGTGGGCCGTCACCCCACGTTCCGCATCCCCGGTCCCGTCACCTCTAGCACCGCTTTCGTCGCGCGGCAAGATCTGTCCCGGGCCGAACGCGGATGTCCGCTTCGCACGGGCGCCGGTGGGGCCACCCGTGGTGGTCCCCGGGCGGCCCGGGTAGCTGTGAAGACGAGGGTGTCACAGCACCGCGCCGTGACGAGCGGACGTGGGGAGCGGTCGTGTCGTGGGGAGCGGTCGTGAGGAGCGTGAGTGTGGGAGGCCGCACGGTGCTTGGGGTTGCGCCCGACGCGCGGGCCGCAGCGTGTGACGAGGACACCGTCGCGGGCATCGCGCTGTCCGTGCTGGCGGCGTCGGGCACCGAGGACGCCCACCGTTCGCTGCACGGTCCAGCGCTGGTGGCCGCGGCGCACGCGGCGCAGTCCGCTGACCGGCCGGGAAGACCGGGCCGTACGGAGCGGATCCGTGTCCACGGCCCGGATGTCCGGGCCGCCGTCGTGCCCGAGTGGATACGCCCCGGCCCGCTGAGCCTCTCCCCCGTAGGCCCGCCCGCGCCGCACCTGGACCGCTCCGTCTCCCGCGCCCTGGCCTCCCTCCCCCGCACGGCGGACCCCGGCACCTGCCGACTGGCCGCCTGGCGCGACGACGAGCGCGCCGTACTCGACGAGAGCACGGCGCTGCTGCGCAGCGCGTGGCCCGAACTGCTCGCCGAACTCCGTGAGGGCGTCACCGAGGTGGCGCTGCTCGACGGGCACGCGCTCGACGGCTTCACCGACTTCGTCACCCACGGCGCGGTGTTCATCCGCCGCGGCCTCCTCACCCCTGGCCCCGGTCACGGCCCCGGTCCCTGTCCCGGTCCCTGTCCCGGTCACGCCCCCGACTCCGGTCCCGACGTGCTGCCGGGACCCGTACGGTTCGCCGAGGCCCTCACCCGCGAGGGCACCCGTACCCGCTGCAACGCGGCGGCGGTCAGCACCCCGTTCCTCGTCCCTTCCGGGGAAGACGCCGGAGGCCCCGCCGTGGCAGGTGCCCGCCAGGTGCCGGGCCCGCTGCGCGGCGACCCCCGCCCCGTCGCCGGGCTGTTCCAGGAGGTACTGGCCCTGGTGCGCCGCGTGACCCTCTACGAGCGGCTGTGGGAGGTCGCGGAGCTGGCGCACGAACCCCTGTCCGCGCGCCGGTGCCGACTGCTGGAACGGGCGGTGCGCGCCGTGGACGCGCTGCGCGGGCAGTCGTCGCTGCTGACCTCGCACGGGCTCGGTGTCCTGGCAGAGGCGGAGGAGGCGACGCGGCTCTCCCACGGCTGGGCCGCTACGGGCCGCCACGTCTGACCGGGCGGCGACGGACAGCGCCACCGGGTCCGGTCCGGGCCCCGCCCCCCACTCCCCCCCCCACTCCCCCCCCACCCCGACCCCGACCGTTTCCCGAGCGGCACAGCCCGGGCCCGCCCCGCTTCCCTCGTCAGCCCCGCGTCCGTCCGACCCGCGTCCGTCCGCCCAGCCTCCGTCCGCCCCGCCGCCGTCCGCCCCGCCCGCTCACCAGGAGGAGACGCCCATGCGTATCGCCTATCTGCACGGCGGCAGCATCCCTTCCGCGTACGCCGGCGGAGTGCACGCCATGCGCATGTGCGACGCCTTCAGCGACGCCGGTCACGACGTCACGCTCTACGCGCTGCCGGGCACCGCCGCCGCCGACCCGTACATCTACTACGGCGTCCGCAACCCCTTCCGCCTCCGCCGCATCCCGCTCACCGTCGAGCGCGAGGGCGGGGAGGGCGGGCGCCCCGGCATCGCCACGGGCGGGTACGTGACCGGGGACGCCGACGCGGGTGCCGCGCTGCGGCGGCGAGCGGCGCGCGTACGGACCGAGCTGGAGCGCGGCCCGCGCCCCGACCTGCTCTACGGGCGCGAGCCCTACAGCCTGCTCGCCGCCGCCGAACTGGCCCCCGTCGTCTACGAGGCGAACGCGCTGTGGGACGACCCGTCCTGGCGGGAGACGGAACGCGCGCTGCTGCGGCACCCCTCGCTGAAGCGCGTGGTGTTCGTGGCCCACGGGCTGGCCCGCGCCTACGCGCAGGTCTTCCCCGAACTGGCCGGGGTCGCGACGGAGGTGGCCCCCGACGGCGCCGACCCCGCGCCCGAGCACGTCGAAGCCCCCGTCGAACTCCCGGGGCGTCCCGACGCGCTCAAGGCGGGCTACGTCGGCCATCTGCACCCGGGGCGCACGGTGGACCTCATCCTGGCGCTGGCCGGACGCCTGCCCGCGATCGACGTGCATCTGGTGGGCGGCACGACGGAGGGCCTGGCCTACTGGCGCGGGCACGGCGCGCCCGCGAACGTCCACTTCCACGGGCACCGCCCGCCGGCGCAGCTCGCCGCCTACTACCCGCACTTCGACGTGGTGCTGGCGCCCTACCAGTCGCGGGCCGCAGAAGCGGACGGCGCGGGTGACGCCGCGCTGTGGATGTCGCCGCCGAAGCTGTTCGAGTACATGGCGCACGGCAGGGCCATGGTCGTCTCCGATCTCCCCGTGCTGCGGGAAGTGCTGCGGGACGGTGAGGACTGTCTGCTGTGCCCGCCGGAGGACGTCGACGCCTGGACGGCTGCGGTCACGGCCCTGACGGCCGACGGTGAGCTGCGCCGACGGCTGGGGGCGAGCGCCCGCGACGAACTGCTGGCCCGCTACACCTGGCGCCGCCGCGCCGATCTGGTGCTGCCTCCCGCGCCGGAGCGGGCGCGCACGGGGAGCTGACGACACGCGGTCCGAAGCGGACGACACATGACGCGCGACGTGTCACATGTGCCGCACCGGAACCTCCGCCTCCCCTCTCCCGGCCCGACCGTCTCTCCCATCCAGCTCACTGGGCCCCCTTGTCACGGCGTTCACTTGATTCACATAATTGCGGAGCGCTTTACGGGAGTTGCCACACGGGGCCGCACGTCTTGCGGTGGAGCGGCACAGGGGGAACATCTCTTCTTCCGCGCCCGCACCGGGCCCCGGTTTGGCATGCCCTCGACAAAGCGTGCAACCCCCCACGAAAGGACATCCCTTGAACACGAACAGCCAGGGCGCGCGGCGCGGCAGCAGGATCACCCGAGGTGCGATGGCCTCGGCGGCCGTCGCGGCCGCCGCGTTCGCACTGATGGTGCCGGGCAGCGCGCAGGCCACGGGCGCCGGGTCCGACGGGGCGCCAGACCCCGTGCCGAGCCCGAAGATAGTCGGCGGCGAGAAGGCCCAGCAGGGCGAATTCCCGTGGATGGTGCGGCTTTCCATGGGCTGCGGCGGCGCGCTCTACAAGCAGGACATCGTGCTCACCGCCGCGCACTGCGTGGAAGGCAGCGGCGAGAACACCGAGATCGAGGCGGTCGGCGGGGTCACCGACCTCTCCTCCCCCGACTCCGTCAAGGTCAACTCCACCGAGGTGCTCCAGGCCCCGGGTTACGACGGCAAGGGCAAGGACTGGGCGCTCATCAAGCTGGAGAAGCCCATCGACCAGCCCACCCTGCCGCTGGCCACCTCGGCGGACCTGAACGAGGGCGACTTCACCGTCGCGGGCTGGGGCGCGGACAAGGAGGGCGGCGAGCAGCAGCAGAACCTGCTGAAGGTCGACGTGCCCTTCGTCGACGACGCCACCTGCGGCAGCGCCTACGGGAGTGAGCTGACCCCGGAGGAGGAGCTGTGCGCGGGCGACCTGGAGAACGGCGGCATCGACTCCTGCCAGGGCGACTCCGGCGGTCCGCTGTTCCGTAAGGACGAGGCCGGGGAGTTCGTCCAGGTCGGCATCGTGAGCTGGGGCGACGGCTGCGCGCGTCCCGGCAAGCCCGGCGTCTACACCGAGGTGAGCACCTTCTCCGCCGACATCGAGAAGGCGGCGGGCGAACTCGGCGCCTGACGGCCCGCGTCCCCGTCGACGGCCCCGCCGTCGGCGGGGACACCGCCACACGACGCGGCATCATCAGCGGGGCGGCCACGAGCGGCCCGGGCCGTCTGGGCTCGGCCCGGGCTCTCGGAGAAGCGGGTCAACGACCCGGAGACCTGCCCCTTGACTGCTGCGTGGAAGCGTCTCGGACCGGGCGCTTGTCCCGCTCCATGGCTCTCGCCATTCCCACGAGGTCTGTACTCTTCGGGTAGCTGCGGCGAAGAGCCGATGACTGGTTGGCCGACGGCTGGTTGGCCCGCAGAAGCCGGGCACGAGCGTCTTGCTCCGCCTGCTTCGAACTGCCGCTCTCTGGCGAACTCTCAGGCATGTCGCCCCTTCCTGTAAGGCTGTTGGTCAGCCCTGAACCACGATCTCGCTGCTGATCACGGGGCAATGGGCAGGGCGGTTCAACGCAGCGCCTGACAGGACCGCTCAGGGCTTGCGGGCCACGCCCCCGTACATGGCGATGTCCCGGTCGTCGACCCGCTCGTCGTCGGCGTCCGGGTGCCAGCGGTGCACCTGCACGACGCCGGGTTCGACCAGGTCGAGACCGGCGAAGAAGGACTCGGCCTCGGCGTGGGTGCGCAGTTGCATGGGCATGCCCCGGCGCGCGTACTCCTCCGCGACCTTGCCCACCTCCTGGGGCGCGAAGTCGGCGGTCCCGATGGTCGAGGCGAGATAGCTGCCCGGGGGAAGCGGGTCGAGAAGGCGCTCGATCAGACCGTGGTCGTCGTCGCCGGAGAGGATGAAGTGGAGGATGCCGATGACCATCAGCCCGACCGGCTCCCCCAGGTCCAGGGTGTCCTGGAAGACCGGGTCGGACAGGATGGCGTCCGGGTCCCGCATGTCCGCGTCGATGTAGGCGGTCCGCCCCTGCGGGGTGCTGGTCAGCAGGGCCTGGGCGTGGGTGAGGACGATCGGGTCGTTGTCGACGTAGACCACCCGCGAGGCGGGGGCCTCGCCCTGGACGACCTCGTGCAGGTTGGGCGAGGTGGGCAGCCCCGTACCGATGTCGAGGAACTGCCGGATGCCCGCCTCCCTGGCGAGCCAGCGGCCAGCCCGGTGCATGAAGGCGCGGTTGGCGCGCATGTGCACCGGCAGCGCGGGCCACTCGCGGCACATCACGCGGGCCGCTTCCTGGTCGACCTCGTAGTTGTCCTTGCCACCCAGGATGTAGTCGTACACGCGCGCCGAGTGCGCCTCGTCCGTCACGATCCTGTCTGCCTGATAGCCGTGCTGGCTCATCGCTCACCTCCGCCGGAGCGGCCCCGTCCGCGGCGACGGGCCGTGCTGTGGTCCGGCGGCCAGCATGTCATGGAGGCGGAAGCGGAGCATCCAGGGCACCGCCTTTGCCGCTGGCCTCCCCCGTCGACGCACCCTCGTCCGGCGCGGCGGACGAGGCGAAGGCGCCCTGGCAGCCGGGGCCGAAGTCCCCTGCGAAGGCAGGGACGGACGTGCGCCCGCCCGCCGCCCGAGGGGACAGGCGGCGGGCGGGCGCGGTCCGGGGTGATCCGGAGTGACGCGCGGTCACGGGAGGATGCGGAGCGGCACGATCAGTCGCCCGCGCCCGCTCCCGCCGCGATCACCTTCTCGTTGACGGCCCTGACCCGCTCCGGATCGACCTTGATGTCCCGCCGGTCGTACGTCCACATGCCGTTCAGCTCGTTCTCCAGGTCGGTGACCTGCGTATAGACCGAGCCGGACAGTCCGGCCGCCGCCTGCTGGAGATAGAACTTCTCGGTGTTCTCGACGTACTTCGCGGTCAGCGCCTCCTTGTCGGCCACACCGCTGTAGATCACCGTCGGGGTGCCCGGCCACATGTGTCCGGGGGTGCGCAGGGTGAAGCCGCCGTGTTCCCCGTCCATCGCGGCACGGTGGTCGGCCGTGGGCGGGTCGTCGTTGTTGTAGTCGTGGTGGTCGATGATGTCGCCCTTGCCCGAGTCGCCCTTCGAGTTGCAGCAGTTGACGCCGCTGTGCGCGTTGACGACGCGGGAGGGGTCGGCCGCCTTGACGGACTCGGCGATCCTGCCGGTCTCAGTGCGGTCCCACTCGCCCCAGCCCTCGTTGAAGACCACCCAGCCGCCGACCGAGGGCGAGTTGTGCAGTTGCTCCATCACGCGCTTGCCCTCGGTCAGGAACGCCTGCTTGCCCTCCTCGTTCGTGATGTCACCGGACACGAAGTCCTGCCACACGAGCAGCCCGAGCCGGTCGGCGTGGTAGTACCAGCGCGCCGACTCCGCCTTGATGTGCTTGCGCACGGCGTTGAAGCCCAGCTCCTTCTGCGCCTCGAGGTCAAAGCTGAGCGCCTCGTCGCTGGGCTGGGTGTGGAGGCCGTCGGGCCAGAAGCCCTGGTCCAGCATGGCGAGGGAGAAGAACGGCTTCCCGTTGAGCACGAGCTTCTGGTGGCCGCCCACCTTCTCGATGCCGAGCGAGCGCATGCCGAAGTAGCTCTTCAGCCTGTCCTTCGACCTGCCGTCGGTGAGGGTGACGTCGAGGTCGTAGAGGTAGGGGTCGTCGGGCGACCACAGGTGCTGGTTCCTGACGGGCAGGCGCAGATCGCTGTTGGCGGGTCCTATGACGGAGCCGACCTTCCTGCCCTTCGCGTCACGGGCCACGGCCGTGACACGGGCCGACGAGGAGGCGTGCTCGGACTTCGCGTTCACCGTCAGGCTGTGCGCGTCGATGTCGGGTGTGGTGACCAGCCGGTCGACGGCGGTCTTCGCGACGGGCTCCATCCAGACCGTCTGCCAGATGCCGGAGGACTGGGTGTAGAAGATGCCGCCCGGGTCCGCGGCCTGCTTGCCCCTCGGCTGGTTCTGCCCGGCCGTGTCGGTGACGGCGACGACGATCTCCTGCTTGCCGCCCCGCTTGAGCGCGTCGGTGATGTCGGCGCTGAAGGCCGAGTAGCCGCCCTTGTGCTCGGCGACCTGCTTCCCGTTGACCCACACCCTGGCGTGGTGGTCGACGGCGCCGAAGTTCAGCCTCAGCCGCTGCCTGTCGCCGACGGACCACTTCTTGGGGACAGTGATCTCCTTGCGGTAGAACATGTGGTCCTCGTGCCGCTCCAGCCCCGAGAGCTGCGACTCGACGGGGAACGGCACGGTGATCCGCTCGTCGAGGGCCTTGCCGAACTGCGGCTCCTCGCCCTTCTCTGCCCCGGCGAACTCCCACTGCCCGTTCAGGTTGCGCCACTCGTCGCGCACCTCCTGCGGGCGGGGGTACTCGGGGAGCGGGTTGCGGCGGTCCAGCTTCTCGCCCCACTCCGTGAGCAGCCGCTGCGTGGACGCGTTCCGCGCGTGCCGGATGATCTGCGGCACGGTCTCCCCGCCCGCCGTCAGGCCGCCCTTCCCGTCGTACGAGACGCGCACCTGCTGGTCCTTCTGCACGGGCTCGGCCAGCGTGACGATCAGCGCTCGCGGGTCGTCGGCCGCCGGGGTGACGGACTCGACCGGCATCTTCGTCGTGTCGACCTCGATCGCCAGGTGGTCCTCGAACCCCTCGTACCCGGCGACGTCACCGGCGAAGGTGGTCTGGAAGCGCCGCCCGTCCTCGCCGACGGAGAGCGCGACGGGGTAGACCTCGTAGTCGGCGGGCGGGGTGAAGGCGGACTCGGGGACGATCTCCCTCTCGACCGTGCCGCTCTCCCAGCTCAGGGCCAGGTTCGCGCCGCCGGTGTCCTGGAACAGCTCCACGCGTATCTCGTGCGGCTCACCGGCCGTCAGCCTGACGGGCTCACTCTTCTGCTCGTTGTCCCAGTCGGGCACCCAGTGGTCGATGACCGGCTTGCCGTCGATGAGGATCCGGAAGCCGTTGTCGCCCTTGGCGTAGAAGGTGTAGTCGCCGGTCTCGGGTGCCTCGATACGTCCGGTCCAGCGCGCCGTCGTGTGCTCGGTGCGGCCGGTCACGGACTCGAAGATGGAGGCGAGCCCGGGGAAGTCGACGCGCGGTTCGAGCGCGACGCCGCCGAGCTCGGCGAAGTCACGGGCGCCCGGCTCGGACATCCGGAAATATTCGCCCTTCAGGCCGTGCACGGGGGCGTTCGGGTCGTCGTCGGCGAAGGTGGCCGCCCGCTCTGCGGGAGCCGCCGAGGCGCCGGGCAGCGGTCCGTTCAACGGCAGTGCCAGCGCCGCTGCGAGCAGCAGCGACCAGAGGAGGAGGATTCGGGGACGGATGCGGGTGCGGATACGTCTATGTCTCACGTGATTCCTCACGCTCGTGGAGGGGCATGTCCATGAAATACGACACGTGGTCAAACATTGAGTCACAACCTCCACCACGAAACAACATGCGTGCACACAGGAAACGCGCCAAGAGTGCTCCGGGGCGCGGGAGTTCGCCGCCCGCCTTCGGCGCGTGACGCGTGGCGCGTCAGGCCGTGAACGTGTCCGCGTCGGCCTCGCGCCAGTCGCGGGCCCAGTCGCGGGGCGCGGCGCCGTCCAGGAGCTGCCCCGGCTCCAGCCACTCGTACAGGTCGGCGAAGGAGCGCACGGTGTCGGGCCCCACCCGGCGCCGCAGCATGTCGGGACGCAGGTCGGCGGCTGAGCGCGCGCCCAGGGAGGCCATGATCTCCATCGCGCTGTGCACGGTCGCCTGCTGGAAGCGCTGGACGCGGCGGTACTTGTCCTCGACGTCCAGGGCGCGCCCCCTGCGCGGGTCCTGGGTGGCGACGCCGACGGGGCAGGTGTTGGTGTGGCAGCGCTGTGACTGGATACAGCCGACCGCGAACATCATGGCCCGCGCCGCGTTGGCGTAGTCGGCGCCCTGGATCATCCGCTTGACGAGATCGGCCCCGGTGGCGACCTTGCCGCTGGCGCCGATCCGCACCCGATCGCGCAGCCCCGAGCCGACCAGCGCGTTGTGCACGGTGGACAGTCCCTCGGTCAGCGGGGTGCCCACGTGGTCGATGAACTCCAGCGGAGCCGCGCCCGTGCCGCCCTCGGCCCCGTCGACGATGATGAAGTCGGGGGTGACGTCCTCCTCGCGCATCGCCTTGCAGACCGCCAGGACCTGGCGGCGGCTGCCCACGCAGAGCTTGAAGCCCGTCGGCTTGCCCCCGGACAGCTCGCGCATCCGGGCGAGGAAGCGCACGAGTTCGCGGGGCGTCGAGAAGACGCGGTGGTAGGGCGGCGAGACGACGGTCTCGCCCCGCGGCACCTCCCGTACGCGGGCGATCTCCGCGTTCACCTTGCCGCCCGGCAGGACGCCGCCCATGCCCGGCTTCGCGCCCTGCGAGAGCTTGAGCGAGACACAGCGCACCGCGTCCCAGCGCGCCTTGCGGGCGAACTCCTCCGCGTCGAAGTCCCCGTCGTCCGTACGGCAGCCGAAGTAGCCGGTGCCGATCTCCCACACCAGGTCACCGCCGTGACGGAGGTGGTAGTCCGAGATCCCGCCCTCCCCGGTGTCGTGCGCGAAGCCGCCCTCGGCCGCTCCCCGGTTCAGCGCGAGGATGGCGTTGGCCGAGAGCGAGCCGAAGCTCATGGCGGAGACGTTCAGCAGGGCCATGTCGTACGGGCGCGTGCACCCGGGCCCGCCCACCCGCACCGTCGGCGGCTGCTCGGGCAGGGGCCGGGGCGCGACGGAGTGCACGAAGTACTCGTAACCGGCCTCGTAGACGGGGCGTTCCGTGCCGAAGGACGCCTGGTCGGCCATGCCCTTGGCGCGCTCGTAGACGATCGAGCGGGTGTCGCGGTCGAAGGGGCGGCCGTCGAAGTCCCGCTCCACGAAGTACTGCTGAAGCTCAGGGCGGAGGCTCTCCAGGATGTAGCGCAGATGGCCGATGACGGGGTAGTTGCGCAGGACGGAGTGGCGGCGCTGGACGAGGTCGTACAGCCCGACCAGGGCGAACGCCAGCAGCACGCCCGCCGCCCACCACCAGCCGCCGTCGGCCGCCCGGCCCGCCCAGAGCGCCGCGAGGGCCAGCAGCCAGATGAACGCCACAGCTGTCACACGCGCCACTTCACGCCTCCGTATCCCTCCGTGCCGGGCTCCCGCCGGAGCCGGTCGCTGGAGACCGGCGTACCCCGACAGCATCCGGCCACCCACCCTCTCCGACCCGGGCGCGGCGCCCCCGGCGACGCGCCGCCGCACGAACGGCTGCCGCACGGAGGGACCCGCGCAGGGCCCCGCGCCGAGGGACCCGTACAGAGGGCCGAGTTCCAGTCATCCCGTCCCGGCCCGTTGACGCGGCCCCGCGCAGCTTCTACAACGACAGCGTCAACACGTTTGGGAGCGCTCCCACACGCCGGCGGACACAGCCCCCCGGAGCCGTAGCCCACGGCCCCCGGAGGGCCGGGAGTCATGCGCCGCCGCCCCACCGCACGGCCCACTCCCCCACCGGAAGGTGACGATGACGAACAACCTCACGAGCGAGAGAACGCGCCGCGGCGCACGCTTGCGGCGGGCGCTGCTCGCCGTGGCGCTGAGCGCGGCGAGCCTGCTCACCATGGGCCAGCTCAGCGCCCCCGACGCGCACGCGGGTCAGAGCGCCCCAGCCCCGCACCGGAGCGCGGGCGCCGAGGCGGCGGCCCCCGGCGACGACTGGCTGCACACCCAGGGCGGCGACATCGTGGACGCGCAAGGCAACAAGGTGTGGATGACGGGCACCAACTGGTTCGGCTTCAACACGAGTGAGCGCGTCTTCCACGGCCTCTGGTCGGCCAACATCGAGGAACTGACCCGGGCCATGGCCGAGCGCGGGATGAACACGATCCGGGTGCCCATCTCCACGCAGTTGCTCAAGGAGTGGAAGAACGGCCAGGCCACGGCGCCCTCTGCCGTGAACACCTGGGCCAACCCGGAGCTGACGGGCATGACCTCGCTCCAGGTCTTCGACTACTGGCTCGACCTGTGCGAGCAGTACGGCATCAAGGTCATGATGGACGTGCACAGCGCCGAGGCCGACAACTCGGGCCACGTCCACCCCGTGTGGTGGAAGGGCGCGGTCACCGTGGAGGACTTCTACGCCACCTGGGAGTGGCTGGCCAGCCGCTACAAGAACGACGACACCATCCTCTCGATGGACATCAAGAACGAGCCGCACGGCAGGCAGAACGAGAGCCCGCGCGCCAAGTGGGACGGCTCGGCCGACCAGGACAACTGGAAGCACGCCTGCCAGACGGCGGGCCGCCGCATCCTTGCCGTCAACCCGAATCTGCTGGTGCTCTGTGAGGGCATCGAGATCTACCCGAAGAACGGCACGGACTGGGGCTCGACCACTCCGACGGACTACCACTCCATGTGGTGGGGCGGAAACCTCCGCGGCGCCAAGGACCACCCCGTCGACCTCGGTACGCAGCAGGACCAGCTCGTGTACTCGCCGCACGACTACGGCCCCTCCGTCCACCGCCAGCCGTGGTTCGAGGGCGACTGGAACAAGACCACGCTGACCGAGAACGTCTGGCGGCCCAACTGGCTCTACCTCAAGGAGAACGGCACCGCTCCCCTGCTCGTCGGCGAGTGGGGCGGGCGGCTCGACGGCGGCGAGAACCAGAAGTGGATGACCGCGCTGCGCGACCTCATCGTCGAGCACCGCATCCACCAGACCTTCTGGTGCCTCAACCCCAACTCCGGTGACACCGGAGGGCTGCTCGACTACGACTGGAAGACCTGGGACGAGGCGAAGTACGCGCTCCTCAAGCCCGCGCTCTGGCAGAAGGACGGGCGCTTCGTCGGCCTCGACCACCAGGTCCCGCTCGGCGGCGCCAACAGCACCACCGGCACGAACGTCACCGTCACGACGGCGGGCACGCACGACTGACACGCCACTGCCGCACCACTGACGCACCGCCCCTCACCAGGCGGTGAGTGGGACGGGCGCCCGGCGCTCCTCCGGGCGCCCGCTCCCGGGCGCGGGGCGGTTCGTGAGCGGCCGGCGGTCCGCTCGTGAACCGCCCCGTGCCATGGCCGCACCGGCGGCCGGTGACCGGGCGTCCGCGATCCGTACGTACGTTCAACGCCGCGGTGACGGGCCCGTGGCAGGCTGCCGGAATGGTGTCCGGAAGTGGCAGGACCGGCGTGTGCGTGGTGCGCGTGGAGGCCCAGACGCACGGGGCGCTGATCACCCTGCGGCTCAATCCCGACGTCGAACGGGTCCCCGTGGGCGTCGATGCGTCTACAGCAGATGCCGAGTCGGCCGTACGGATGGTGCGGGAATTTCTTCTGGCCTTCCTCGCTGAGACTGCGGATCGTTGATACACCACAGTCAGCGTCCCGTGACGGCCGGGCAAGGGACCTCCGACTCCCGTCGAGGGGCGCGCTCGCGCGGGGGGAGAACGCCATGCCGCCGGATTTTCCTCACCTTCTGGCCCCCTGGGGCGCCCAGGAAACCCTGCCTGTGCTGCACCTTTTCGGGGAGCTTTCGGTCAGCGTCGGCTCTCGGCGCGTCGACGTGCCCAGAAGCTGCGGGCGCCTGCTCGCCTTCCTGGCGCTGCGCCCCTGCCGGGTCGAGCGGCCGTACGCCGCCGGGTCGCTGTGGCCCGTGCACGACGAGGCCAGAGCCAACGGGAACCTGCGCTCCGCGCTGTGGCGGCTCAACCGCATGGACGTCCGGCTGGTGGCGGCCGACAAGCACGGGCTCACGATGCGTGACGAGGTGCTCATCGACCTGCGGACGGTGAGCACCTGGGCCACCCACGTCATCGAGGGCCGCGCGACACCGCGCGAACTGCGTGCCGCACCCCCCGCGCCGGACGCGCTGGAACTGCTGCCCGGCTGGTACGACGACTGGGCGCTGATGGAGCGCGAACGCGTCCGGCAGCGGCTGCTGCACGCGCTGGAGTGCCAGAGCCGGCAGCTCACGCGCATGGGCCTGTGCGCGGACGCGGTCGACGTCGCGATGGCGGCCGTCGGCGCCGAGCCGCTGCGCGAGAGCGCGCAGCGCGTCCTCATCGAGGCGCACCTGGCCGCGGGCAACTGGGTCGAGGCCCGGCGCAGCCTGGGCGTGTACGCGGCCCTCCTGGACCGCGAACTCGGCCTGCGGCCCGACCCCGCGCTCCGCGCTTTGTTGCACCGGGAAGCCCCCTCGCGGGGGCGGTAGGAAACGGGGGGTTGCCGTTTCACGGGGTGGTTGCGCGGGACGGTTGGCCGGGGAGGTGGGTGCCGTAGGGTCCCGCGCTGAATTTGTGCCGCCGCACGTCATGGAGTCGGCCCCGGCGGACCCGGAGCGGAGGTGGGCCACCGGCGGGACGGGGACGTGGTGGGGTGTCCCCGCAGGTCGAGAAAGTCACCGGCCGAGAGGCGACGACGAAAGCTTCACGCCGAGGAGACACCCCGGCGCGGCACCGGACACCCCCCACCCACACACCCCACACGGCCACCGGCACAAACCAAGAACCACGCGGCGCCAGCCGCGAACAACCGCAACCACACGCCGCGCCGAAGCCACCCACCCGCACCCGGAATACGGCGAACCGCCCAGCGCAGCGCCCCGCACCCCGTGCTGCGGCACAAAAATCAGCGCGGGACCCTACAATGTGCACCACACCGGCCAACCGTCCCGCGCAACACCCCCGACGTCCAGAACCCCCCGTTTCCATCCGCACCCCGCGAAGGGATCCGTGCCCCGAGCCGAGGCCCGCGCCACGATCGCCCGTCCGCCCGCCGCGGTCTGGGCGGTCGTCTCCTCCTTCGACGAGATCCACCTCTGGCACCCGCTCATCGCCGACTGCGTACCGGAGCCCGGCGTCCCGCCCGGCACTCCCGGACACCTGCGCAGGCTCACCACGACCGACGGCGGCGAGATCCTGGAACGGCTCCTCCAGCTCGATGACGGAGTGTGCGGCTACGAGTTCGCCCTGAGCCCCTTCCCCGTCAGCGACTACCGGGCGACGCTCCGGATCACGCCGGGTCCGTCGGAGGGGACCAGCGAGGTGCGCTGGTGGGCGGACTTCACCCCGCTCGATCCGGCGGAGACGGACAGCCTCCGGGCGCTGTTCACCGACAACGTCTTCGTGCCGGGCCTCAAGGCGCTCGACGAACACCTCGCGCGGCCCGCACCGTAACCCTCACGCCCCTGGCAGGCACCGCACCGCACCGTGCTCAGCGTGCCGCGTCCGGCGAGCCGTCCCGCAGCACGTCCACGAGCCGCGACAGCGCGTCCACCACCGCGGCGCGGTCCTCGCCGAGCCCGGCCAGCAGCTCCGCCTCGACGGCGAGCTGGCGGGGGAAGAGCGCGTCGACCGCCTCCTTGCCCGCGTCGGTGATGGTGACCAGCGCGGCGCGGCGGTCTGCCGGGTTGGGCGTGCGGCTGATGAAGCCGCGCTTCTCCAGCTTGGCCAGCGCCTTGCTGATGCCCGCGCGGGAGATCCCCATGTCGTCGGCGAGACGGCGGGCGATGACGGGCTCCGTCGCGTGCCGCAGGGGGATCAGCATGTCCACCTCGGGCGCGGTGAGCGGGGCGCCCTCGTAGAGCGGCTCGACCGCGCGGTCGATGAGCGAGATGACCCGCTTGGCCAGGGCGACCACCTCCATCGGCGAGGTGTCCAGACCGGGGTTGTCCGCCGCCCACCGCGCACGGACGACCTGGGGAGGGAACAGCACGGTGGACCACCTACTCCTCGGCATTTTCGTTAACCAGCGAACCATCGGTTACCTTTGCGTTCATGATATCCCCGTCCCCCTCCCGTTCCGGCGCCCCTCGCACGGACGGCGGCACCGAAGGCGGCACCGCGGGCGAGCGCGCCTCCGGCCCGCCGCCCGTGCGCGCCGCCGTCCTGGTCACCGTCCTGGGCGCCCTCACCGCCGTCGCGCCGCTGGCCACCGACATGTACGTGCCGGGCTTCCCCTCCATGGGCGACTCGCTCGGCGCGAGCAGTTCCGCCGTCCAGCTCACGATGACCGCCTTCCTGGCGGGACTCGTCGTCGGACAGGTGCTGATCGGGCCTGTCAGCGACGCGCTGGGGCGGCGCGGGCTGCTGCTGTCCGGGACCGTCGGGTTCACGTTCTTCTCGCTGGTGTGCGCGCTGGCGCCGAACGTCCAGGTGCTCACCGCGGCACGGTTCCTGGAGGGGGTGGCGGGCGCCGCGGGCATGGTGCTGGCCAGGGCGGTGATCACCGACCGCTTCCATGGGCGCGACATCCCGCGCTACTTCGCACTGCTCTCGCAGATCCTCGGCGTCGCGCCGATCGCCGCTCCCGTGCTCGGCGGCGCCGTGCTGGCCGTGTCCACCTGGCGCGCCGTCTTCGTGGTCCTCACCGTCATCGGGGGCCTGCTGCTGCTCTCCGTGCTGGCCAGGGTGCCGGAGTCGCTGCCGCGCGAGAGCCGCCACGGGGCCGGGCTCGGCGCCACCTTCTGCGCGATGGGCGCGCTGCTGGCCGACCGCGCCTTCATGGGCTACGTGCTCGTGCTCGGCTTCAGCTCGGCCGCGATGTTCTGCTACATCAGCGGCTCCAGCTTCGTCTTCGAGAACCTGCACGGCGTCTCGTCCACGACGTACTCGCTGATCTTTGCCTCCAACGCGCTCGCCATGCTGATCGCGGGCGGCGTGTTCGCCAGGCTGTCGCGCGGCGTACGGCTCAACTCCCTGCTTGCCGGCGGCGTCTGCCTGGCCGGGCTGGGGGCTGTGGCACAGGTTCTGCTGCTGGCCACGGTGGGCGAGAGTCTCGCCGCCACCTGGGCCTGCCTGTTCGTGACCATGGGCGGGATCGGCGTGATCTTCCCCGCGACGATGAGCCTGGGCCAGACCCTGGGTCGGACCGCGCCCGGGGCCGCCTCCGCGCTGCTGGGCGGCTTCCAGTTCCTGTTCGGCGCCCTCGCCTCGCCGCTGGTCGGCCTCTTCGGCGAGGACAGCTCGGCGCCGATGGCCGTCATCATGCTGGCCGGTCTGGCCGGTGCGGCGCTCTGCCTGGTCCTGCTGGCCCGGCCGTGGCGCGGCGCGGGCGAGGTGACCGCGGCGGGCGCGGGGCGCTGACGCGCCGGATGTGCCGGATGTGCCGGATGTGCCGGATCCGGTCTCGCGACCGGATCCGGCCCTGCGGGCTCAGTTGCCCAGCCGCCCCTTGACCATCTGGAGGAAGCTGTTCCGGTCGTTGAGGTGGGGGAAGTCCTTGCCCTCCGGAGCCTCGGTGCCCAGGAAGTCGCACAGCGGCTGCCAGCCCTCCTTCACCTCGTAGACGAGCAGGCGGTCGGCGGGTACGGAGGCGCGGACGTGGTCGTTGTGCCGCTCGAAGACCGAGATGACGTGTTCCTTGTCGCCGAGGCGCCCGTCGAAGGTCTTCTCGGTGATGAGCTGGACGAGTTCGAGGTACTTCCGGTACTCCTTCGCCATGGCGTCGGAGGTCTCGCTGTCCGGGTTCCACAGGGGCGCCAGGGTCTCGTGGAAGCTCTCGTACCAGCGTTCGGGGTCACGGACCGTCAGGATGATCTTGGCTTCCGGGTATTTCTCGGCCAGCGGCTCCCAGAAGTCGCAGGCGGGCCAGTCCAGCGTCGAGCGGTAGCCGCTGAACACGGCGTCCCAGTCGACGGGCTGGCCGTTGCGCGCCGCGAGCCAGGTGTTCAGGTGCTCGGGGTGTTCGAACGCCTCCATCATGTGGTAACAGGGCCCGAAGCCCATCATTTCGATGGCCGCTTTCACTGACAGGGTTCCGGTCCGCCCGAAACCCGCGCCGATGATCTTCATCAGGACTCCTTCGTGGGATGAGTGAGCGCTTCTTGGATCGCGGGGAGAACGCGGTCCTTGCAGGACGCGCGGCAGACGACGAGATCCGGCAGCCACGCGCCCTTCCTGTTGTAGAGGAGCGGGGAGCCGTCGAGCCGGGAGGCGTGGACCCCGGCCGCCCTGGCGACCGCCACGGGCGCGGCGGAGTCCCACTCGTACTGGCCGCCGCCGTGCACGTATGCGTCGGCCTCACCGAGCAGCACGCTGCCGATCTTCACGCCCGCCGATCCCATGGGGACGAGTTCGGCACCGAGCGAGGCCGCGAGCGCCCCGGTCAGCTCGGGCGGCCGGGTGCGGCTCACGGCGAGCCGCAGCGGCCGCTCGCCCGCCGCCGGGTCCTCGCCCTCCGCGTCGACGGGCCGTGGCGGGTCGGCAGAGGTGAGCACGGTGTTCCTGGCGGGCATGGCGACGGCGCCCGCCGTCAGTTCCCCGAGTTCCCACAGCGCCACGTGCACGGCCCAGTCGGTCCTGCCCTCCTCGGAGAACTCCCTCGTGCCGTCCAGCGGATCGACGATCCACACGCGGGGCGCGTCGAGCCGACGGGCGTCGTCCACGCCCTCCTCGGAGAGCACGGCGTCATCGGGGCGGTGTGCGGCGAGGGAGCGCATCAGGTACTCGTGTGCCTCGCGGTCCCCCGCCGCCTTCAGCTTCTTCGGGTCGCCGAACCCCTGCTTCGCGCGCAGGTCCAGCAGAACCCGTCCCGCCTCCGCGGCCAGTTCCGCCGCCAGTTTCTCGTCGTCACGGATGGGGGGTGGGGGCATGTGAGATCTCCTCGTGGGAAGTCCCGCCGGGCTTCGTCGGGACGGGTGACGGGTGACGGGACGGGGACAGGTGGGGGTGCCTCTATGTCCTTCGTCAAGCCTGAGCTGGTCATGCGGCGGTTGTTTCAGGGAGGCGGGGTTCGTAGAAGGTGCCGTCGCGGAGCATG
>NZ_JBSHAO010000074.1:0-35467 GCF_053611545.1 Streptomyces sp. NPDC054796 | reverse complement strand
CGCGGGGCCCCGCCCCGCGTCGCTCAGTCCTCGATCCAGCCGTGGCTCTCGCTGAACTTCATCAGCTCATGCCGGAGCTGGAGGATCTGCTCCGCCGTCAGGGAAGGCCCCGTCTTCAGCAGAAGCTCGGTGATATCCCTGGTGTACTCCTCAGCGGTGAGGACGTCACACATCGGATACTCGCCGTCCGCCGCCGTTCTGGCCGAATCCGGCCCTCGGCCCCCGGCCGAGGAGGAACCCTGTGCCGCCTGGGCGGCTCGCCCCGCGGCGGGCACGGGCGGCGCTTCGGCCGTCTGCGAGAGCTTGATGTGCGATGCCCGCTGTCCCCGATCACCGTCCTCGACCTCGAATTCGACCGCCAGTCCCGAACGCAGATATTCCTCGGGGATCAGCAGATCGTTCACATGCAGGAAGATGTCCTCTCCCCCGTCATCGGGAGCAATGAACCCGTAGCCCCGCATGCTGTCGAACCGCACCACACGCCCAGAAGCCATACACCACACCCCCAACACACCCGGGCCCTTTGCCCGACCACACAGGGATCGTAGCTCTTCACCCGCCCGGTCAGCGAGGGGGGTCCCGCGTTCCGCACGTCGATGCACTACCGGTAACTCAGTACCGGAACATCGACATCCACCAAAAGGATCTTTTCGCGTTCTTTACCGCATCCTTCCGTTCGGTTGACATCACAACAGACCCCGCTAGCATCGAAGGTCACATGCGTTGGTGCAAAGCAGTCGATGCAAAGCAACCATACGCTGCGGGGGCTTGCGGGGGCTTGCGAATCGGTCGGCCGGCTGAGGAATTCACTCGATACTGATGCGTATCCGCTGGGGAAAACGACCACTCTTCCGGTGTATGCACAGCGTATCCCTTCTCATCTCTCATCCGGCGCGTTCACACTCCTTTGCGCCACCGTTGCGGATGGAGAAGGGATTTTCCGCGCTGGTTTCGCAGGGGTCACACTCCTGCACCGCTACACCACAGGGGGATGGTGTGAACATTTTGCACCCAGGATCGAAAACGGTACGCATTGGCCCGGCAAACGACCCGGCAATCGAATCGACAGAGACGGGCAGCGGGGAGACCCGTCTGCGGGGGGAATTCACACATCTCCCCATATCGCTTCTACAGTTCGGTGACTCGCCCCGCTCTGCGGGGCAGGACAAGAAATACACGGAGCAGCTCGCGGAGAGCGAGACGCCGCTTCCGCCGATCCTGGTGAACCGGCGGAGCATGCAGGTGGTCGACGGCGTGCATCGCGTTCTCGCCGCCATCCTCAAGGGGCGGGAGACGATCGAGGCCGTTCTCGTCGACGTCTCACGGGACGACGCCTTCCTGCTCGCCGTGGAGTCCAACACCCATCACGGCCTGCCCCTGTCGCAGGCGGACCGGAGAGCGGCCGCGACGCGGCTCATCGCCTCCCACTCCCACATGTCGGACCGGGCCATCGCGCGCGCTTCCGGCCTTGGGGCGAAGAGTGTGGCGGCCATCCGGCGTTCAAATGCCTCCGAGCCGCAGTTGAACGCCCGTATCGGCAAAGACGGAAGGGTCAGGCCGGTGGACCGCGCGGCAGGCCGGCGGCGGGCGGCAGAGGTGATCGCCCAGAATCCGACGGCGTCCCTGCGGGAAGTGGCGCGGCTGGCCGGGATCTCACCGGCGACGGCGAGCGATGTGCGCAAGCGCGTCCTCACGGGCGAGAGCGTCGTCGCCGAGTCGGCGCGGACGCCCGCCGCCCCTCCTCCGGAGCCGCCGACGGAGCCGTCGGCAGAGCCGCCCCCGCTCACGGAGCAGCTCTCGGAGCCCAAACCCCGGCACAACTGGGCGCGGAGACCGCGGGAGAAATCGGCCTCCCTGCTGGAACCGTTGGTGCACGATCCCTCCGTCCGCAACTCGGAGATGGGGCGGCGGCTGTTGCGCGTGATGCAGTTCAACGTCATCGGGATACACAGGTGGTTCGAGCTGGCCGAGGCCGTACCACCGCATTGCGACGCCTTGGTCATCGCGCTGGCGCGGCAGAACGCGGACACCTGGCGGGAGTTCGCGCAGGCGCTGGACGAGCGGGCCCCCGCGCCGCGCCGACGCCGGCTCGCCGCGCATCACGAGGGCCGGGCGGCTCCGGCCACGTGAGTGACGCGGCGCCATTCTGTCAAGCGGCGTGGCACTGGACAGCGCATAACCGACGTGTGACATTGGTGCTACCCCCTGCGAAATGACCGTCGCCGCCCGCACGCGAGGTGATTTCATTGCAGCAGCCCGACTCCATCAACGGGTCTGCCCCTGCCATCAAGGAACCGGACACCAGCACAACGGAATGGCCGGAAGAACACCATTTCGAGCTCGCGCAAGAGATCACGACCGTCGCGATATCGGCGCTGCACCTGGGGGAATCTCCGCGCACCGAGGGGCAGAATCAAGAACATATCATTCGCCTGGCGGAAACCGAAAGCCTGCTTCCTCCCATACTCGTCAACAGATGCAATATGCAGGTGATCGACGGAGTGCATCGCGTCTTCGCCGCCATATTGCGCGGCGAGGACAGAATACGAGCGGTTTTTTTCGACGGCAGCACGGAGGATGCCTTTCTGTGTGCTGTCCGGGCCAATATGGCCCATGGTCTTCCGTTGTCGCTCGCGGACCGTCGCGCCGCGGCCGAGCGGATCGTCGTCTCGCACGCCCGGATCTCGGACCGCGCGATCGCCCGGGCCACCGGCCTGGGCGCCAAGACCGTCGCGGCGCTCCGGCGCCGTCTGGACCTCTCCGGGCCGCATGTGCACGCACGGGTCGGCATGGACGGCAAGACCCGCCCGCTGAACAGCGCCGAGGGGCGGCTGCGGGCCGCCCAGGTGCTCACCGCGAACCCGCGCGCCTCGCTGCGCGAAGTGGCCAGGCTCGCGGGGATATCGCCCGCGACGGTGCGGGACGTCAAGAGGCGGCTGGCGATCGGCGAGCCACCCGTGGGAGCCCTGGCCTCCGCTTCCGACGCTGAGGCCCACACCCGCCCTTCGGACCCGGAACAGGACGGGCGGCCCCAGGCCCGGCGCCGTGCGGACCCGATGCAGCTCGACCCCGGCCACGCCCTGGAGAAGCTGCTGCGCGACCCTTCGCTGCGCCACAAGGAGATGGGCCGCGAGCTGCTGCGGCTCCTTCACCACAACGCGGTCGTCACGCAGGACTGGTCCGAGCTGCTGGCCGCCGTGCCGCAGCACTGCACACGCACGACGGCCGATCTGGCGCGGCAGTACGCCGAGAGCTGGGTCAAGTTCGAGGAGCAGTTGCGCGCCTCCGACTGAGCCCGGTCCCGGGACCGGGGCCGGGGCCGGGCTCGACCCTGGCCCCGGCTCTGGTTCCGGTTCCTGCTCCGGCTCCGGCTCCGGCTCCGGCCGTCGGACGAGAAAGGGGGAAGCGGGCCCCGCTGTCCAGAACCGCTCCGCCCCGGCGGCGGTCTGTTGACCGTGCGGTGTCCCGTTTCCTATCTTTGGGCGGATTCTTCGACGGTTCGTCCACAGGGGGAAGCGATGACATTGCAGTCGGACGCGGAGACGTACAGCTTTCAGGCCGAGGCCGCCCAGATTCTGCATCTGATGGCGCATTCGCTCTACAGCAACAAGGAAATCTTTCTGCGCGAACTCGTCTCGAACGCCTCCGACGCGATCGACCGGCTGCGTTCCGAGCGGTACGCGCACCCCGAGTCGGTCGGCGCGGAACCGGAGCAGGAGGCGCGGATCCGGGTCGCGTTCGACAAGGACGCGGGGACGCTCACCATCGCCGACAACGGAATCGGCATGAGCCGTCAGGAAGTGATCGACAACATCGGCACCATCGCCCGCTCGGGCACGGCCGAATTCCTCCGGACGCTCACCGGCGACCAGCGCCGCGACGCCGAGCTGATCGGTCAGTTCGGCGTCGGCTTCTACTCGGCGTTCATCGTCGCCGAACGGGTCGTGCTGACCACACGACGGGCCGGACTGCCCGCGTCCGAAGGCGTGCGCTGGTCGTCGGACGGCAAGGGCGAGTACGCGGTGGAGGCCGTCGAGCGCGCCGAGCGCGGCACCACGATCGTGCTGGAGCTGCGCGAGGGCGAGGACGAGCTGCTGAACGAGCACCGGCTGCGCTCGATCGTCCAGCGGTACTCGGACCACATCAGCCAGCCGATCGTCATGGGGCAGGACGAGGCCCCGGTCAACCAGGCTTCGGCGCTGTGGGCGCGTCCCAAGAGCGAGCTGAGCGAGCAGGACTACCACTCCTACTACCGGCACCTCACCAACGACTACACCGACCCGCTCGCCTATGTGCACACGAAGGTCGAGGGCCGGTACGAGTACACGATGCTGCTCTACGTGCCCTCCCGCGCTCCGCACGATCTGTGGGTGCCGCAGGCGCGCCGAGGGGTGCGGCTGCACGTGCGGCGGGTCTTCATCCTCGAGGACACCGGGCAGTTGCTGCCCGGCTATCTGCGGTTCGTGCGCGGGATCGTCGACTCCGCCGATCTGCCGCTGAACGTCTCCCGCGAGATCCTCCAGGGCAGCCAGGCCGTCGACCACATCCGGTCCAGCGCGGTCAAGAGGGTGCTGAAGCTGCTCAAGGAGCTGGCGGAGAGGGATCCGGGCAAGTACGCCGACTTCTGGAAGCAGTTCGGCGGCGTGCTCAAGCAGGGCATCGCCGACGATCCCGCCCACCGGGAGGACATCACCGAGCTGCTGCGCTTCACCTCCACCCGTTCGGACACACAGGACGCCGATGTCTCGCTCGGCGACTACGTGGCCAGGATGAAGGAGGGCCAGGACAAGATCTACTACCTGCTCGCCCCCAGCCTGGCAGCCGCGGCGGCCAGCCCGCATCTGGAGGCGTTCCGAGCCAAGGGCATCGAGGTGCTGCTGCTGGGCGAGGCCGTGGACAACTTCGTCGTCTCCGGCTCGCTGCGGGAGTACCAGGGCAAGCGGCTCCAGTCCGTCGCGCAGGGCGCGCCCGACTTCGGCGAGCTGGCGGACGAGGCCGAGAAGGAGGCCGCCGAGAAGGCGGACTCCGACTACGCCGCGCTCCTCGGCAAGCTCAAGGCGCATCTGGCGGGCAAGGCGTGGGACGTACGCGTGACGAACCGGCTGACCACCTCCCCCGCGTGCATCGTCGCCGACGGGGAGGAGACCGACTTCACCGTCGTGCAGCGCATGCGCGGCTCGGGCCTGCCGAACCAGCCGATCCTGGAGATCAACCCCCGCCACCCCCTGGTCGAACGGCTCAACCGCGACCAGGAGGACCCGCGCGTGCGCGAGTGGGCACACGTCCTGTTCGACCAGTCCGTCCTCACCGCCGGTGCCCGGATCGAGGAACCTGCCACGTTCGTCACCCGGCTCAACGACCTGCTGACGGCCCTCACCGCGGACACCACGACCCGCACGACGGACACCCCCGACTGATCCCTGCCCCTGCCCCTGCCCCTGCCCGTCGGCGTGCGGCCCGCGGCGGGGGTCGCGGGAACGGCGGTGGAGAGGAGGCGGCATCACATCGGCCAGCCTGGCCCTTCGCTGGTTTCACCGTGGTGATCGGGTGCGTTAACCGTCTCCTTATCGCAGATCTGGAGGAATGTTCGGCATGCGCATTCTCGTGGCCGAGGACGAGTGCTTCCTCGCGGATCTGGTGGCCGAGGGGCTGCGTGACGAGGCGATGGCGGTCGACGTCGCGTATGACGGCGCCACCGCGCTGGAACGCCTCGCGGTCAACGACTACGACGTGCTGGTGCTGGACCGCGACCTGCCCCGGGTGCACGGCGACGAGATCTGCCGCGCCCTGGCCCAGTTAGGGGGGCGCGTACGCATCCTGATGCTGACCGCCTCCAGCGCGGTGCACGAACGGGTCGCGGGACTGAACCTGGGCGCCGACGACTATCTCGCCAAGCCCTTCGCCTTCGACGAACTGGTGGCACGCGTCCACGCACTCGGCCGTCGGGCGGCGCCACCCGTGCCCCCGGTGCTGGAGTGCGGCGGCATCACCCTGGACACGGCCCACCGGCAGGCGTCCCGCGAGGGGCGCTATCTGCCGCTCTCCCGCAAGGAGTACGCCGTGCTGGAGGTGCTGATGCGGGCACAGGGTGCGGTCGTCAGCACCGAGGAGCTGCTGGAGCGGGCCTGGGACGAGCACACCGACCCGTTCACCACCGTCGTCAAGGTGACGATGAGCAAGCTTCGCGCCAAGCTCGGCGGCCCGCCCGTCATCGTCACGGTGCCGGGCAGCGGGTACAGGGTGATGGACGCCGGGCAGGGCGCCCCGGAACCGGGGCCGTGAGGACATCGGCGATGCTCGTTCCGGGTTCCGGCGCGCCCTGATCAGTGCTTCTCGAAGAACTCCACGATCGCCTCGTTGACCGCCTCCGGGCGCTCCAGATGTCCGAGGTGGCCGCAGCCGGAGATCTCCACGAGGTCGCAGTCCGGGATGATGTCCGCGACTTCGGCGCCGAGATGCGGCGGGGTGATGACGTCGTCGGTGAAGGTGATGACCCGGCACGGCGCGCCGATCCCGCTGAGGTCCTCGCGCCGGTCCTGGTGCGTGTCGATCCACGCCTGGCCGGAGGCGGCGGATTCCGCGCCGCCTCCGGCCAGCTCGAAGATCTCCAGCCAGGTGGACACCGACGTGTCGTCGTTGAGCGTCGCAGGGGAGAGCATCCGCAGCACCGAGTTGACGGCCCGGTACTTCGCCGGCAGCGTGATGCCGCTCTCCTGGAGCAACCGGTCCGCTGCGTCCTGCGCCCGGCGCAGTGCGTCGGACCGGCCGCGGGTGGCCATGAGCACCGCCGAACGCACCAGGTGGGGTTCGCTGATGGCCAGTTCCTGGGCGATCAGCGAACCCAGTGAGGTGCCCACGATCCGGCAGGGTGCCAGCCGCAGCTCCTCGATCAGGCCCTTGGTGTCGGCCACCAGATCCGCCAGCGTGTACTTGCCCGGCGGGGCCGCCGACGGCGGGATGCCGCGGTTGTCGAAGGTGACCGTCGCATACCCCGCCCGGCGCAGTGCGGGTGTCTGGTGCATGTCCCAGATGTAGCCCGCGGCGGCCGAGCCCATGATGAGCAGGACGGTGTCCTCGTCGCTCCGCCCCGACCGCTGCCGCTGGTAGGCGAGCCGGATTCCGTTGGTGTGCAGGTATGGCATTCTCGGTGTCCTCTTACCAGTTACCGGTTACCGGCCCTGTCACCAGCGCCATTCCCGCTTGTTGAACAGATGTTCAGCAGCGACGTCGTGTGTCCCGCACCAGCCCAGGAACTCCTCGATCTGCTTGATCTGGTAGGTGTCCGGTGTGTATGTGGTCGCCATGACGTGGCCTTGCCAGCTCTCCTCGCCCATGGCGTAGATGTACGCCTCGTCGGCGCCCAGCTCGGTCATGATGGCCGCGGCCTGCTCCGCGTTCGACCCCGACAGCTTCCGCGAGTCGCTCATCTTCTTCGTCACAGGCCGGGTCAGCAGGCCCTGGTAGAGCCACGTCAGCGGAGCACCGTCGCACTCCATGCCCAGGAACGCCTTGTCGACGCCGCCCAGGTGCGAGCGGATGTACTGGTACAGCACCGGGTCGATGCCGGAGGAGTCCGCGCCGACGAACGCCGTGAGGCCCGCGAACTGCACCACGTAGGTCGACTTGGCACGGATGTCGAGGTCGGAGTGCTCACCGAGGAACGGTGTGGCCACCACGCGCGCGCCGCCGGGCAGCGGCACCTCGTCAAAGTCGTCGACCTCGATCACCGTGAAGCCCATGGACTTGAGGTAGAGGCCGATCGACGGGTCGCACACATTGCCCCGCGAGGAGCGGGGCACGACGACGGCGTCGGTGCGCGAGCGCAACTGGAGCAGGGTCTCCAGCACGATGTGGTCCTGGTGCCCGTGGGTGATGAGCGCCAGGTCGATGTGGTCCGGCAGGTCGTCGAGTGTGTAGCGGTCACCGTGGCGGTTGTCCGTGCTGATGAAGGGGTCCACCACGACGGCGGCCTCCGGGCTCTGGAGCACCAGGCAGGCGTGCCCGAAGTAACGGATCCGGCCGCCGCCCTCGATGTGCCGGTCCGGCGCGAGGCTGGGCTCCGGGGCGAGCAGCCGGTCCAGCTCCGCCGCCTGGCCGTCGTCCAGCTCCAGCGCCTCGCGCAGACGCGCGCGGGTCGTGCCCTCGACCCGCGCCCTCATCAGCTCGTCCAGGCCCGGGTGGTCGAAGGGGACCGGCAGGTCCAGTGTGCCGGGCGAGGGCAGCCGCGGGGTGCTGAGGATGAAGGGCCGCTCCACGCCGTCGTCCAGGGACAGTTGGACGGACTGGCGGCGCCTGTCGAAGGCCGCGCTGTGGTAGAGCAGCGGTTCGATGAAGCGCAGGGACGGCTGGTTGCTGGTGTCGTAGGCCAGCTCCACCAGCCCGTTCAGTGCCGCCGGGAGCTGTGGGTACAGCGGTGTGAGGTCGAACCCCGTGGCGTTCTGCCGCAGCAGCTCGTGCGCCTCGGCCACGGCGGCGGCGAAGGCGAGCATGTCCGCACGCTCACGCTTGATGACGTCCAGCAGTTCGCCGACCTCCGCCGCACGGGACTCCTCGACGTTGATGAAGTATCCGCCGCGCAGGGCGGGGTTGCTACTGGCCGCTATGTGCACCTGCGGCGAGTGGAGATACGACTCGAGAAGCGGCACCTGGACGTTCGCCAGGTTCATGGACGCCTGAGCCGGCGCGACGATGTGCATCCAGGCATAGAATTTGTCGACCAGTGGTTCGATGATCGCATTCGAGCGGAGAAACAACCGCTCTTGACTGTCAGGCATCCAGCCCCTCCCGTCCGGCATTTCCACTGCCGTTCCGCTCGGATTCCGGGCACGCGTCTTTACCGCGCGGTGAGCACCAAATCACCACAGTGCCGCTGACGCGTCAACGGACGACCGCTGCCGTTCAACTGCGGGAAGCGGCAGTTGAACAGTGCGGGTTCCGTCTTCTTGAGCCGCCCGCCGCCCCTGTGTCACAGTGCATCAGCCCGTCGCTGCGGTCCCTTGTCGCCGAGAAGTGAGGACAGTGCGGTGCCAAACCCTTTTGAGGATCCCGAAGGAAGCTATCTGGTTCTGGTCAACGACGAAGGCCAGCATTCACTGTGGCCTGTATTCGTGGATGTACCCGACGGTTGGAAATCCGTGTTCGGCGAGGCACCGCGCGAGGAGTGCCTCGAGTACATCGAGAAGTCGTGGACCGATATGCGCCCCAAGAGCCTGATCGAAGCCATGAAGGGCACCAGCTAACAGCATCACGGCCCTGATTCCAGGCCGACGACCCCTTCCGGCCGTCGGCCTGGACTCGTTCTGTGACGTATGGCCGCTGTGCGCGCATTCACAGCCTTCCGCTGTGCGAGTACGGTCGCGCGGCGTCAGCCTCGGCCGAAAAGCCGACAAAGGGAGAACCCGTGGCCATGATGGGCGGCCCGCGAAGGGGCCCGATGCCGCTGGGCGTCGACAGCTCGATCACCAAACAGAAAATCAAGTCCGGCACGGTGCGGCGCATCATTCCCTATGCTTCGCCCTACCGCTGGTCGCTGGCGGTGGTCATGCTGATGACGGCCGTGAGCGCGGCCATCACGGCGACGAGCCCGCTGCTGCTCAAGATGATCATCGACGACGGCATCACACCCCGCCGGGGCGATGTCGTGGTGAGCCTCGCCTTCGCCATCGCGGGCCTGGCGCTGATCGACGTGCTGGCCACCTTCACCCAGACCTGGTTCTCCGGACGCGTCGGCCAGGGCATCGTCTACGACCTGCGCTGCAAGGTGTTCAGCCATGTGCAGCGGCAGCCGCTGGCGTTCTTCACCCGCGCCCAGACCGGTGCCCTGGTCAGCAGGCTCAACACCGATGTGGTCGGGGCACAGCAGGCGATCACGACACTGCTGTCGCAGACGGTTTCGACCCTGCTGACCCTGGTCCTCGTGCTCGGCATGATGTTCTACCTGTCGTGGCAGATCACCGTCGCGGCGCTGTTGATGATCCCGTTCTTCCTGTTCCCCGCGAAGCTGGTCGGCCGCAGGCTCCAGCGGCTCACCCGCCACGGCATGGGCCTCAACGCCGACATGGGCTCGATGATGAACGAGCGGTTCAATGTGTCGGGCGCGATGCTGGCCAAGCTCTACGGGCGGCCGGAGGAAGAGGCCGAGCGGTTCGCGCACAAGGCGTCGCAGGTCCGCGATGTCGCCGTCACCACGGCCGTGTGGGCACGCATGCTCTTCCTCATCACGACGCTGATCACCGGGGTGACCAGCGCGCTGGTCTACGGTCTGGGCGGACTGCTGACCATCGGCGGCACCTTCGAGATCGGCACTCTCGTGGCCATGGCGACACTGCTGCTCCGGCTGTACGGGCCGATCAACCAACTGTCCAACATGCAGGTCAACGTCATGATCGCGCTGGTCAGCTTCGACCGCGTCTTCGAGGTGCTGGACCTCCAGCCGCTCATCGGCGAAGCCCCCGCGGCCAAGCCGCTCCCCGTCGGCGACGGCACCACCCCGGACATCGAGTTCGACAAGGTGGCTTTCCGGTATCCGGCCGCCGGCGAGGTGTCCCTGGCCTCCCTGGAGACGATCGCGCTGCCCGCGTCGGAACGCGGTGACAACTCCGTCGTCCTGGACGGTGTGAGCTTCCGGGCACACGCCGGGAAACTCACCGCGCTGGTGGGCCCCTCGGGCGCGGGCAAGACCACGGTCACCAACCTGGTGCCCCGGCTCTACGACCCCACCACGGGGACGGTGCGCGTCGGCGGTCACGACGTACGGGAACTGACCCTGCGCTCCCTGCACGACACCGTCGGCATCGTCACCCAGGACGCGCACATGTTCCACGACACCATTCGCGCGAACCTGCTGTACGCCCGGCCCGACGCCAGTGAGGAGGAGCTGAGAGAGGCGTGCGAGGCGGCCAGGATCTGGGAGACGATCTCCTCGCTGGCCGACGGTCTCGACACCGTGGTCGGTGACCGCGGCCACCGCCTCTCCGGGGGTGAGAAGCAGCGCGTGGCCCTCGCCCGGCTGCTGCTCAAGTCCCCGCCGATCGTCATCCTCGACGAGGCCACCGCGCACCTGGACTCCGAGTCCGAGGCGGCGATCCAGCGCGCGCTCAAGACCGCGCTGTCGGGCCGCACCTCCCTGGTCATCGCCCACCGCCTGTCCACCATCCTGGAGGCCGACCAGATCCTCGTGCTGGAGAACGGCCGGATACGCGAGCGCGGCACCCACGGCGAACTGCTCGCCGCCGACGGCTCCTACGCCGAGCTGTACCGCACCCAGTTCTCCGGCCAGGCCATGAACGGCGCACCGGAGAACGGCGCCAAGGGCACCAAGAAGGCAAACATCTAGCACCGGTCCTGGAGACCACGGTTTTGGGAGGTACGTGTTGGACAGCGCCGAGCCGGGCGTGGGTGCCTGGCAGCCACATGAGATCACCAGTGAAGCGGCCGGTACGCGGGACCTCGTCGGCTGGCTGGACCAGTTGGGCGCGCGACGGCTCACCGAGCTGCTCACCGAGCACAAGGGGCTCGTCTTCCGGGACTTCGGCGTCACGGCGGAGGGTGTGGACCCGGTGTTCGCGCGGCTGGTGCCCGACCGCCTGCCGTATGTGCACGGCAACTCGCCGCGCACCAAGGTCGGCGGCAACCTCTACACCTCCACCGAGTACCCGCAGCAGTACACCATCTCGATGCACAACGAGCTGAGCTACGCACACCGCTGGCCGACGCGGCTCGCCTTCTACTGCGAGAAGGCGGCGGAGAGCGGCGGCGCGACACCGGTGCTCGACGGCGAGCTGTGGCTGCGCTCGCTCGACGCGGAGGTGCGGGACGCGTTCGCCGGAGGCATCCGCTACGTGCAGAACCTGCACGACGGGCTCGGTTTCGGGAAGAGCTGGCAGGACACCTTCGAGACCGACGACCGCAAGGCGGTCGAGATGTTCCTGCGGGAGTCGCGGGCCGAGTGGGAGTGGACGGGGGACGGCCTGCGCATCGTCCAGTTGCGCCCCTCCACCACCAAGCACCCCGTCACCGGCGCCGAGGTCTGGTTCAACCAGGCTGACCAGTGGCATCCGGCCGGACTCGGCGACGAGGCGTCGGCCGAGCTGTACGACATCCTCTCGCCCGACGAGTTCCCGCAGTACGTGACGTTCACCGACGGCGACCCGATCCCCGACGCCTACGTCGAGCACATCCTCGGCCGCGGGCTGGAGGGCGCCGTCGACGTCGGCTGGCACGACGGCGACGTACTCCTCATCGACAACGTCCTGCTCGCCCACGGCCGGCGCCCCTTCGAGGGGACACGTCGCGTGCTGGTGGCCATGTCCGACACATAGCGGCCTGGCGGTGCCGGGCGAGACCGGTGCCCGAGGAGTGGGTACAGTCCCCGCGAGCCGATCGGAGCCGGGGGGACAGCTTGGGCAGCGCAGTCAGCCAGATCGTGGTCGCGGTGCTGGGCATCGGCGGAACGCTCGCTGCCGCCGTCATCACACAGCGCGGTGCCGACCGCGCCAGGGCCCGCGAGCTGGAGCACGCGAGGCAGCTCCAGCGGGACGAGCGCGAGTACGCCACGCGGCAGGCTCAGCTTGAGGCGCGGCGTACGTGCTACGCGACGGTCAGCGCCGGTACGCGCGACCTGGCCAACGTGCTGACGCGGGTCCTCCATGCCCTGGAGCGGGGCGAGATGACCGAGGAGCTGCGGTCGGAACTGGACAGGGCGCGCCGCGACCACCGCATGCGGCACGCCGAGGCGCAGATGGTCCTGCCCGACGGTGTGGCGGGCGCTGCCAGCACCGCGAACCGTCATCTCGGCGACCTGTACGGCCTGTTGATGCGTCTCGACGGTGGCACTCCCCGGCAGGGCGAGAGCGTGGCGACCGCCCGCGAGAGCCTGGACAAACTGTGGGACCCGCTGTGGCGTATGCGGCACGTCATGCGCGTCGATCTCGGGATCACGGCACCCGAGGAGGGCGGCCGGTGAAAGTTCCCCTGGCCGGCCCGCAGGGGTTCCGCGAGGTGCCGTGAGGTTCTTCCGTGAGCCTGCCCCTTCCCGGTGGCCGCGTCGCGGCGCGGGTCACCGGGAGGGGGCGGAGGGACGGAGGGGCGGCACCCGGCTCAGTCCGCCGAGAGCGCCTCGACGAGGTCGCCGGTCTTGGCGTGCGGGAGGGTACGGGCGACATCGGCGACGGCGATCATGCCGACGAGCCGCGTGCCGTCGATCACGGGGAGCCGCCGCACACGGTGCCGCGTCATGGTGGCCAGCACCTCTTCAGCGTCGTCGTCCGCGCCGATGGTCACCGCTTCCGCCTGGTTCAGGCTCCCCGCGGGGAACTCTTGCGGCGACCGCCCGGCCGCGAGGACCTTGACCACGAGATCGCGGTCCGTCACCACGCCCTTGATCTTGTCGTCGCGCCCGCAGATCGGGAGGGCCCCCACCCCGAGATCGGCCATCATCCGCGCCGCGTCGGCCGCAGTCTGGTCGGTGCGCACACACTCCGCGCCACCGCTCATGATCTCGCGTGCTGTCGTCACAGCCTTCTCCTCTCCTCGGCTCCCCCGGTTTCTCGGTCTCGCGGTTTTCATGGTTTCGCGGTCGGTGCTCCGCCCGGGCGCCGCGGCGGGTACCCGTGTCCCCGCCGGACGAACACGCCGAACACGCCGGATCCGGCCCGGACGGCCGGACGCGGGCAGTACCGCTCGGGGCGCCGCTCAGGGGCACCGCTCAGGGCTTGCCCTTGGCCTGCTCGGCGGCCTTGCGCGCGGCGGCGGACTCACCGTCATGAGCGCCGGTGGCGAGCTTGCCGCCGGAGCTTTCGATGTGGGCGCGTACGAACCACTGGAACAGCTCCAGCTTGCGGAGCTGCTCGATCAGCAGGTCCTGCGTGACGGGGTCGGGCTCGTCCGTCGCGCGTACGGCCTTGCGGTGGTCCTCGATGATGCCCGTGTAGACGACGTCGAGGGCGCCGAGGTGTTCAATGGCCTCGGCCTTGCCGATCTCGTAGTCGTCCCAGGTGCGCTCGGCCACCATCGTGCCCGGGGTGCCGGGCGGGGAGCCGCCCAGGGTGGAGATGCGCTCGGCGGTGTTGTCGACCATGTCGCGCACCGCGTCCACCTGCGGGTCCAGCATCTCGTGGACGGCGATGAAGTGCGGGCCGACGACGTTCCAGTGCACGTGCTTGAGGGTCAGCGCCAGATCGTTCAGGGCATGCAGCCGCATGCGCAGCACGTCGATGACACCGCCACCCTCCTTGGTTGTCATGCCCGGCACGGTGTAGGACGGCGTGGAGCTGTTCTTCGAGGTCACGGCGGTCCTTTCGTTCGTGTGGAGACCGGCAACGGCGTGCCGAATGACGGTGATCAGGGGTACCGCGGCCGGGGGCCGGGTAAACCTCGGCGCCCCTCCCCCGGTCGCTCCTCGGCCGCACCTCGGGCACACCCCCATGCACTGCCGGTCAGGGGGTACGCGTGCACAGCCGGGGCGGGGCCGCCGCCCGCGCGCCGTAAGACACCAGAGTGCGCACCGTGACCGTGCACCGTGAGGCTGTGAGGCCGTAAGGCCGTGGAGGAGATACGCGATGGAGCCGCGTGAGGACATCGGGCACCAACTCGCCGAGGACCACGAGAACATCGAGGCCCTGCTGAACCACCTGGAGGCGCTGCCGCCGATGGACGGGCAGCGCAGGAACTTCGTCGGGCAGATGGCCGTCGAGCTGGTGCGGCACCTCGTCGCGGAGGAGAGGTATCTGCACCCCGTGCTGCGCGACAGGGTGCCCGACGGGGCGGAGCTGGCCGATTCCGCACTGCGGCGGCACGCACGTATCGAGGACGTCCTGCGGGAGCTGGAGGACGTCACCTTCGGCTCCGTCGAGTTCGAGGACACCATCCGCCGTGCCGTCGGCGAGGCACGGGCGCACACGGAGGAGGACAGGACGGTCCTCCTCCCCCGGCTGCTGGAGCACGTCACTCCGCAGGAGCTGGCGGACCTGGACGCCGAGGTCAGGCGGGTCAGGCTCGCCGTGCCCACGGCCCGCCACGACCCGACGGGAGAGGCCCGCGGCCCCGGCGAGGGCAGCGGGGACGACGGGGACGACAAGGGCGGCGACGACACCGGCGCACCGTCCGCCTTCGGCCCCGGCGCCGTCGGCCGGACCCGGGCGCTCACGGAACACCACTGCGAGCGGGCATGAGCCAGGAGCACGGCCACGACCGCTCGCCCCTCCCCCGCTCGCCCCTCCCCGGCCCGCCCCGTCCCGTCCCCCGAGTGGCGGCGCACCGGGTTCCCTCCGGGCCGACGCGGGCACCACGGAGTCCATGGAAGCCATGGATCACTCAGCGGCACCCGTACTGGAGGCACTGGCCCGCTACCAGGAGGCGGGCGAGCTGCCCTTCACCCCGCCGGGCCACAAGCAGGCCCGCGGCGCCGACCCCCGCGTCCGCGCGGTGCTGGGCGACGCCGTCTTCCACGGCGACGTCCTGGCCTCGGGCGGGCTGGACGACCGCCGTACGCGCGGCGCCGTGCTGGAGCGGGCCGAGCGGCTGATGGCGGACGCCGTGCACGCCGAGCACACCTTCTTCTCGACGTGCGGCAGCTCGCTGTCCGTGAAGGCCGCCATGCTGGCGGTCGCCGGACCGCACGAGAAGCTGCTCGTGGGGCGTGACGCGCACAAGTCGGTCGTCTCTGGGCTCGTGCTCTCGGGCATCCACCCCGTCTGGGTCGAACCGCAGTGGGACGAGGAACGGCGGCTGGCGCATGCCCCGTCCGTGGCCTCCTTCGAGGCGGCCTTCGCCGCGCATCCGGACGCGCGCGGTGCGCTGGTGACCAGTCCCACCCCGTACGGCACCTGCGCCGACCTCGCCGGGATCGCCGAGGTGTGCCACCGCAGGGACCGCCCCCTGATCGTCGACGAGGCGTGGGGCGCGCATCTCCCCTTCCACCCCGAGCTGCCCACGTGGGCGATGGACGCGGGCGCGGACGTGTGTGTCACCAGCATCCACAAGATGGGCAGCGGCCTGGAGCAGGGCTCGGTCTTCCATCTCCGGGGCCCGCTGCTCGACCCCGCCGTGCTCTCCTCGCGCGCCGATCTGCTGGGGACGACCAGCCCCAGTGTCCTCGTCTACGCGGGCCTGGACGGCTGGCGCCGTCAGATGGCGCAGGACGGCCACCGGCTCCTCTCCCACGCGCTGGAGCTGGCGGCCGACGTACGCGAGGAGCTGGAGAAGACCGACGGCGTCCACGTCAACGACCGCGCCGACTTCACCGGTCCTGGACTGGCCGACGACCTGGACCCCCTGCCCGTCGTCATGGACCTCTCCGGCCTGGGCATCTCGGGCTATCAGGCGGCGGACTGGCTGCGTGCGACACACCACCTGGACGTGCACGTGAGCGACCACCGCAGGATCAACGCCCAGCTCACGCACGCCGACGACCGCGACACGGCCGACGCGCTCGTGCGCGCCGTGCGCGATCTCGCGGCCCGCGCGGGCGAGTTCCAGGCGCCGGTGCCGGTGGCCGTGCCGACGCCGTCCGGGCTGCGCATGGAACAGGCGCGGCTGCCGAGGGACGCCTACTTCGGCGCCGTCGAGGACGTTCCGGCGGACGAGGCCGTGGGGCGGGTCGCCGCCGAGATGATCACCCCGTACCCGCCGGGCATCCCCACCGTCCTCCCCGGCGAACGGCTCACGGCACCCGTGGTGCGCTATCTGCGCACGGGCGCCGACGCGGGGATGAACCTCCCCGACGCCAGGGACTCCGAGGTGCGCACGATCCGCGTCATGAGGGACGGGTGAGCAAGGGTGAGGGACGGGTGCCGCGCCGCACAGGTGACGCGTCACCCGTCACGTCACACGTTCAGGGCCAGAGCGTGTCCCGGTAGGTGTAGTGGTGTCCGGGTTCCGGGCGCAGCTCCACCAGCGGGACCGCCCTGTCGCGTGGCCGCCCCCTGGAGTCGAAGGCGATCTCGCCGCTGAGGCCGTGCACGGGGCCGCCCTGACCCTGCCCGAGCTGGAGCAGCATGTTGTGCACCGCCGCCTCGTCCACGCCCTCGTCCCCCGCGGGCCCGGCCGCGTTGCGGACGGCCTTGGCCAGCGCGTAGACGGCGTCGTAGCCCATCATCGCCTGGCCGCTGCCCAGTTCCACCTGCGGCCTTCCGCCGAAGGCACCGGTGTAGCGGCGCTCGAAGTCGGGGTACGGGTCGTCCCTGTCGTAGATGTCCGCGGGTGCGGAGGGGTGGGCGTAGGCGGTGTAGAGGACGGTGAGCCCCTCGCGCTTCTCCCAGGTGCCGAGCAGATCGCCCTCGGCCGCCGGGGCCGGTTCTCCCGGCTGCTCGAAGAAGACGCCAACGGAGCTGGACCCGGACAGTACGGTGAGGTCGCAGTCGGCGTGGCGCGGGTCGGCCAGGGCCTCGATGAACAGCTTCAGCTCCCTGCCGCGTCCCGCGAAGTAGACGGCGTCCAGGGGGTGTTCGGGGCGGCAGACGCGGTCGGCGTAGGACGCGAGCGCGGTGGCCGCCGAGTCGGTTCCGGAGACGAAGGGGAGGCCGTCGGGGGTCTCGGGGGCGATGTCCGCCTTCTTGAGGCTTTCCCGGAAGTAGCGCGAGAGGTCGTGCGCGTACTCCTCCTTCTCGCGGTTGTCCACGACGAGGTCGATGCGCAGGTCCTTGTCCTCGCGACGCCGCTCGCGCACCCACTCGGCGGCGGCCGCCGCCTGGTCCGACGTCGTGGAGGCCACCCGGAAGAACATGGGGCGCACGGTGGACAGTGACTCGGCGGCGACCGTCGAGCCGACCATCGGCACCCCCTTCTCGCGCAGTGCCGCGACGGCCAGTTCGGTGGTCTTCACGCTCTGCCCGAAGCCCGCGACACCCACCAGCCGCTCCTTCGGATCGTCCGCCATGGCGCCGAGCGTGCGCACCATGGGCCTCCACTGCTCCCCGCCCTGGCCGCTGTTGGCCAGCAGCAGCTTGATCTTGGGGGTGCGGCCCTCGCCGCCGGTGTGGTTGAACTTCATCTGGGCCAGATAGGCGCCTTCCAGTGACTGGCGCACCACGTCAGCGCCCCGGTCGTTCGCCGCCTTCCAGTCCCCGCGCCGTGTCATCGGCTCGGTGTAGGCGACGGCGACCCAGTCCCCCGACTTCTCGGCCTTCGCGTTCTCCGCGCGGATCTTCCTGGTGACCTCGCGCAGTTCCCTGCTGAACACGTAAGCGCCGTCGGTCACACCCACGCACTCGGCGCCCTTGCCGCGCTTGGTCACTCCGGGCGCGCAGTGCAGGTCGGGCTTCGCCGGAGGCTCGGGGAACACGCACTGGCGGACGGTCACGGCGATGACCGCCAGGCAGACGAGCGCGCCGAGCAGCCGCCACAGGGGCCGCCAGCGCGAGGGGTAGCGGGAGGGCGGCGGTCCGTCGCTCACCAGGGTCTCCTCTCGTACTGGACGGCCTTGGCGCCCAGCACTCCGTTCCAGGTGCCGCCCGCAGAGTAGGCGAGGGTGCGGAAGCGGCCCGCGATCTCACCGTTCAGTTCGCGCAGGGGGTCGCCCAGGGGCATGCGGTACGGGTCGCCGACGCGGTCGGTGGCCGGGTCCTGGGGCGGCTCGGGGCAGATCCAGGAGGCCGCGAGGAGCCGGGTCACGGTGCGCAGCCTGCCGTCGACGGGGCCGCGGTTGAGGTGTCCGACGAGGCGTTCGTAGTGGTCGGAGGGTGTCTCGTCGTGGGCGTCCTCACGGCGCGGCGCGCGGCGCAGTCTGCACAGCCGGGAGCACCAGCGGTGTGGTGTCTCCTCGCCGTTGTCGAAGCGGTCGTTGAGGTAGGCGGCGGCGTAGGGCACATCGCCGAGGGCGAGTGCGTGGTACGCGGCCATACCGGGCCTGCCCACCTCCTCGGCCCAGTCGCGCAGCGCCGTGTGCACCGTGTCCCAGGTGAAGTCCTCGGCTGGGCCCGTCTCGGCGAGCTTGCGCAGCAGCAGGAAGCGGAGCATCGGGTGCAGCACCTGTACGGGGCCGTCGGCCTCCGGGTCGCCGGTGCTGACGTGCATGGTGTGCAGGGGGTTCTGGGCGAAGTTGCCGTACTCGGCGCGGGTGCCCGCGTAGGGCTCGGTCCACAGGCGGGGCACCACGGCGGCGTGTTCCAGGCCGATGGCGGCCGAGCCGCGGACGAGTGCCGCTCTGAGCTGGTCGCCGGTCTCCCTCGGCAGCAGCCGCTGGAGCAGTTCGTCGACGAGCCCTGTCTTGGGGTCCCAGATCCGCCGCAGCCTGTGGTCCCAGGGGCCGCCCTCGCGGCGCAGCGCGGCGAAGATCCTGTCGGTGGCGGCCGGGTGACCACGCGTCAGCTCGTGCACGGCCCAGCCGAGCCACCCGGGTGCGTTGTCCTGGTCGGGCCTGGGCCCTGGGATCGTCTTGATGAAGTCGGTGGCCTGCGCGACGGCTTCGCGCCGGTGGAGGTTGCGCAGCTGGCCGACGCCGAGCCCGTCGTCCACGGGCTTCTCGGGGAAGGCGCGCTCCTGGTCGGGCCAGGGGGCGAGGAGGGGTGCGCCCGGCGCCACGAGGTCGCCGAGGGGCTCGGGGTAGCTGCCCGCGGTGGCGGTGACGACGAGGGGGTCGGGTGCCGTGTCCGTCCTGGCCTCCAGGAGCTGGGAGAGGAACCTGTCGCCGAGGGTGCTGTCGACGTTGTCGAGCAGCACCAGGCAGCGGGTGGGCGGGGGCATCGCCATCGGCACCTTGCGGTAGGCGTGGCGCAGGCCGTTCAGGAAGAGCTTCAGCAGTTCGACCTCGATGTCCCAGCGTTCGCGCGGATCGTCGCCGCTGAAGCGCTGTTGCAGATCGAGCAGGCCGTCGCGTACCCCCACCCACGGTGTGCCGCTGAGCCAGTCCCTGAGCACGCGCGAGATGCGCCAGCGCATCCAGGCGCGCCGTCCCAGCGGCGCGAGGTGGAGCGCGGCCCGCACGGGTGCGGGTGCGCCGAGTGCTTCGACGGCCGCGGTGATCCCGTCGAGCCCGGTGGGCGGCGGCCCGGTCAGCTTGTCCATGATCGCCGCTGTGACGGTGGCGGGCGGTGCCTCGCCGTCCATCCGTACGGTGGCGGCGGTCGCGAGCACGAAGTACGCGGGCAGTGCGATACGGGGGAAGCCCGCGCGGTGCGGCACCATCCGGCTGGCGAGAGCGTGTGTCACCGCGAAGGGTGTGCTGCCCTCGCGGCTGAGCTGCGCGAGGTCGAGACGGGCGACCGGTATGCCGCCGACCTTGTCCTGGAGGTGTTCCAGGAACGTGGTCTTGCCGCTGCCCCGCGCGCCGAGCAGCAGGGTGACGGGCCGCTGTTCACTGAGCGGGAAGGTGAACGAGAGCCGGGAGACGACGTGTCCGGCCATCGCCCTGTCCCGTTCCGAACGGCCTTCCCACTTGGTCTCCCCCGACACCGTTCACTCCCCGCGGCTCGCTGACGCCCACGCCTTTGTGGGCTTCCTTATGGTCGCCCCAACGAGGGCCGTCGGCAGGCGTTTTGACAAAGAGTCATGCGGGGTCGGTATGTCCGGGCCGCTCCACGAGTAGTCCGTTGGTGCTACCTCTCCCAGGGCCCTGCGAAGAGACGATGGCCAGGCCGTCCGCGCTCAACGGAGTATGGAAATCATGGAAAAGCTGGAGAGCGTCATCATCGACATGGTCGCCGAACGCTTCAAGATCGAGAAGGAGAAAGTACAGCCCGCGAGCACCTTCCAGGACCTGGAGATCGATTCGCTCGCCGTCGTCGAGTTCGGCCTCCACCTCCAGGAGACCTTCGACGTCGCCGTGGAGGAGGACGATTTCACGGCCGACATGGACATCCGCGCCGTCGCCGAGGTGCTTTCCGCCAAGGGAGCGGTAGCAGCGTGAAAGACCATCATGCCGCCGTCACCGGCATCGGCCTGGTGACCCCTGCCGGAATCGGTACGGAGAGCACATGGGACGGGATCCTCTCCGGACGTTCCAGCGCGTCGCCCGACCCGGAGCTGAAGGACCTTCCCGTCGACTTCTCGTGCCGCGTTCCGGACTTCGACGAGGACGAGGAGTTCGGGGCACAGGCACCGAATCTGGACCGCTGTGCGCAGCTCGGCCTCCTCGCCGCCCGGGAAGCGGTCGCCGGGGCACGGCTGGACACCTCGGGTGTCGACCCGTCGCGCATCGGGGTGGTCCTGGGCTCCGGGATGGGCGGGCTGCACACCTGGGAGACGCAGCACGACAGGTTCCAGCACTCCGGCCACCGTGCCGTCTCACCGTTCACGGTCCCCATGTTCCTGCCCAACATGGTGGCGGGACAGATCGCCATCGACCAGGGGTTCCACGGCCCGAACCTGGGGACCGTCACGGCCTGTGCCGCCGGTGCCACCGCTATCGGCACGGCCCTGGACCTGTTGCGTGCCGATCGCTGCGACATCGTCGTCGCGGGCGGTACCGAGGCACCGCTCACGAGGCTGTGCGTCACGGCTTTCGCCCGCACGAGGGCCCTGTCCCGGCGCACGGACGTACCGCACGGCGCGTCCCGCCCGTTCGACCGCGACCGGGACGGGTTCGTGCTGGCCGAGGGCGCGGGCGTGCTGGTCCTGGAGCGGATGGCGGACGCCGGGGCGCGGGCCGCACCCGTGCGGGGGCGGATCACCGGGTACGGGGCGAGCGGCGACGGCCACCACGCCACAGCGCCGCATCCGGAGGGGCGCGGCGCCGAACAGGCCCTGCGTTCCGCGCTGCGGGACGCAGGAGCCGGACCCGGCGATGTGGACCACGTCAACGCGCACGGTACGTCGACGCGGCGCAACGACAGCATCGAGTCCGCGGTGATCCACCGCGTGTGCGGCGACCGCCCCCCGGTCACCTCCGCGAAGGGCGCCATCGGGCACGCTCTCGGCGCGGCCGGAGCCATCGAGGCCGCGCTGACGGTCCTCGCCGCGGAGCGGCACGTGGTGCCGCCCACCGCCAACCTCGACCAGGCCGATCCGGGGATGGAGATCGACACGGTGCGGGGCGCGGCCCGGCCGCACCGCACCGGCCTCGCGCTGAGCAACTCGTTCGGATTCGGCGGGCACAACGCCGTGCTGGCCGTGGCGGGGACATGAGCCCGGCGTGCTCCGAGGAGGAACAGTGAGCAGGCCCCAGATCACCAGCGTCGGTGTGCTCTCCCCCGCAGGTCACACATGGAAGGAACACTGCGACACCCTCCTGACGGGCAAGTCGCTCGTCGAGGACGCTCCCGCGCAGGGCAGCTTCCCCACACCCGTCCCCGTGGGCGCCAGAGTCCGTGCGTTCCGTCAGCCGGACGGGCGGCCCCGGTACGAGGCACTGGCGATGGACGCCACACGCGAGGCGGTGCTGTCGGCCGGGCTCACCGATGCCGAGCTGCGTGACACCGCCGTGGTCACCGCGACCATCCTGGGCCCCGTCGCCGAGTGGGAGGAGTTCATCGCACACGAGCAGACGGTGCCAGAGGAGTGGTGGCACTTCGCCCACATCGCCGACGCGATCCACGCCGAGTACGGCACGGACGGCCCCGTCCTGAACGTGTCCGTCGCCTGCACGTCGAGTCTCGACGCGCTCGGCATGGCCGCCGACCTGCTGGAGCAGACCGAGACCAGCCGGGTGCTGGTCGTGTCGGCCGAATCCTGTGTCACTCCCTCCGTCCACTCCGCCTTCGCTTCCATCCGCGCCCACACGACCAGGGCCGGACCGCCGGAGAGCCTGCTCGCGCCCCTGTCCGAGGAACGCGACGGCATGGCGCTCGGTGAGGGAGCCGCCGCGGTCCTGCTGGAGACACCCGAAGCGGCGCGCGCCGCGGGCAGGGCGGCACTCGCCGAGATCGGCGGCTGGGCCTCGGTCCAGTCGTCGCACGGGGGCCTCTCGATGAGCCCGGACGGAGCCGAGAGCATCCACGCGGCGCATGCCGCCTTCGCCGCATCCGGCCTCTCCGCCGACGACATCGACGCCGTCGACCTGCACGCCACCTGCACTCCCCTCAACGACAGGGCGGAGGCCGCCGCGTACGCCGCGCTCTTCCCCGACAGGCATCCGCCCGCCACGGCCCAGAAGGGCGCGCTGGGACACTCCATGGGCGCGAGCGGACTGGTCGAGACGGTCGGCGTCGTCGGATTCCTCCAGCGGGGCCTCATGGCCCCCGTGGCGAACACCACCGCGACGACGCTTCAGTACCCGCATGTGAACCTGGTGACCGACACCGCTCTGGGCCACCGGGCCACACATGTCCTCAAGTTCGCCGCGGGCTTCGGCGGCGGCCACACCGCCATCGTGCTGAAGGCGGTGAGGTGATGCTCCTCCCCGTCCGCTGCCGCATCGACGCCGGCCGCTGTCTGCTCCCCCCTGACGCGGCGGCGTTCCCCACGGACCCGTCGGAGTGGGACGGTGTTCCCCGGCCGATCACGCGCGACAGCCATCGCGTCCTGCCCGTCGCCTACACCTCGGCGGCGGCATGCCGGGCGCGCCTGGACGGCACTCCTCCGGACCGCGTCGGCATCTACGTCGCCTCACGGCTCGCGGGCTGCACCACGCTCGTGGACCAGGTCCGTCAGCTCGTCGACGGTGTCGGCCCGGACAGGTGCGGCAGCACCATGGCCCTGAGCTGGTGGCCTTCCCTGCCGGGGCGGCTTTCCTCGCTCCTGCGGTGTTCCGGTCCGGCGAAGGCGTTCTCGGGCCGGGGCAGCGCCTACGGCGAGGCCATGTGGGCCGGCGCCTCAGCGCTCGCCGCGGATGTCATCGACGTCGCGCTGGTCGGCGCCGTGGAGAGCCTGACCGGAGAGAGCGCCGCCTTCGCACCCGGGACGGGGAAACACGAGGGGGCGGTCTTCCACGCGCTCAGCGAAGCCCCGTCCGACGACACCGGCACCGGCACCGTCCGCTGGCGGGTCTCCTGGAACGGGCACCACGTCAGGAACGAACCCGGAACACCGCCGCTCCCGCTGCACTACGCGCAGGAGGTCTTCACGGGCCTGCGGCACGAGCCGCTGCGGGCCCTGCATCTGGGCGGCGGATACCAGCTCCTCCCCGAAGGCACACCCCTGGTCCAGCACCACCGAGAAGAGAGGAAACACCCGTGATCATCGAACAGGTCACCTTCCATGTGCGGCCCGGCAAGGAAGAACAGTTCCTGGCCGAGGCCCGCCCCCACGGCGCCGCGATGCTGAGGGAGCACCACGGCTGCCACGACGTCTTCGTGGGCCAGGACACCGCGGAGCCCGAGCGGATGCTCGCCGTGGTCCAGTGGGAGGCCATGGACGACTACCGGGCGTTCAGTGTGTCCGAGGAGCGGACGGGCTGGCGCGGGCGCGTCGACCCGCTCTTCACCGCGCCCCCGGAGATCCGGTTCTTCGAACGGGACGAGACGTTCGACCGGAAGTACAAGTGACATGACCGGGTCCCTTCACCGGCAGCGGCAGACGGTTCCGGTTCCGGTTCCGCTCGCACTCCGGGCACTCCGAGCACCCCGGAAGAGGAAGGCATGAGCGGCGGCAGGATCGGCATCATCGGCGGCAGCATCGCCGGATGCGCCATGGGGACAGCGCTGCGCCGCGCCGGATACGACACCGAGATCTACGAGCGCAGCACCGGAGAGCTGCGCGACCGGGGGGCGGGCATCGCGATCCCGGGCCCACTGGCCGACAGCATGGCCGACAACGACTACGTCGATGCCGGCTTCCCGGCCGTGACCACGCGGGAGCGGCTGTGGATCGTCCGGGACGGCATGTCGGAGAAGGGCCGCATCGTGTGGCGGCAGCCGAGCCACGGAGTGGCGACCAACTGGTCCGTTCTGTGGCGGAACCTGCGCGACCGCGTCCCCGAGGGCCGATACCACCCGGGCCGTCATACGACCGCTGTCCGCACCCTCCCCGACGGTGTGGAGCTGACGTTCGCCGACGGCGCCAGGCGCACCTTCGACGCGGTGGTCGGCGCTGACGGCTACCGCTCGATCGTCCGGCAGTCCCTGTACCCGGACACGGTGGCGCACCACCCGGAGTATGTGGCCTGGCGTGGCACCGTCACGATGGCCGCCGGAGCGGCCCGCGAACTCGCCGGTCTGATGACCGACGCCTGGGCCACGGTGTGCTTCCCGGGGGGACACGCGGTCTTCTACGTCATTCCCTGTGCGGACGCGTCCGCACAGGGGGCGTCCGGTGCCTGGGACCGCCGGCTGAACTGGGTCATCTACACAAGAGGAGCCGAGTGCGGGCTCGTCCGCCCGCCGGTCTCCCATCACGCCGGAGTGAAGGAGCGCTACGCCCGCCGCTTCCACCGGCTGATGGGCCGCCTTCTGCCCCCTCTGTGGGCCCGTGCCGTCGCCTCCGTCGGCAAGGGGCAGCTCTCGCTGCAACCTGTGTGCGACCTCGCCGTGCCGAGTTACGCGGGAGGCAGGAGGCTGCTCGCGGGCGATGCCGGATGCGTCTCACGCCCGCACGCGAGCAGCGGTGTCACCCGGGCCGTCGAGGACGCCCGGGCGGCGGGGGCAGTCCTCGGCGGCGGGGGCTCGCTGGAGGAGGGCCTGGCGGAGTACGGCGCGGTGCGCGCCGCCGAGGGGGAACGCTGCGTGGACCTCGGCCGGCGGCTGGGACATCACCAGGTCGAACACACCCCGTGCTGGGATTCCATGGACGCGGCCGGCATGGATGCCTGGAGCCGCGAGATCCTGGCGGACCGGACCCACTACCTCTACGGCAACGTGCGTTGAGCCTGCCGGGAGGCGGGCAGATGCCTCAGCGGAACCGCTTCGGCGCGTCTCCGTTCAGGTTCAGGACGTCTCCGTTCAGCCGGGGCTTCGACGCGAGTGCGGCCTTCAGCGCGGCCTGCGTCCTGTCTTCCACATCGAGCTTGAGGAAGATCACCCGCATATGGCTCTTCACCGTGAGTTCGGCGATGCTGAGCCTGCGGGCGATCTTACGGTTCGTGAGTCCTTGCGAGAGGAGGGTCAGTATTTCCGCTTCCCGTTGGGTGAGACTCGCGAACTCCTCCGAAGGACGAGGAGGAGGCGTCGGCGGGGAGGAAGGTAAATTTCCGGTGGGTGACGTGTTGTTCACGCACGGATCGTGTGAGACCGCCAAAAGGTGTTGCCGGAGCCGAGTTATCCGGCCCTGTAGTAATTCAAGCTCCTCGGTCGCCTCTTCAATGTACTTCGGCACTCTTGACCGGCCTGTCGGGTTACCCATGAAAGCTCCAGTCCGCATGAACCGCGTGCCTGCTCTGACTACCCTCCCAGCAGACCCGGAAGCCGACGCCGATGGCCGCGCTGTTGAATGCGGTGAAAGCGGGAGGCGGAATCCGGCGCTGCCGCGTCGCCGACGGAGGCCGCGGGTGCGGGCGTTCACCGTGTTCACGTGACGGGCTGCCGGTGAGGGCTTCCGCCGTACGCGCCGTCACGGTGTGGTGAACGCACCCGTACCCCCGTCGTATCCGAGGACGTTCACATGCCGGACACCACCCTGGAGGCGGCTCCCGCACCTGGCCTGCCTCCCCTGTACTGCCCCTTCGAACTCGCCCGCAGCCCGTACACGGACAGCGTCGAGAGCGAGGCCATCGCGTGGATGGACCACTTCGGCTTCTGCGACTCCGCGGAACGCCGCGACTGGACGCTGAAGACGAACACGCCCGAGTTCTTCGGACGGTGCGCCGCCCGAGCCGGTCATCCGGAGCGCTTCCTCAAGGCCGTGTGCTTCAACTACCTGGCATTCACCCTCGACGACCACTGCGAAACCACGTACACCCGCGGCGGGTCCGGACAGTTCGCCGAGCTGGCGGGGCGCATCATGACCGCGATCGAATGGCCGGACTATCACGTGCCCGCCGGTGCCGACCCGTTCGTCGCGGCGGCACACGACGTGGCGGCGTTCTTCCACCGCGACTGCACTCCCACGCAGGTGACGCGCTGGATCCACGAAGTCAGGAAGCTCCTCTTCGGCGCCCTGTGGCATCTCGGCAACCACCGGCGTGGTGTGCTGCCCTGCCCGGACGACTACCTGGCGATGCGCATTCAGGACGCCGGAGGCGGAATGGTCCTCACCCTCATGGAACTCGTCAACGGCGACGAGATTCCCGAGGCGGAGAAGGATTCCCCGGCCGTGCGGGCAGCCACCGAAGCGGCCTCGGGAACAGCCGCTCTCGACAACGACCTGGTATCCCGCGACAAGGGACTGTTGGAGCCCACAGGAGACCAGGACATGATCAATGTGCTGCGTGCAGCGCACGGCTGCTCTCCCGAGGAAGCGCTGAGGCGCACCGTCGCCGTCCGGGACCGCACCTCGGCGCTGCTTCTCCGGCTGCGGGAGCAGCTCATGCCTCACGCGAGCGATCCGCTGCGGGCCTACCTCACCGGTCTCGGCCACGTGGTGCGAGGAAACCTGGAGTGGAGCTTCGGCGTCCACCGCTACCACTTCATGCGTGAGTCCGGCCCGCCCTCAGGGGAGGGCGACGGCACCCGTCCCGGCTGGGCGGAGCACCCCTCGGACCCCTCACCCGGACCACTGCCCTACCCGAGCGTCGCCTGGTGGTGGAAGCAGCTCGCGCCGGACCGCACGTAGGCCGACGGCATTGCCTTCGTGACCACTCATTGCAACGAGCCGTTGCATTCACTTGCAGCGCCATTGCATCAAAATTGGGGCGCACACCTGGGAGAATGCCCTTGGAACGCCCTGTGATTGATTGACCTCACCCTGAATGCAACGTAGCTTTCGAGCACCTTAAACACGTCATATCGCGAGAAGAGGAATGGTCATGGGTGAGCCCGTCCACACCATCGCAACCCTGCCGACAGAGCGCCGGCCGGGCTGCCCCTTCGACCCTCCGGCCGAGCTCACCGAGGCCCGTCAGCACGCACCCCTCAGCCGCTTCACCCACCCCGGCGGGCAGACCGGCTGGCTGATCACCGGATACGACCTCGTCAGATCGGTCCTGGCCGACCCGCGGTTCAGCTCGCGCAAGGACCTCCTGAACGTGGTCGACTTCGAGGTACCCCCGGCGCCTCCCGGCGAGTTCCTCCTCATGGACGACCCGGAGCACCGCCGCTACCGCAAGCCGCTCGCGGGCAAGTTCACCGTGCGGCGGATGCGGCTGCTCACCGAGCGGATCGAGGAGATCACCGCCGACTGCCTGGACGGCATGGAGAAGGCCGGCCCTACGGTGGACCTGGTGACCGCGTTCGCCAAGCCCATCCCCACCATCGTGATCTGCGAACTGCTGGGCGTGCCGTACGAGGACCGGGGCTCCTTCCAGGAGCAGATCGACACCTTCATGGGCGGGGAGACGAGCGACGAGGAGCTGATAGCGGCCTACACCGCGACCCAGGAGTACCTCGCGAAGCTGGTGACCGCCAAGCGCGCGCACCCCACCGACGACGTGCTCAGCGAACTCACCGACAGCGATCTGACGGACGAGGAGCTGAAGGGCATCAGCCTGGTCCTGCTGGCCGCCGGGTTCGACACCACAGCGAACATGCTCGCCCTCGGCACCTTCGCGCTGCTCCAGAACCCGGAGCAACTGGCCGCGCTGCGCGACGATCCCTCGCTCACCGAGGGCGCCGTGGAGGAGCTGCTGCGGTATCTGAGCGTCGCCAAGACGTTCATGAGGACGGCACTGGAGGACGTCGAGCTGGGCGGCCGGCGCATCGAGGCCGGGACGACGGTCGTCCTGTCGTACCACACCGCCAACCGTGACCCGGAGCGCTTCGCCGATCCCCATGTGCTCGACCTCCGGAGGGAGCAGGACGGGCACCTCGCCTTCAGCCATGGCATCCACCAGTGCCTGGGGCAGCAACTGGCCCGCGTCGAGATGCGGGTCGCGTTCCGCGCGCTGCTCGACCGCTTTCCCACGCTGCGTCTCGCCGTACCGGCCGAGGAGGTCGAGCTGCGCCCGGAGACCGCGGACATCTACGGGGTGAAGAGCCTCCCCGTCACCTGGGACAGGGAGGAGTCGTGACGACACCGCGTCTGCGCGTCGACGTCGACCGTGAGCGCTGCATCGGCGCGGGGATGTGCGCGCTGACGGCCCCCGAGGTCTTCGACCAGGACCTCGACGACGGCCTCGTGCTCCTGCTGGACGCCGAGCCGCCCGCCCCGCGCCGCACGGCCGCGCGCACGGCAGCCGGTGCGTGCCCCGCCGGGGCGATCACGCTCCGGGAGCACGCCCCCGAGGACGAGGACCCGCACCGGCCCGCGTGAGAGGGCACCTTCGCCGGATCCCGTGGCACTCAGTCCGCCAGCAGGTGCGCCACGAGGCCGCGGGTCCAGTCGGGGGTGAGGGGGTCGTCGGTGAAGACGGCCCGGTAGTAGAGGGGAGCGAGCACGGCGTCCGTGGTGCGTTCCGGGCTCGGTGGCTCTTCGCCCCGGGCCCGCTCCCGTTCGAGGATGGCTTCGAGCTGCCGCTGACGTTCCCCGCGGCACGCGGCGGCGCCCTGCTCCCCGCCCGTGCCGATGGTGGCCCGCACCAGGGCGAGGGTGTCCGGGTCGCCGAGGTCCTTCGCGAGATCGGACGCGTAGCGCTCCAGGTCCCCGCGCAGGCTTCCGGTGTCCGGCACCACGATGTCGCCGGAGAAGCGGCTGGTCGCGACGTCGGCGAGCAGTTCGCCGACGGAGCCCCAGCGGCGGTAGACCGTGGTCGCGTGCACGCCGGCGCGGGCGGCCACGACCGGGATGGTCAGTCCTTCGCCGGTCCCGTCGACGACCAGTTCCTCGACGGCCCGGTGGACGGCCGCGCGGACCCGGGCCGACCGGCCGCCCGGGCGGCTGCCAGTGGGACCGCCGGTGTGACTGCCGGACTGACCGCCAGTGGAGGACGGAGGGGATGTCGGAGCGGGCATGCGTCCATTATTGCACTGATCACTGCATTTTTAGCGCAGTGATCGCTGCGTTTGTGGTACGTTCTCACCACTAACGCAACGATCACTGCGAGGTTCGCATGCCTACGGAACTCTCCGCCACCGCACCGTCCACCACCACACCGCCCGCCACCGCAGCGCCCGTCGGCGGTCCGCGCCGCGCGCCACGGAAGGGCGCCTTCCCCTTCGTGGGCGCCGTCCTCGTGCTCTTCCTCGCCGCTTCCAGCGCCCCGTCCCCCCTCTACGTGATCTACCAGCAGCAGTGGCAGTTCACCGCGTGGGTGCTGACCGTCGTCTTCGCCCTCTACGTGTTCGGTCTGCTCGGCTCGCTGCTCGTCGTCGGAGCGCTGTCGGACCATCTCGGCCGACGACCGGTGCTCGCGGCGGCGATCGGGCTGGAGGTGGCCGCGCTCGTCCTGTTCCTGACCGCGGGGAACGTGTTCGTGCTCTCCGCCGCCCGCGTGCTCCAGGGCATCGCGACCGGAGCGGCGACGACAGCGCTGAGCGCCACCCTCGCCGATCTCGAACCGTCACGTGGGCGGGCGGGCGTCGTCACCTCGGTAGCACCCCTGACCGGGCTCGCCCTCGGTGCGCTCGGCAGCGGTGTGCTGGTGGAGTTCGGCCCCGCGCCCACTCGGCTGGTCTACGCCCTGCTGCTCGGCGGAATGCTGCTGGCCGCGGTGGGTGTGGCCCTCCTGCCGGAGACATCGCTCCGCCGCCCCGGGGCCCTCGCCTCCCTGCGCCCGCGCGTCGCGATGCCACCGCACCTGCGCGCCGACATCCTCCCGGTGATACCGGCGATGATCGCCGCCTGGGCCCTGGCCGGGATGTACCTCTCGCTCGGCCCGTCCGTCGCGGCCGAACTGCTGGGGCTGCGGAACCATCTGATCGGCGGCGTCGTCGTGACGCTCCTGGCGGGCACCGGGGCGCTCGCGGTCTTCCTCCTCCGTTCCCGCCCCGCGTCCCGGCTGCTGGCGCCCTCGTCAGCGCTGCTCGGGCTCGGCACCCTGATGTCGCTCGCCGGGGTGACGGAGGACATCCTCCCGCTCGCCGCCGCCGGCACCCTCGTCGCGGGCCTCGGCTTCGGCGCGTCGGTCCTGGCAACGTTCGGCACCTTCGCCCGGGTCGCCGGGCCGCACGAACGCAGCGCGGTCTTCGCCCTGGCCAACGTCATCAGCTACCTGGGGAACAGCGTGCCCGCCGTGCTCGGCGGAATCGCCGTCACCGCGCTGGGGCTGCGCACCGCCACCGGGATCTACGCGCTGGCGATCGTGCTGATCACCTTCGCCGCCCTCCTCCTGCGCCTGAACCGGATACGGGCGCGGCGGCGCCGCGCCGTCGTGGCACCGTGCGGCTGAGTCACCCGCACCGGTTCCCGCACACCGACCGATACATACGGCCCGTCAGCACACCGGACTCACGGAGACACCATGACGACCACCGGCAGGATCAAGAAGAACCGCACGGTTCGGCGAGCGGACCACACGGCGATCCGGTACACGGCCAGCGGCCCGGCCGACGGGCCCGTCCTGGCGCTCGTCCACGGCTGGGCGCGCGACCGCGGCGACTTCGACGCGGTGACCGCCCAGCTGCCCGAGCACCACCGCGTCCTCGCGATCGACCTCGCCGAGCACGGGGAGTCGCGCTCGACGCGGGACGTCTGGACCATGGAGGAGTTCGCGCGCGACGTGTCCGCCGTGCTGGAGGCCGAGTCGGTGGACTCGGCGGTCGTGGCCGGGCACTCCCTCGGCGGCGCTGTCGCCGTCGAGACCGCACGGCTGCTCCCTGACACGGTCACCCATGTGGTCGCACTCGACGCGCTGCACTATCTGTCCCTCTTCCCCGCGCTGAGCGAGGAACGGACCGAGGCGGTGGTGCGCGTGTTCCGCGAGGACTTCGCCCGAGGGGTGCGGGGCCTCGTCGAGGGAGGTTCACCGGCAGGCACCGACCCCGCCCTCGTGGAGGCGTACTTCGAGAAGATGGTCAAGGTCAGGCAGCCGGCGGGGCTGCGTGCCATCGAGGGGCTGGTGCGCTGGGACATGGACGCGGCGCTGCGTGCGACGGCGCAGCCGGTCACGGTGTTCGCCATCCGCGACCTGGTCGCCCGCGAGGCGGTGGACCGCTACGGGGACCGCCTCGACATCGTGCTCACCGACCTCGGCAGCCACCACTTCCCTGTGGAGGCCCCCGAGGCCACGGCGCGGCTGCTGGCCGGGGTGATGCCGTCCTCTTGAGGGCCCCCTGTTGAGGGCGGCCCCTTGAGGGTGTCGCCCGCTACCGGGTGACGTCCTCCGCGTGCCCCGTCAGGGAGGGCGGGGGCTGCGGGGGTCCGGTGTGGTGACCGGCGCGGGGCTCGGTGCGGGTCTCGGTGCGGGTCTCGGTGCGGGGTGACGCGCCCCCGTCGGCGGCGGCGGATCGCGGGGGAAGCGCGGAGCGCTCGCGCAGATGCAGGGCCCGCAGCACCACCTCGGTGGCGAAGCGGTGGTCCCAGTCGTTGAGGAGGTCGCCGAAGGCCCGGTCGAGGCCGCGCAGCCGGTAGCGCACCGTCTGCGGGTGCAGATGCAGCAGCTCCGCCATCCGTACGGCGTTGCCGCGGGTGGCCAGCCACGCCTCCAGTGTCTCGACGAGCCGTTCGCGCTGATTGCTCGTCAGATCGCTGAGCGGGGCGAGCTGGCGCTTGGCGAGCTGGTCGAGCAGCGCGGCGTCGGACTGGAGCCAGAGGGTGATCAGATGGTTCTCGCTGAAGGTGACGGGCCGCTCCTCCAGGACTCCCGACTCGACGAGCCCCAGTGTCTGCCGCGCCCAGCGCAGCGACTGCGCTGCCTCGCCCCTGGCCACGGTGGGGCCCACGGCGAGCCGTATCCCGTCGGGCGCCGCCTCCAGCACGGTGCGCCGGTCGGCGTCCACGGGGCCGGGGATGAGGAAGTGCGGCTCGGCGCCGTCGATGTCGGCGAGCACGTCCCCGGAGAGGGTGCCCCGCTCAGGGCGTGCGTCGGGGCTGACGGCGACGAGGGTGACCTCGTCGGGCAGGGGCCAGCCGGTCTGGTCGGACAGCTCGGCGAGGGAGGCGTGGGCGACGGTGCCGCCCGCGAGGATGAGCTGGAGGAGCCGTCTTCGTAAGATGTCCTGGCCGCCCTCCAGCTCGGCCTTGGCCTCCAGATAGCCCTCCCTGGCGACGCTCACCAGTTCCTCGACGTAGCCGAAGAGCGCGTCGGCGAAGGTGAGGAGGACGGCGGGCGACAGGTTGTAGCGGCGGCCGACCTTCTGCGCGCGGCGCAGCCCGAGCCGGGCCCCGAGCCGGATCGCCGCCTGGAGGCAGTCGAGACTGCGGCCCTCGTACGCCTCGTAACGGCCCAGCCTGCGGCACATCTTGTCGCGCCGTTCGGCCGAGGGCGCCGTGGGCGAGGTGAGCTTGTCGACGAAGGTGACGAGGTTCTGCTCGACGGCGAGCTGGATGGAGCGGCCGTAGGGGCCCGCGAGGACGGGGCCGTACTCGGGGATGGTGCGGCGGATCTCGGTGTAGATCTCCAGCAGGAGGCTGGAGAGTTCGGGGCGCATGATGGCGGCGAACTCGGGCGGGAGCCGCCCCATGGTGCCGAGCTCCCCGCTCAAGCCGCCCATGCTGCTCAGGCCGCCCATGCCGCTCGGGCCGCCCGCACCGGACGTCCCGCCGAGGGCGCCGGGGGTGCCGGGCGCTGCCGGGCCGTCGAAGGTGAGCCCGTTCAGTTCGGTTGCCTCTGTCGCACTGGTCATGCTCTCCCCTTGCTTCCTGGGCACTGGTCGGCTCCGGACGGTGCGGACGTCCGGCCGGGCACGGCCGTGCATGCCGGTGGACCGACGTGGTGCGTCGGCGAAGTGGTGCCGTGGGGGCACCGGGGTGGTGACAGCACTCCGAAATACGGATGACATGTGATGTCCGGTACGCAACATAGGCCAACGCGCCCCGGAACACAGCACCTCGCGCACAGAAAAAAGGCGGTCGTGCTCACCCTCGCATGAGGAGTAGCCAGGGAGATGTTCCGCGCACCCCTGTCCTTGCTCACTTCAGTACAAAGGAATAGCGGTTCCTTGTCGCCGCGCGAACAAGAAATACCCCGGCATTGCGGAGCGGTCCCATTCGGCCGGGGGACGCATTGCACCGCACATTACCCGCTCGTAACGTCGTGCCGCGAAAGATCCGCGCAAGATCCGTGGAACGGCCGCACGACTGCGCATTCCAGGGTGAGGACGAGGCGAGGAAGAGGGAGGTCGGCTCATGACGCGGTACCGGGGACGGCACGCGGCGGCCAGGGGGGTGCGTCGGCGAACGGGCAGGCTGCGCAGGGGAGTCAGCGCCGCCGCGCTGGCCACGGCGGCGATGGCCGCGCTCACCGCCTCGCAGGCACCTGACGGGTTCGGCGACGAGGGAAGCGGCTCCGTACGCGCCGACTCCGCACCCGGCGAGGACGGCGCACGGGACGGTGCGCAGGGCGACGACTCGTACCACACGGAACTCCCGCCCCTGGAGTCCCCGGCGCTCTCTCCGGGCACGCCGGGCTGGTCGCCCGGCGCTGACAGGGCGAGCCAGTCGGGCATCCCCGCGACCGTGCTGGACGCGTACCGGAGGGCCGAGCGGGCACTGGCCGCCTCGGCGCCGGGGTGCGGCCTGCGCTGGGAACTGCTCGCCGCCATCGGCAAGGTGGAGTCGGGGCAGGCACGCGGCGGCGCCGTCGACGCGCACGGCACCACGCTGCGGCCCATCCTCGGGCCGGTGCTCGACGGGAACGGGTTCGCGCGCATCACGGACACCGACGGCGGGCGGTGGGACGGGGACGGCGTGTACGACCGCGCGGTCGGCCCGATGCAGTTCATCCCCTCCACCTGGGCGCGCTGGGGCTCCGACGGCAACGCGGACGGACGCGAGGACCCGGCGAACATCTACGATGCGGCCCTCGCCGCGGGCCGCTATCTGTGCGCGGGCGGCCGGGATCTGACGTCGCGGGCCGGTCTGGAGGCGGCGGTCCTCAGCTACAACGCGTCCCGCGCTTATCTGCGCACGGTGCTGTCCTGGTACGCCTTCTACCGCGAGGGCGTCCGCGAGGTGCCCGACGGGCAGGGGCCGTTGCCGACGTCGGCGGGCGCGGGGAACGAGGAACGGCCCGCCGAACGTCCCCGGGGCGGCAAGGGCTCCGGCGCGCACGAGCGCGGGCACGCGGGCGGGAACGGCGGCGGAGGCGGAGGCGGAGGCAGGGGCGCCGGGTCGGGCGGGAACGGGTCGGGCGGAGGCGGCTCTTCCGGCGGCGGCCCGCAGCGTCCCGGCGACGACTCCCCCGCCCCGAAGCCGCCGAAACCCACCCCCTCGGAGAGCGGGGACCCGGGCAGCCCCGACCCCTCCGAGCCGCCGTGCCCCTCCCCTACGGGCAGCCCCTCGCCCAGCAGCCCGGAGTCCTCTCCGGGCTCGCCCTCGCCGTCCGCCTCCCCCTCGGGAAGCGGCTCGCCCACCGCGTCGCCCTCGCCTGGTGAGACCTGCCGCTGACGGGGGCGAGGGGCGCCGCGCGGCGCGGAACGGAAGGGGCGGCGCTGCCCGCGAGAAGGGGTTTACCCCGGGCGGCGCCCCCCCCCACACGGACTCAAAAACACCCACGCACCCCCCCGACCCCAGGGTCTGTAAAACAAAAGAA
>NZ_JBSHAO010000073.1:0-35666 GCF_053611545.1 Streptomyces sp. NPDC054796 | reverse complement strand
GTCGCCGTGTGCCCCGAACAGGTCGCAACGGACGCGTCCGTGCCCCTCACCTCCGTCGCGGTGCCCGCGCACGAGATGGGGCGGCGCGCCGTGGACCTGGTGATGGCGCGGAGCGGGGCGAGGGAGCGCGGCGAGGACCTGGCGGACCGGGTCGAGCTGCTGCCGCCCGAGCTGACGGTGCGGGCCAGCACGGGCCCGGCGCCCGCCGCGAGGTGACGCGCCGTCACCGCCCGCGCCCCCTCACCGCCCGCGCCCCCTCACCGTCACCGCTCCCACGGATCAGTGTCCGGGCCGACCGGGCGTGCGGGACGAGACGGAATGGCCCGGAGTGACGAGTCCCGTCTCGTACGCGAGGACCACCGCCTGCGCCCTGCTGCCGAGGTTCAGCTTGGCCATGGTGCGGTTGAGATGGGTCTTGACGGTGGACTCGGTGATGACGAGCCGGTCGGCGATCTCCGGGTTGGAGAGCCCCCCGGCCACCAGCCGCAGCACGTCGGTCTCCCGTCCCGTCAGCGCCTCCAGCACCTCGGGCGGCGCCGCGTGCTCCGGGTCCTGGCGCCGCGCGTACGCCTCGACCAGGCGTCGGGTGACGCTCGGCGCGAAGAGCGTGTCCCCCTCCGCCACGGCGGCGACGGCCGCCAGCAGCCGCTGCGGTCCCGTGTCCTTGAGCAGGAAGCCGCTGGCCCCGGCGCGCAGCGCCTCGTAGACGTATTCGTCCAGGTCGAAGGTGGTCAGCACCAGGACGCGCGGGCGGGGTTCGCCGGCCGCCTCCAGGATGCGTGCGGTGGCCGCGATGCCGTTGACCCCGGGCATCCTGATGTCCATCAGGACGACGTCGGGCCGTTCGCGCCCGGCGAGCCGCACCGCCTCCTCGCCGTCGGACGCCTCCCCGACCACCTCCATGCCGGGCGCGGCGCGGAGCAGTGCGGCGACCCCGGCCCGTATGAGCACCTGGTCGTCGACGACGAGCACCCTGGTCGCCATCGCTGTGGTCTCCCCCCGCCGGCCCCGCAACCCCGTAACCCCGCAACTCCGCCGTCAGGCGGGGAGGGTGAGCCGCACCTCGTACCCGCCGCCGGCCCTGGGGCCCGCCGTCAGCGAACCCCCGTAGATCCTGGCGCGCTCGCGCATGCCTATCAAGCCGTGACCGCCGCCGCTCACGGGGACGTCGGCGGCGTGGTGGCCGGTTCTCGCGGTGGGCTGGCTTCCGGTTCCGTCGTCGGTGACGGTCACCTCCAGTTGCCGTGCCCCGTAGCCCACGGTGACCTCGGCGGTGGCCGCGCGGGCGTGCTTGAGGACGTTGGTGAGGGCCTCCTGGACGACGCGGTAGGCGCACTGGCCCACGCCGGGCGGCAGTTCGCGCACCCGGCCCGTGACGGTGAGGCGCACCCGCACCCCCGCCTTGCGCACCCGCGCGGCCAGCTCTCCGAGGCCGTCCAGGCCCGGGGCCGGTACGTACGCCTCGTCGCCGCCCGTCAGTTCGCCGTTCTCGTCGACGCGCAGCACGGCCAGCAGCCGCCGCAGCTCGGCCAGCGCCTCGCCCGAGGTCTCCGCGATGGTGGCCAGCGCTCCGCGCGCGGTGGGCGGGTCGGAGCGGAAGACGTAGTCGGCCAGGCCTGCCTGGACGGAGATCACGGACATGTGGTGGGCGACGACGTCGTGCAGTTCGCGCGCGATGCGCACCCGCTCCTCGGCCACCGCCCTGCGCTCCCCCGCCGCGCGCTCGCGCCGCAGTTGCTCCGCGAGTTCGGCCAGCCGCACGCTGCGCCGCGCCGCCTTCCCCGCGAGCCTGCCGAAGCCGCAGATGACGACGGTGTAGAGGAGGCTCTGGCCCAGCACGGTCGCCGGGCTCGCCTCGGCGCCCGTCGTGCCCGCGTAGTTCCAGATCGCCGCGAGCAGCAGCGCGCACAGCACCGTCTGCCGCAGCGGGCGGAGGGAGGCGACGGTGTAGAGGGCGAGGAGCGGGCCCAGGGTGTTGACGACGGGCCAGTAGTCGAGGGCGATGTAGGTGGTCCACACGGCGTAGGAGCCGAGGGCCAGCGCGAGCGGCGCCTTGCGACGGGCCGCCATCGGGAGGTTGACGGCGCAGGTCAGGAGGGTGCCACGGGTGTCGAGGCCGTGCCAGCCGACGGGCACGTTGTCGTGTCCGAGCAGGACGCTGACGACGGTGATCGCCAGCGCGACGGCGGTGTCGTAGGCCCAGGACGGCACCTTGTCCGCGCGGCGCCGTAGTCCGGATACCCTCCCCGTCAGTCCGGATGCCCTCCCCGTCAGTCCGGATGCCCTCCCCATCGCCGCAGCGTAACCGCGCCGTGCCGGGCCCAACATCCACCGGTCGCGCTGTACGCCGGGGGTCCCGCCTACCGCGCTGGTACGACGCGGCCCTCCGCATACCGCAGAAGGACGGGTTCCTCTTACCGCTGAGCGCTGACGACCGGGGGCACGGGGGCGCCGTACCGTCGTTCCGGTACAGCTCGCCGCGCCCCGGACAGGGGACCGGCGTTCCGCAGGGGGAAACGGACGCGGGCCACACGGGGGAAGGGCCCGAGGCGCGGCGCTGTACGCAGGGGGGAGAGGGGGCGGGCGGGGGCCGGGGTCAGTTCGCGGTCACGCCGAAGGAGTTGGTCCTGAAGTCGAGGCCGCCGGACGACGAGGTGATCTCGTAGCCGAACTGGACGTCGCCGATGACCTCGTTGGAAGGCATCCAGCCCTGGCGCACGATCCAGTCGAGCACCGGCTTGATGTCGATCCGGCCCGACTTCGTCTGCTGCGCCGCGAGGAACGAGTAGACGTTGTTGTTGCCGTTGGAGCCCTTGTAAACGGCCCATTGGCGCCCGCCGAGGCTGACGTCGGTGACCTTCCCGCCGATGGGTCCCACGGCGCCGTGCCAGTTGGGCCAGATCATGATCTCGTGCTGGTAGTCCGAGTCCCAGACGTCGTACGAGGTGTTGTACGCGCCCGCGCTCGGGACCGTCACGTCGAAGGTGCTGTTCAGCGTCGAGATCCCGCTGATGGGCCTGCCCACGACGTACTTGGCGTTCGGGTACGACTTCACGCCGCCCGTGTTGGGGTGGTCGGCGCGCACGGTCCAGCGGGAGGCCGAGTCGGCGGCGATGCACTGGGAGCCCGCGCCCTGGCCCCAGATGTTGTTGTAGAGGGTGTAGCCGCCGTTCTGCCACGTGCCCCACTGGTCGCAGGTCTCCCAGGCCGCCGCCGGGGAGGCCGGGGCCGCCTGGGAGGGCGCGGCGAGCGAGCCGAAGAGGCCGAGGGCCGCGAGGAGCGGCGCGAGGACGAGGGCGCGGCGGGTGCGGGCAGTTCGCGTGGTGGGGGTGGTGGGGGCAGGTGTGGGGTGTCTGCGGCTCACGGGGACTCCTTGGGGGGTGCGCGGATGCGCTGACGCCCCTCAGTCGCCGCCCGGCGCGTGAAGGTTGCCCCTGACGGTGTCCCGGACGCTGCCTCGCGCGAGTATCTCGCGGCTGACCTCGCCGTCCTCGCCGTGGAAGTCGATGCCCACGTTCCATCCCGTACGGGCGAACATCGCCTCCAGCTCGTCCCACCGCGCGGGATCGACGTGCCCGGCGAAGCGCACGAGCCGCGGGCCCGACATCGTCTGGAAGGACGCCCAGCCGTTCGAGAACGTGAACTCGCCCCGGTACTCGCCGTCGCCGACCTCCCAGCCCTCGCCGCGCAGGACCTCGACGAACTCGCGCGGGGTGGGCACGAGGACCTCGGCCTCCGGCGCCGCCACGGGCTCCGCCGCGAGGAGGTCCACAGGGACGGGCGCGTGCGGGTCTCCGTCGCCCGCCGTGTGCACGGGCGCGGCCGGTCCGGCGGAACCGGAGCCGGAACCGGAACCCGGATCGGGGTCGGGGTCGGGCCCCGGATCGGGATCGGGCCCCGGTTCCAGGTGGATGCCTCCGTAGACGTTGGGGAGGCCGCGCAGCTGCTCGCGGAGCCAGTCCGGCAGATGGGCGTCGTCGCGCGGGTAGCGTCGCAGGTCACGGGCGTAGCTCTCGGGCCGGAAGAGTTCGCTGGGCCTGCCCTCGTAGTCGTAGCTCGCCTCGTAGTCGTAGGCGGTACGGCCGCCGCCGCCCGAGAGCCGGAAGGTCAGCGTGAACCAGGTGCCCGCGCCCTCCCGGTACATGCCGTCGCGCAGCCGCTCGCACAGGTCGTTGACGTCGGGCGGGATGGAGGCGCCCCTGCTGCGCCCTCTGTCGTCCACGACCGAGCAGGAGGAGAGGTGACCAGCGCCGGAGAGCGCGGTCCACTCGATGGTCACCTCCGACCAGCCCGGCTTCATTCCGGAGGCGAGCTTCGCCGCGATGTCCCGGAGGATCTCCTCCAGCTCGGTGGCGTCCGCCCGCTCCGCGGGCTCAGGTGCCGGCACGCTCATCTCGCTCTCCGCTCCCGCCTTCTCGCCGCCCGGCGTTCGACGTATCGCGTCGGGCCGTCCTGCGCTGCTTGTGGGGTGCATGGTGCTCGTGGGGCTCCTGCCACGCTTGATCACCGCGCAATCCTCCCCGGCAGACGTCCGCGTCCGGCCGACGGTTCCGCACACCCGCGTACCGGCACGCATCGGACACACACCGGGCACACGGAAGCGCTACTCCGGGCCCCGCTCCGGCCCCGCTCCGGCCCCGCTCCGGCCCCCCTCCGGCCCCCCTCCGGCTCCGTGCCGGCCGTGGCCGCCGTTACGGCACCACCCGGAAGTGGGTCGTCAGCCGCCCCTCGTCGTCGTGCACGTGGAAGGCGAGCATCGGCGGCAGCGCGTAGTCGAGCGGCCCCTCGCCCGCCCCCTCCCACGGCATGCGGAGCGTGGAGACGACGCCGGGCGCCGCGACGAGGGGCAGCGAGGCGAACGTGGTCACGGCGGGCGTGTGGCTGTGGCCGCACAGCAGGGCCGCGACGTGCGGGTGCCGTCCGACGACCTCGGCGAGGCGGTCCTCGCCGAACTGTCTGATGGGGTCGACGTACTGGCCGTGCAGCGGCACCGGCGGGTGGTGGAAGCAGACGAAAGCGGGCCGGTCCTTCGGCGCCCCGGCCAGCGACCGGTCGAGCCACGCGAGGGTGCCGTCGTCGAGGTAGCCGTCGCCCCGCCCCGGGATGCTGGAGTCGCACATGGCGAACGTGGCGCCGGGCAGCACATGGAACTCGTTGACGGGCGAGGTGTCCGCGGGGTCGCCGCCGAGGAAGGCGGCGCGGTAGGGGCCGCGCGCGTCGTGGTTGCCGGGGCACAGCAGGGGCGCGTGCCGCGAGCCCGCGAGCAGCTTGACGGCCGTCTCGTACTCCTCCGGAGCGCCGTGGTCGGCGATGTCCCCGGTGAGGAGGACGGCGTCCAGTTCGCCGGGGAGCGCGTCGAGGTACCGCAGCACGCGCTCGGCCCGCTCCCGCGCCCGCACGCCTCCGTCCCCCTTGTCGTGACCGAGGTGTATGTCGCTGAGCTGCGCGAAGACGAACATGCTGGGCCTCTTCCGTTCGGTTCTGACGTGAAGCAGCTTGGTCATGCGGCCGGGTCGGCCGGTGGGGCGGCCGGGGCTGTGGGGACCGGTGTGGCCGGTACATCGGCCCAGTCGGCGGCGAAGGCGCGGGCCGGGTTGCGGACGAAGACCTGCTCGGCGAGCTCCGGGCCGAACTCGCGCTCCATGCGCGGCCGGAGCGTCCGCAGCAGATACGGCATGCCGGGGGCACCGCGCGCCGCCGCCGTGGTCGTGTCGCCGCCGACCAGCAGCCGCGCCCCGTGCCCGTCCTCGACCAGCGCGGCGAGGGAGTCGAACAGGCGCCGGTCGGTGGTGTGGTGGGCACGCGAGGGAGCGTCGAAAACGAGCCAGGCGCCCGCCTCGGCCACCTCGCGGTGCGGACCGGTGTCGGGGCACCGGCCCAGGTGGCCGAGGAGGACGCTGCGCGCCGGGACGCCCAGTTCGCCACAGAGCAGCGCGAGGACGTCCGGGGCCGCCGTGCCGCCCTCCAGGTGGACGGCGACGGGCGCGCCGGTCCCGTGGTGTGCGCGGGCCGCGGCGCCGAGGGTGCGCCGCGCGTGCGGGTCCAGGCCGTGGAGGCCGCCCGCGACCTTGATGAGGCCCGCGCGGGCGCGCTCCCCGCAGACCCCGCCGCGCACGCCCTGTGTCAGCTCCTCGGTGAAGAGGTCGGCGAGTTCCGCGAGCCCCTCCGAGGGATCGTCGCTCCCGTACCCCGGCAGGTCCCGCGCGGACACGTCCCCCGACGCACCTGGCGCATAGTGCGCGGCCTGGTGCAGCCCCGTCGCCGCCACCAGATGGATCCCGGTCCGGCGGGCGAGTTCGACGAGCGCGCCCGAGCGGCGGCCCATGCCGTACGGGGTCCACTGGACGACCGACCGGCCGCCGAGCGCCGCGAACCCGCGCAGCTCGGCCTCCGCCGCTTCGAGGTCGGCCAGTTCCTGGCCGGGCAGGCGCGGGCTGCGCAGGAACAGGTGGTCGTGCGCGTCGCACACGCCCAGCGCCGCGCCCTGCACGTCGCCGAGCACGGTGCGGACGGCCGGGCCGCCGCTCCCCGCGGGGGTCACAGGCCCGGCCCCTCGGACAGGTGCAGCACCTCGTAGTACGCGTCCTCGCCATTGCCCTCGCTCTCGCCCTGGCCCGGCGCCGTCATACCGTCGCGGAGGACGAAGCGGACCAGCTCCCACCGGTGCGGGTCGAGCCCGAGCGCCGCCGTGTGCACACCGGGCTGACGGGCCAGCTCCCGCAGCCCGTCGAGCGCCGCCCCGGCGTGGGCGCCCACGTCCTCGCCGGGAGGCAGCGCCCAGGTGCGCCGCTCGGCGGCGCGGGGGACGGCGCCCCTCGCCGGGCCGTCCGTGCGCCCGAGGCCGTGCCAGTTCCGTACCGTCGGACGGCCGAAGTCGGCGCTCAGGCCCTGGAATCCGGGCCCGCGCAGAAAGTCCGTGAGCGCCGACGGGCCCTCCCAGAGGTAGAAGGGCGCGTACTGGTTCACGGGCTGCCGCGGCCCCGGCGCGTTCTCCGCAGCGCGCTCGCGGATGGCGTACGCCTTGAGCGCGAGCCCCTGGTGACCGTCGAGCAGATGACCCTTGGCCGCGACGCGACGGCGGATGACGCCCATGTCGTAGTCGGCGGGCAGCGTGATCTCGTACTGCATGGCATGCACGGAGGCGGGCCCTTCCAGGAAGCTCAGGAGCGGGTGCGGGTGCGGGTGCGAGTCAGGAGCGGGTGCGGGCGTCCAGCAGGCCGAGCAGTCCCTCGACCGCCTGCCGGAAGGGCGCTGGGTCGCCGGCGGCGCGCGCGAGGACGTAGCCGCCCTGGACGACGGCGACGATGGCCGCCGCCGTGCCCGGCGCGTCGAGCGCGCCGTCGAACTCGCCGCTCGCGCGGCCCTCTTCGAGCACCTCGGCCAGCCGCCCGCGCAGCCAGGCGAACGTCTCCTCCAGCGGCTCGCGCAGCGCCGGTTCCGCGACGATGTCCGGGTCCTGCGCGAGGCCGCCGACGCGGCAGCCGCGCAGCACGGCGCGCTCGCGCAGCAGATAGCCGCGCACCCGCTCGTACGCGCTCCCCTCGCCGCCCAGGTCGGCCGCCGCGGTGGCGCGCATCGCCTCCGCGCTGCGGCGCACGGCCGTGCGCGCGAGGTCGGGCTTGCCGTTGAAGTGGTGGTACATGCTGCCCTGGCCCGCGCCTGCGCGCTGCTGGATGGCCTTCGGGCTGGTGCCGACGTAGCCGCGGTCCCAGAGGAGTTCGCGGGTCGCCTCGATCAGCTTCTCGGCGGTGCCGGAGCCTTTCACGGGCCCGTTCACGGGTCCGGGTCCGGGTCCGGGTCTCTCGCGGGGCGTCATGGCCGCACTGTACATACCAGTAGGTACAGAACGTCAAGACGCCGCCGGTCCGCACCACGGCGGGACGTGACACGAACCGGCGACGGGACCGGAGGGACGGAGGGGCGGATCAGTCCTCGGGGCCCAGCAGCCCGCGCTCGTAGGCGCGCACGAGGTGCCGCGGCACCTTGATCTCGCGGCCCTCGACGGTGATCGGCACCAGGTCGGGGGTCGTCGCCTTCCAGTTGGAGCGGCGGTGACGGGTGTTGCTGCGCGACATCTTGCGCTTGGGGACAGCCACGGGAACCTCCGGGGTCGGGGACACCGTCAGACTACATGAAAACGATTGTCGATTGCCTGACGGGTGCCGCCCGACCCCGCGCGTCCCTGTGAGTCCCGCGTGCGCCGCGCGCGGCGCGCGCGCCGCTACAGCTCCAGGCCGGTCAGCACCATGACGCGCTCGTAGGTGTAGTCCTCCATCGCGAACCGCACGCCCTCGCGCCCGACGCCCGACTGCTTGGCGCCGCCGTAGGGCATCTGGTCGGCGCGGTAGGAAGGGACGTCGCCCACCACGACACCGCCCATCTCCAGCGCGCGGTGCGCGCGGAAGGCGGCCTGGATGTCGTGGGTGAACAGGCCCGCCTGGAGGCCGTACTTGGAGTCGTTGGCCGCGGCGAACGCCGCCTCCTCGCTGTCGACCCGCGTGAACGACATGACGGGACCGAAGACCTCCTCGCAGCCGATGTTGGTGTCGGCGGGGACGTCCTCCAGGACGGTCGGCGCGTAGGTGGCACCCTCGCGCTTGCCGCCCGTGAGCAGCTTCGCGCCGCGCGAGACGGCCTCCTCCACCCACGACTCGACGCGCTTGGCCGCCTCCTCGCTCACCAGCGGGCCGACGTCGGTGGCCGGGTCGGACGGGTCGCCCGTCTGGAGCGCCTCGACGGCCGTGACGACCTTGGGCAGCAGCCGGTCGTAGACCGACTCGTGCGCGATGACGCGCTGCACCGAGATGCAGGACTGGCCCGCCTGGTAGTTGGAGAAGGTCGCGATGCGCTGCGCGGCCCAGTCGATGTCGGCCTCGTCGGCGAAGTCGGCGAGCACGATGGCCGCGCCGTTGCCCCCCAGCTCCAGGGTGACGCGCTTGCGCGGCGCCGAGTCGAGGATGGACCAGCCGACCGGGGCCGAGCCCGTGAAGGAGATGATCGGCAGCCGCTCGTCCTGCACCAGGTCCGGCATCCGGTCGTTGGGCACGGGCAGCACCGACCACGAGCCCTCGGGCAGGTCCGTCTCCGCCAGCAGCTCGCCGAGCAGCAGCCCGGAGAGGGGCGTGGCCGGGGCGGGCTTGAGGATGATCGGGGTGCCGACGGCGAGGGCCGGGGCGACCTTGTGGGCGCAGAGGTTGAGCGGGAAGTTGAAGGGCGCGATGCCCAGTACGGGCCCGTAGGGGAAGCGCCGGGTGTAGGCGAGACGGCCCACGCCGCCCGCGTCGGAGTCCAGCCGCTGGGCCTCGCCGCCGTTGAAGCGGCGCGCCTCCTCGGCCGCCCAGCGAAAGACGGAGACACACCGGCCGACCTCGCCGCGCGCCCACTTCATGGGCTTGCCGTTCTCGGCGGAGATCAGCGCCGCGATCTCCTCGGAGCGCTCGACGAGGCGGGTCACCACGTGGTCGAGCGCGGCGGCCCGCACATGTGCGGGCGTGGCCGAGAACTCCTCGGCCACGGCGGCCGCCGCGGCCACCGCCTCCTCGACCTGGGCGTCACTGGGAACGCTGACGGTGCCGACATGGCGGCCGTCCCAGGGCGAGGTGACATCGAGCGTGTTGTCGCCGGTGGCCGGGCGGCCGGCGAGCCAGAACGCGTGAGGGGAAGTCGCTGTTGTCACTGCGGATCGCCCTTCCGGAATGGTGGGGAGGGTGCCGGACCGGCACTCCATGACTCTCTGCGGTCCACCGTAGGGGCTCGGACCACGACTCCTTCTTGTCCGACGCGGCGCAGTCCTGTCCGCACGCACGCCGGATTGGCGGCTGGCGACGGGAAGGGCGAGGCGGCAGAGAGGTTGACCCGAATCACCGTTGACCGGGTCATGCCACGGCGCCACGATGCCCGCACAGCACGCGCGTACGGCACGCCCGTCGGCACGAGGCACGAGGCACGAGGCACGAGGCACGAGGCACGAGGCACGAGGCACGAGGCACGAGGCACGAGGCACGAGGCACGCCGTACAGCACAGCCCCCCACCCGTCGCACTGGACACCCCAGGAGACGCGATGCGACTACGCAGACGCGGCACAACGGAAACCACCGGAACCGCGAGACCCGCGGAACCCGCCAGACCGACGAGAACCGCGCGAACCCCGAAGGGCCGTCGGACCCCTGCCCGGACCACGGCCACCGCCGCGCTGCTCGCCCTGGCGCTGGCGGTGCCCCTCACCGCGCAGGCCATGGCCTCGCCCGACGAGGCCGCCCCGCAGGACCAGCAGAATCAGCAGGACCAGCAGAAGACGCACAAGGCGCAGCAGGCGTCCGGCTCCACGACGGCCGGACGACCCGGCCGCTACGAGATCGACGGCGTCACCACCAGGGCCGAGCGCTCCGCGATCGCGGCGACCGGCGCCTCCATCGACGCCGTACGGGACAGCTCGGTGACGGTCACGGCCGACGCGTCGAGCCTGCGCCACATCGAACGCCTCGGCCACGAGGTGACGCCGCTCGCCGGGCCCCCCGACCGCTCGGGAACGGGCACGGACGAGCCCCCGGGCACGATGGACTTCCCGCCGGCGGACTCGAACTACCACAACTACGCCGAGACCATGGCCGCCATCGACGGCTACGTCGCGCGGTACCCGAACATCATGAGCAAGCAGGTCATCGGCACCTCCTACCAGGGCCGCCAGATCGTCGCCGTCAAGATCAGTGACAACGTCGGGCAGGACGAGGCCGAGCCCGAGGTGCTCTTCACCCACCACCAGCACGCGCGCGAGCACCTCACCGTCGAGATGGCGCTCTACACGATGAACGAGTTCGGGTCCAAGTACGGCTCCGAGAGCCGGATCACCAACATGGTCAACGGGCGCGAACTGTGGCTGATCCCCGACGTCAACCCGGACGGCGGCGAGTACGACATCCAGACGGGCAGCTACCGGATGTGGCGCAAGAACCGGCAGCCGAACACCGGCTCGTCGTACGTCGGCACCGACCTGAACCGCAACTGGGCCTACCGGTGGGGCTGCTGCGGCGGCTCCTCTGGCAGCACGTCGTCCGAGACCTACCGAGGCCCGTCAGCCGCTTCGGCGCCCGAGACCCGCGTCGTCGCGGACTTCATGCGGAGCCGGGTGATCGGCGGCCAGCAGCAGATCACGGCCCACATCGACTTCCACACCTACAGCGAACTGGTGCTGTGGCCCTGGGGCTACACCTACAACGACACCGGAGGACCCCTCACCCAGGACGACCGCAACGCCTTCGCCGCCGTGGGGACGCAGATGGCCCGCAGCAACGGGTACACGCCGCAGCAGTCCAGCGACCTCTACATCACGGACGGCTCGATCAACGACTGGGCCTGGGGTGACCAGGGAATCTTCAGCTACACCTTCGAGATGTACCCGGGTCCTGGCGGCTCCGGCGGCTTCTATCCGCCCGACGAGGTCATCCCGGCGCAGACCTCCCGCAACAAGGAGGCCGTACTGATCCTCCTGGAGAACGCCGACTGCATGTACCGGTCCATCGGCAAGGAGGCGCAGTACTGCCCGGCGGCGTAGCCGCTCCGTAGAGGCACGGGACAACGGGGGCACGGGGCGCGGGGGCCCGAGGGGCGACGGGCGGAGCGGAGTCCGGGGACGGTGAGCCTGCCCGTCAGCCCGTCGCCTTGAGGGCCAGCCACAGCTCCATGCGCACGTCAGGGTCGTCGAGGGAGCGGCCGAGGATCTCCTCGACCCGGCGCATGCGGTAGCGCAGCGTGTGCCGGTGGACGCCGAGGTCGGCCGCCGCGGCGTCCCACTGGCCGTGCCGCGAGAGCCAGGCGCGCAGGGAGGCGACGAGATCGCCGCGCCCGTTGGCGTCGTGCTCGCGGAGCGAGCGCAGCAGTCCGTCGGCAAAGGCGCGCACCGCGTCGTCGGCGAGGAGGGGCAGCACGGAGCCCGCCGCGACGTCCTCGTGCTCCACGAGCGGGACGCCGCGTCTTCGCGCCACGGAGAGCGCCTGATCGGCCTGCTTGAAGGCGACGGCGACGGCGGGGAGCCCTGCGGGCGCCGAGACGCCGATGAACGCGACGTCCTCCTGGCTTCCCTGGCCGCCCGCGCTGCCGGGACCGCTGGGACCGCCCGCGCCGTTGCCTGGGGCGCCCGGCGCGCCGTTGGGTTCCGTCGCCGCGTCCACGCAGGCCGCCGCGTACTGGGCGCAGGCCGTGACCGCAGCGCCGCCGTCGGCGGCGAGCACCACGAGGCGGGTGCCGTCCGGAATGACCAGCACCGCCTCGCCGCTGCGGGCCGCCGCGGTCTCGATCGCGTCGGCCAGCCCGTCGAGCGGACCGGCGAGCGCGGAGGGCACGGCCTCGGGCGCGGACACGGACAGACTGACGCCGGGTCCCGTCTCGGCGAGCGTCACGAGGGCAGGGGGCGCGGAGGCGGCGCCGCGCTGCCGGGAGCCGACGGCGCCGGTGCCGGTGCCGGTGCCACCTGTGCCGCCGCCGGAGGAGCGCGCGGCGGACCGCGCGGAGTTCGGGGAGGACGCGGAGTGGGGGTGGGAGTGCGAGTTGGCGTAGCGGGCCGCCGCGCCCGAGGCCGGTTCCGCGACGATCACGCGCATGGGGGCGTCCAGGAGGCCGCCGTAGAGCCGCCCGGCCACCGCACGGGCGTGATCGGTCTCCCCGGAGAGCAGCATCCGCATCACCGCGGCGCCCAGCCGCTGTTCGGCCTCCTGGAGCGCGCGCGAGCGCTCCATGGTGAGCGTGAGGAGCGCGATGGCCGAGTGCACGGCGTAGCGCTCGGCGGTGCCCAGGGGCGCGGCGGTGCCGACGGCCAGCACCGCCTTGGCCCGACGGCCGCTGCCCACCGACTGCAACTCGACCCGGTCGTCCCCCGCCTCGGCCTCGCTGACGACGGCGCTGGCGGGCGCGGGACGGTCGCGCAGCCGCTCGGCGTCGCCGATGAAGCGGGCCGCGCGGCGCACGGCCCACGTCGGCGCGGTGGCGACGACGGCGCCCGACGCGTCGTACAGCGCCGCCCAACCGTCCACCTCCGAGGCCAGCTTGGCCAGCAGTGCGGCGGGGCCCTCCTGGGAGAGCGCGGCGCGGGTCATCTCGCGCTGCGCGTCGAAGCCCGCGGTCACCGCGCGGTACTGCTCGGCGGCGATGGCAGCCGAGACGGCCTTGCTGATGGCGATGAACGGGGTGCGGCGCGGCACCTCCAGGAGCGGGAGATCGACGCGGCGGCAGGCGTCGACGAGCGCCTCGGGCACCTTCTCGTAGTTGACCCCGGCGGCGAATCCCAGCCCGACGACGCCCTTGTCGGCGAGTTGCCGCACGTAGCGGCGCATGGCCTCCGCGTCCTCGGCGTCCAGCTTGAGCGCGGTGACCAGAAGCAGCTCGCCGCCGTCGAGATAGGGCGTCGGATCGGCCAGCTCACTGGCGTGCGCCCAGCGCACAGGAGTGTCCAGCCGGTCCTGCCCCGCGAGCACGGAGAGCCGGAGAGCGGAGTGCTGAACAAGCGTGGCAAGAGTCGGTGGCATAACGATCCTCACCGTACAGGCGTCCAACTCAATTCGGTCATTCCCGAAGTCACTCCCCCAGCTTCGCCAGTATCGGCGGAGTCCGCTCACCGCGCACGGTCATCAGCGACAACACGGCGTGACCGGGCGGCACGTCATTGGCCAGATCGGACGCGGACCAGCGCTCACGCTGGACGGTCCGGACGGTGACGGACTCCGCGGTGACGTGCCTGCCCGTGGCGAGACGGCGCACGGCGTGCATCATCCGCGTGAAGGGCTCGTCGGAGACGAGCTGGCGGTTGGTGACGTCGCGGGTCTGCACCCACTCCGTGCCCCACACCTCGGCGAAGTGCTCCGCGTCCCAGGGCGTCACCCCCGCGCACACCATCCGGCAGCCCACGGCCCCCAGCAGCGGCCCGCGCAGGTGCTCGGGCACCTCGTCCAGCGCGCGGAGGGTGAGCAGCACTCCGGCGTGCGCTGAGCGCAGGCTCTGGAGGCCCCGCAGCGACTGTGAGGTGACGGCCTGGGACGCGTCGTCGAGGACGAGGCAGGCGAAGAGGGACTGGTCCTCGCGCGCGGCCACGCACTCGGTGAACTGCGCGAGAACGAGCCGCGCGAGAATCCGGGAAGCCTCGGCGTGCCCGCGCTCGGGCAGATCGATACGGACCCGGAGCGGGTGTTCGAGGGCGCGCAGGGAGAAGGGGCGGTGCGCGGGGACGGCCTCCCGCCCGTCTTCCCGGCCACCTCCCCGCGCCGCGACGGCCTTGCCCTGTGCTCCGGGGCCGGGGGTCTGTGCTCCGGACCTCTTGCCGGTCGCCCCGTCGGGTGCGAAGAAGTCGGCGAAGGCGGGGCGGTCGAGGAGCGCGATCCGGTCGGCGAGCAGCGCCGCGGCGTCGCCCGGACGGCCCGACTGGCGCCCGTAGGCGTCGAGTTCGCGCACCTGCGCGCCCAGCCCCGCCTGCTCCAGTGCCTCGCGCAGGGCGCCGATCGCGTCGGGTGAGCGGTCCAGCAGCTCCCGCAGCTCGGGCACCGAGGGGAAGCGCTGGTACACGGCGCGGAAGGGGCCGAGGAGCTGGCCGAGCACCGTGGCGGCACGACGGCTGTCGCCACCGGGGAGCACGGCGGCCAGATCGCCCACGAGTGCCTCGGCGAGCATTCCCGCCGCCTCGTCCGGGTCCGTGGTGCCGCCGTAGAGATCGAGGTCGTGTGCGGAGTCCGGGCTGCCGACGCGCACGACCACGTCGAAGGAACCGTCCGGCGCCAGCCGCGCGCCGGAGGAGGTCACGGCGACGACCGCCGACTGGCCGGTGAGCGCCTGGAGGCAGAGCGACTCGACGACGGGCCGCACCAGACGGGCGGTCTTCCCCGAGCCCGGCGGGCCCACGGCCAGCGCCGAAGTACCGAGCAGTCCCGGATCGAGGGCGAGGCCCGCGCCGCGGTAGTCGTGCGGATTGCGCGGGACGTCCGAGGCCCTGCCGATGCGCACCTGGCGCAGGGACAGGTCGTGATGAGCCGCGCGCAGGGGGAGGTCACGGTCGCCGGAGGGGTGCACGCAGGCGGCGGCGCCCTGCTGGAGGACGGCGTCGGCGAAGGCGGGCAGCTGGTGGGGCCTGGCCCGCACGGCCTGCCAGGCGCGGTCGATGCGGGCCTGGTCCACGTCGTTCATGCGCCCGCCCCTGATCTCGTCCGCGAGCCGGTCGGCCGCCTCGGGGGCGCCTTGGCGGAGCGCGGGCCACTCCACGGGGTCGCTGCCGGGCGGGGGGGGCGCGAGGGGGGCACGTGCGTGCCCGGAGCCGTGGCCGCCGGCGGGCCCCGCGCCGCTTCCCGCGGCACGGCCGCTCGGGCGGCGCAGCCGCGCCCACGCCCTGCGGCCGACCTCGTGCCAGCGGCCGAGCCGTCCGAAGACGACGACGAGGATGCCGATGACGAGGGCGTAATAGCCGTTCGCGATGAACTGCCGCGCGAAGGCGGGCACGGAGTCGGGCGTCATGGCGTCCAGCGGCCAGACCCAGTAGCTGCCGAGGTACCCGTTCCACAGCAGTGACCAGATCAGCCAGGCGATGAGGAAGGAGACGACGGCACCGCTGATGAGCTGGCGCGCCGGGATGCGGTCCGGGTCCTCCGGAGGGCGCGGTTCGTGGCCGCAGCGCCAGATGCCGGGCTGCGCCTCGGGGCGCGGTGCGCGCAGCCAGTCGGCGAGCGGGGGCCCCGCGGCGGGCGCCTGCTCGGGCATGGGCGGCGCGTACGGGTGGGGCGCGCCAGCCGGAGGCGCGCTCGGGAGAGGCGGCGGCGCTCCCAGCCCTGGCCCCTGCTCCGAACCCTGGCCCGGTCCCGCGGCGCCCTCGGGGCGCGACGGGTCACGCTGAGGAGGCGGACCGGCGAGGGCGGGGCCGAGGGGTGGCCGTGCCTCAGGAGGCGAGTAGGGGCGCGGATCCGGGTCCGCTTCTGTCCCCGTCCCGTAAGGCTCAGGACGCGACGCGCCGGGCCGCCGTGGGGGTGGCGTGCCAGGCGTCTGCGGGGGCGGGCCGGGCGGGCCCGTCCCGGGGTCCGCGGGACCCGCGTCCTCGATGCCCTGTCCCCGGCGGGGCAACTCCGTGTCCTGCCTCCGGTGGGGAGACCCCATCTCCATGTGCCGCCTCTACTCCCTTGCTCCCTGCCCAGCCTGCGTCTCCACTCCTGCGCCCAATCTAGCCGCCAAGGGCGACAGTTGGCCCGCGACCGTCCGAAGGGCGGGACAGCGCGACGGCACCGGGCGCGGGCCGCCCACGGGCGAGCCGTCGACAGGCCCGGGAACGCGGCACGCGCCCGGCCCGGACGGGGCGTCGGGCCGGGCCCGTCGCGCCCCCGAGGCCGCCTATAGCCGTCGCGGCCAACACGCCGTGGAGACTTCTCCGGAGCGGTGCATGTCTCGACCCTTCCCGTGCCCCTAGCCTGCGAAGAACGTGCACAACCCCTTCCTCCTGAGGAGAGCGCTATGACCACGATGACGGAACTGTCCGGAGGCCCCGCCCTCCCCCAGGAGCGCCGCGTCGTCACTGCCATTCCCGGTCCGAAGTCGCGGGAGCTCATGGCCAGGAAGGAGGCCGCGGTCGCCAGTGGGATCGGCACGGTGATGCCGGTCTTCGCGCGGCGCGCGGGCGGCGGTGTCCTGGAGGACGTCGACGGGAACTCGTTCATCGACTTCGGCTCCGGCATCGCCGTGACCTCCGTCGGCAACAGCGCCGAGGCCGTGGTCCGCCGCGCGACCCAACAGCTCGCCGACTACACCCACACGTGTGTGATGGTGACGCCGTACGAGCCCTACGTGGAGGTCTGCGAGGAGCTGGCGCGGCTCACCCCGGGCGACCACGCCAAGAAGAGCGCCCTGTTCAACTCCGGCGCCGAGGCGGTCGAGAACGCCGTCAAGATCGCGCGTGCGCACACCAAGCGTCAGGCGGTCGTCGTCTTCGACCACGGCTACCACGGCCGAACGAACCTCACGATGGCCCTGACCTCCAAGAACATGCCCTACAAGCACAGCTTCGGGCCGTTCGCGCCCGAGGTGTACCGCGTGCCCGTCGCCTACCCGTACCGCTGGCTGACCGGCCCGGAGAACTGTGCCGACGAGGCCGCGGCCCAGGCCATCGACCAGATCAGCAAGCAGATCGGCGCCGAGAACGTCGCCGCGATCGTGATCGAGCCGGTCCTCGGCGAGGGCGGCTTCATCGAGCCCGCGAAGGGCTTCCTGCCGCAGTTGGCGCGGTTCGCCAAGGAGAACGGCATCGTCTTCGTCGCCGACGAGATCCAGTCCGGCTTCTGCCGTACGGGCCAGTGGTTCGCCTGCGAGGACGAGGACATCGTCCCGGACCTGATCACCACCGCGAAGGGCATCGCGGGCGGCCTTCCGCTGGCGGCCGTCACCGGGCGCGCGGAGATCATGGACTCGGCGCACACGGGCGGTCTGGGCGGCACCTACGGCGGCAACCCCGTCGCCTGCGCCGCGGCGCTCGGCTCGATCGAGACGATGCGCGAGCTGGACCTCCCGGCCCGCGCCAAGCGCATCGAGGAGGTCATGAAGCCCCGCCTCCAGAAGCTGGCAGGACAGCACGAGGTGATCGGCGACGTCCGCGGCCGTGGCGCGATGCTCGCCATCGAGCTGGTCAAGCCGGGCGGCAAGGAGCCCAACCCGGAGGCGACCGCCGCGCTCGCCAAGGCGTGCCACCAGAACGGCCTGCTCGTGCTCACCACCGGCACCTACGGCAACGTCATGCGCTTCCTCCCCCCGCTCGTGATCGGCGAGGACCTGCTCAACGAGGGTCTGGACGTCCTGGAGAACGCGCTTTCCACTCTCTGAGGGAGGTCGCGGGAGAGACGCGGGAGAGACGGGAGCGCTCCCCGTGAAGAATGTGTGCGGGGCCGATGTCCGGACCGTAATCGGCCTGTCCGGGCCGGAAGTCCTGCCGTACGGTTTCTGCAGATGCCGGGTTGTCCGGGGCATGTCCCCGGATTCCCGGCCCGAGCCAGTCTCTCCCCAAGACGGGCCCGGTCGTGCCCTCGCGCACGCTCCTCACCGATCGGATGGCCGCTTGTCCCACACCCCCCGGGACCTGCGGAACACCGGTCGACACGGCCGCTCCGGGACTCTCCCCCCTGTTCCGGAGCGGTCGATCTCCTTTCTCCGACGTCTCGGATTCCCGGGGCGTGCCGGGCGCCCCGGACGTCCCGAGCGTCCCTGGCCCGCGCGGCTGTGGGCCGTGCTCACCGCCGCGCTCTGCCTGCTGGTCCTCTCGGCCGTCACCTGGCAGATCGCCTCGCGCGGCCCGCTGCGCGCGGCGGACGAGCGCCTCGGCGACGCGATGCGGCGCGCCTCTCCGCCCGTTCCGCTCGCCGAACTCCTCGCCGATCTCGGCAACATGGAGGTCGCCCTGAGCGCCCTCGCCGTAGCAATGGCTTGCGCGCTCTGGCGCGCGCGGCGATGGAAACCCGTTCTGCGCTACGCCGTCCTCTCCTACGCGGTGGCCATGGCTGCCGTGCCCCTCGTCGTGTCCGTCCTCAAGGCGTGGCTCGACAGAGCCGGACCGCTGGGCGGGAGCGGCTTCTATCCCTCGGGGCACGCGGCCACGGCGGCGGTCGCCTTCGGAGGGGCCGCGCTGCTGCTCCTCCCGCACCTCCGACGGGGGTGGCCGCCCCTCGCGGCGGCCGTCGCGCTCACCCTGCTCAACGGGCCGGGGCTGGTGTGGCGCGGCTACCACTGGCCCCTGGACGTCCTGGCGAGCTGGTGCCTGGCCTGGGTCCTGCTGACGGCGGCGTACGCCGTCGCCTCGCGCGCCGCTCCGGCCTCCCCCGAGCCGCCGGGGTAGCCGGGACTCCGGGGCCGGGGCCCGGAAGAACCGGAGGAAGGGGACCTGGGCCTGGTCGGGCCGTGAACTGGTCCGTCGCGGGTGCCGCGGGCCGGTTCATGGGCCGACCAGACCGTCAGTCGCCGCCCTCGCCCGCGATCCGCGCCGCGGCCTCGTGCAACGCCATCTCCAGGATCACGGGGTCCGTCAAGGTCCCCGACCCGTCGGGCGGGATCAGCCAGCGGACCCCGCCCGTCACCCGCCCCGGATACGGGACGACGATCCAGGTGCCCTGGCCCGCACAGCGGATGCCCGTGCCGAGCCAGCGCGTCGCCGTGCCCGGTGGCACGAACCAGCCGATGCGGGATTCGCCGAAGTCGGCGAGGACGGGGCCCGGCCGGTCGAGGCAGTTGGTGAGGATGTCGAGGGTGGGGTAGCCGAGTTCGCCGCTGACGATCAGGACGTCCCAGCGCCGCCCGGCGGGCAGCAGGGCCACACCGAGCGGGTTCCGTTCCCACTCCCACCGGCACGCGTCCGGATCGGGTGCCACCGACGCAAGCCACTCGACCGCGCTCTTCGCCCCCGCTGTGCCGCTCATGGTCGCCACTCCTCACTCACTCGTGCCGCTCGTGGTCGGTCGGTCCGCTCACGAGGGAGAGGGAGGGCGCGCGGGATCCTTACACGGTTTACGAAGATTCCTTGGAAAAGACGCGGGGCCCGGCCACCTGTCGGCCCGCACGTCAGGTCACGTCGGCTCAGCTCAGCTGTCGAAGCCCATGCCCACGCTGTCCATGGCCCGCAGCCACAGGTTGCGCCGCCCGCCCCGCGCGTCGGCGCGGGCCAGGGACCACTGGGTGAGCCCGATCCCGGCCCAGCGCACGGGCTCGGGCGGGAAGGGAAGGGGCTTCTTGCGGACCAGTTCCAGTTCGGTGCGCTCCGTCCGCTCGCCGCTCAGCAGGTCGAGCATCACCTCGGCCCCGAAGCGTGTCGCGCCGACGCCGAGCCCGGTGAAGCCCGCCGCGTAGCCGACCCGTCCGCCGTGGGAGGTGCCGAAGAAGGGCGAGAAGCGGGAGCAGGTGTCGATGACGCCGCCCCAGGTGTGGCTGAACCCGAGCCCCTCCAGTTGCGGGAAGCAGCGGAAGAAGTGCGCAGCGAGCTTGCGGAAGGTCTCCGGGCGCTGGTCGTGTTCGGCGGCGATGCGGCTGCCGTAGTGGTACAGGATGTCGTAGCCGCCCCACAGGATGCGGTTGTCGGCGGTGAGCCGGAAGTAGTGGAAGTGGTTGGCGCTGTCGCTGAGCCCCTGCCGTCCCGACCAGCCCACCGAGACGAGCTGCCGCGCGCTCAGCGGCTCGGTCATCAGGGCGTAGTCGTAGACGGGCACGATGTACGGACGCACCCGCCGGACCAGCGAAGGGAACGCGTTGGTGCCCAGCGCCGCCCGCCGGGCGAAGACGCGCCCGTACGGGGTGCGCGCGGCCACTCCGTCCCCGTAGGCGGCGAGTTCGCGCGCGGGTGTGCGCTCGTAGACGCGTACGCCCGCCTCCGCGCACGCCCGGCCCAGGCCCCACGCGAGGCGTGCCGGGTTGAGCATGGCGACGCCGCGCCGGTCCCACAGCCCCGCGAGGAAGGTGGGGGAATCGACGTGTTCGCGTACGGCGTCGCCGTCCAGGAAGGTCAGGCCGCCGTCCAGGCCGAGGCGGCGCGCGTCCTCGGCCGCCTCCCGCAGCTCCTCGGCCTGGTGCGGCTCCGTCGCGAGGGCGATCTCGCCCGTGCGCTCGAAGTCGCAGTCGATGCCGTAGCGCTGGACGGCCTCTTCGATGGCGTCGAGGTTGCGGTGCCCCAGCTCTTCGAGCCGGGCGATCTCCCCGGGCCAGCGGGCGAGGCCGTTCGCGAAGCCGTGGGTGAGGGAGGCCGCGCAGAAGCCGCCGTTGCGGCCAGAGGCGGCCCAGCCCAGTTCCCTGCCCTCGATCAGCACCACGTCGCGCCCGGGGTCGCGCTCCTTGGCGAGGAGCGCGGTCCACAGTCCGCTGTAGCCGCCTCCGACGACGAGCAGGTCGCACCGCTCGTCGCCGACGAGCGCGGCGCCGGGCTCGGGGCGGTGCTCGGGGTCGTCCAGCCAGTACGGCTCGGGGCGCGCGCCCGCGAGCGCCCGCAGGGCGGCGGGGGAGGCGGAGGACGCGGGTGAGTCGGTCATGGTCATCGGCTCCTCTTGCGGCGGTTGGCGGTGAGCTGGCCGCCGAGCACGATCGCGACGGCCACGACGAACATCGCCGTCCCGATCACGTTCACCTGCACGGGGACACCGCGCTGCGCGGCGCCCCAGACGAACATCGGGAAGGTCACCGTGGAGGGCCCGGCGTTGAACTGCGTCACGATGATGTCGTCGAAGGAGAGCGCGAAGCTCAGCAGTGCCCCCGCCGCGATCCCGGGCGCGGCCAGCGGCAGCGTGACCCGCAGGAAGGTCTGCACAGGCCCCGCGTACAGGTCGCGCGCCGCCTCCTCCAGCCGTGGGTCCATGCTCATCACCCGCGCCTTGACCGCGACGACCACGAAGCTCAGGCAGAACATGATGTGGGCGATGAGGATCGTGGTGAAGCCGAAGGCGACGCGCATGTTGAGGAACAGGGTGCCGAGGGAGGCGGCCATCACGACCTCGGGCATGGCCATGGGGAGGAAGATCAGCGCGTTGGTGGTGCTCCTGCCCCGAAAGCGGTAGCGGGCGAGGGCGAAGGCGGCGAGCGTGCCGAAGGCGGTCGCCACCAGCGTCGCGAGCGCCGCGATCCGCAGGCTCAGCCCGAGCGAGCCGCACATGTCGGCGACGCCGCAGGGGTCCGTCCACGCGTCGGTGGAGAAGCGCTGCCACTCGTAGTTGAAGCGCCCTGCGGGCCTGTTGAACGAGAAGAGCATCACCACCACGTTCGGCAGCAGCAGATACGCGAGCGCCGCGCCGCCCGCCAGCACGACGGCATGGCGCCGCAGCCAGCGCAGGGGCGCCGTGACGGCGTGTGCGGGAGTCCCGGACATCCCGGACATCAGACCAGTTCCTCCGTTCCCGCCTTGCGCATGTAGAGCGTGACGACGATGAGGATGAGAGCCATCAGGAGGAACGACATGGCCGCCGCCGTGGGGTAGTCGAGGACGTTGAGGAACTGCTTCTGGATCGCGTTGCCGACCATCTGCTCGTTCGGCGAGCCCAGGAGCTGTGCGTTGATGTAGTCCCCCGAGGCGGGGATGAAGGTCAGCAGGGTGCCCGCGACGACGCCGGGGAGCGAGAGCGGGAAGGTCACCTTCCGGAAGGTGGTGGCGGGGGTGGCGTACAGATCGCGGGCCGCCTCGTGGAGCGAGGTGTCGATGCGCTCCAGCGAGCTGTAGAGCGGCAGGATCATGAACGGCAGGAAGTTGTACGTCAGCCCGCACACCACGGCGAGCGGCGTGGCCAGTACCCGTTCGTCGCCGGTGAGGCCGAGCGTGCTGGTGACGTCGAGTACGTGCAGGTTCTTGAGCGCGGCGACGACGGGGCCGCCGTCGGACAGGATCGTCTTCCAGGCCAGCGTGCGGATGAGGAAGCTGGTGAAGAAGGGCGCGATGACCATCACCAGCAGCAGGTTCCGCCAGCGGCCCGCGCGGAAGGCGATCATGTACGCGAGCGGGTAGCCGATCAGCAGGCAGAGCAGGGTGGCGACGGCCGCGTAGAGGAAGGAGCGCGCGAAGTGCTCGCCGTAGGCGGAGAGCGCGTCCGTGTAGTTGGCGAAGTGCCAGGTGACGCGGAAGCCGTCCTCCAGCGAGCCGCTCTGCACGGACGTCGACGCCTGGTAGAAGAGCGGCGCGACGAAGAAGACGGCCAGCCAGAGCGCGGCGGGGAGCAGCAGCCAGTACGGGGTGAGACGGCGGCGTCCGTTGGGCCTGGCGCCCTGCGCCGAGCCCGGGGCCGGTGCGGTGGCGGAGGCTCCGGTTCCGCCGGGCCCTCCTGCCCCTCCCTTTCCGCCCGTTCCGCCCGCCCCCGTCGCCGTCCCCGCCGGGACGACGGCGCTCACAGCGCCTCCTCCCCTGTCCCGGCCTCCGCGTCCTGCGCGGCGTCGAGCGCGAACGTGTGCGCCGGGTCCCAGTGCAGGACGACCTCGGCGCCGGGGGCCAGCCGGGCGTCCCGCGCCACGTTCTGCTCGTAGACCGCGAGTTCAGGGCAGGCGGGGCTGTCGATGACGTACTGCGTGGAGACGCCGAGGTAGCTCGCGTCGCGTATGCGCCCGGTGAGGCGGTTGCGGTCCGGCGGTACGGACGAGGCGTCGTCGGCGAGGGCGAGCGCGATCTTCTCGGGGCGCACCCCCACGAGGACCTTGTCCCCCGCCGCCGCGCCCTCGACGGCGCATCGCTCCACGGGCAGCCGCAGCTTGTCGTCCGCACCGTCGGCCGAACCCCCCGAACCCCCCGAGCCGTCCGTCCTGAGCTGCATCCCGGCGGCGTCCACCGCCGTGATCTCGGCCGCCACGAGGTTGGAGGTGCCCAGGAAGTTGGCGACGAAGGTGGAGCGCGGATTCTCGTACAGCTCGGCGGGCGCGCCTCGCTGCTCCACGCGTCCCGCGTACATCACGGCGACCGTGTCGGCCATCGTCATGGCCTCCTCCTGGTCGTGCGTGACGTGCACGAAGGTGATGCCGACCTCGGTCTGTATGCGCTTGAGTTCGAGCTGCATCTGACGCCGCAGTTTGAGGTCGAGGGCGCCCAGCGGCTCGTCGAGCAGCAGCACCCGTGGCCGGTTGATCAGCGCGCGGGCCAGCGCGACGCGCTGCTGCTGGCCGCCGGACAACTGCCCCGGCCTGCGCCGCGCCATGGGTCCGAGCTGTACCAGCTCCAGCATCTCGTCGACCTGCTTCTTCACCGGCTTGATCCCCCGCCTGCGCAGCCCGAAGGCCACGTTGTCCTGGACGTCGAGGTGCGGGAAGAGCGCGTAGTTCTGGAAGACGGTGTTGACGGGGCGACGGTGCGGCGGCAGGGAGGTGATGTCCTCCTCGCCGAGCAGCACGCTGCCCGAGGTGGGCGCCTCCAGTCCGGCGATCATGCGGAGCGTGGTGGTCTTGCCGCACCCGGAGGCGCCGAGGAGGGCGAAGAAGGAGCCCTCGGGGATGGTGAGGTCGAGCGGGTGGACGGCGGTGAAGTCGCCGAAGACCTTGCTGACCCCGGACAGGGTGATGGTCATGGCCGTACCTCGAAAAGGGCGGAAGCGGAAGGAGAACGGGGGGAACGGGGAGAACGGAGAGGGAGAACAGGGCGAGACGGCGGCGGAAACCGTGCGTCCGCTACGCGCCGATCAGCTTGGAGAACTTCTCCTCGTACGCGACCTCTTGCTCGCTCGTCATCGGACGGAAGTTCTTGCCCTTGGCGACCATGTCCGCGCCGGGAAAGATCAGTTCGTCCTCGGCCAGGTCCTTGTCGATCTTCTCCATCTCGGCCTTTGCTCCGGCGACGGGACAGATGTAGTTGACCCAGGCGGCGAGTTCCGCGGCCTTCTTGGGCCGGTAGTAGTAGTCGATCAGCGCTTCGGCGTTGTCCTGGTGGCGGGCCTTCGCGGGGACGAGGAGGTCGTCCGTGCCGAAGAGGTAGCCGCTGTCGGGCACCGCGAACTCCACGTCCGGGTTGTCGAGCTGGAGCTGCACCACGTCGCCCGCCCAGGCCAGGCAGGCGGCGATGTCGCCGGAGTTCAGCTCGTCCATGTAGTCGTTGCCGCTGAAGCGCCGGAGCTGCTTGCGGTCGACGGCCTTCTGGATGCGGGCGATGGCGGCGTCGAAGTCGTCGTCCTGGAACTTCTCCGCGTCGACGCCCATGTCGAGCATCGTCAGGCCCACGGTGTCGGTCATCTCGGTGAGCATCGACACCCGGCCCTTCAGGGACTCGTCCTCCAGGAGCTGTGTGACGCTGGTGACCTTCTTCCCCTTCGTCGCCTTCTTGTTGTAGGCGACGATGCAGGCCGTGCCCGCCCACGGGTAGCTGTACTGGCGGCCCGGGTCGTGGGCCGCCGCGCGGAAGCGGTCCTCCAGGTTGGTCACGGCGTGCGGCAGGTTGGCCGGGTCGAGGCGCTGCGCCCAGCCCTGGCGGATGACGCGCCCCGCCATCCAGTCGGAGAGGCAGACCAGATCGCGCCCGGTGTCCTGGCCCGCGGCGAGCTGGGGCTTGATCTTGCCGTAGAACTCGTTGTTGTCGTTGATGTCCTCGACGTACTTGACCCTGATCCCCGTCTCCCGCTCGAAGCGGTCGAGGGTGGGGCGCTTCTTCTTGTCGTGGTCGTCGACGTCGATGTAGAGGGGCCAGTTGGCGAAGTTGAGGACCTTCTCCTTCTTGGAGTGGTCCGGGGTGTCCCCCGGGCCGCCGTTCTTGCTCCCCTGGGCAGGGGGGATGCCGCAGGCCGTGAGCAGCGCACCGCCCGCCGCGAGCCCGGCGGCGCCGAGCAGCCGCCGCCGCGACATCGCGGCACGGCCGGTGGTGAGGCTGCGCTCCCACGCCCTGCGCACGGGCTCTGGCATGCCTTCGTACAGGTCCATTCGGTACTGCCTTCCAGGGAGGGGTCAGGGAAGGAGTGGGGGGTGTGGTTGTACGGGCCCGGCGCGTACGGCGTACGGCAGACGGCGTGCAGCAGGCGGCCTGCGGCCTGCGTCGTACGGCCTGCGGCGTCCGGGCTCAGCGGTCGCCGAAGACGGTGCGGTGCCAGTCCTTGCGCGCCACGCCGGTGGTGTCCTGCATGACGTGCTTGAGCTGCGTGTACTCCTCGAAGGAGTAGGCGGACATGTCCTTGCCGAAGCCGGACTGCTTGTAGCCGCCGTGCGGCATCTCGCTGATGATCGGAATGTGGTCGTTGATCCACACGCAGCCGGCCCGCATCTCGCGCGAGGCCAGCGCCGTACGGAAGACGTCCCGGCTCCAGGCGGAGGCGGCCAGTCCGTACGGGGTGTCGTTGGCGAGCGCGATGCCCTCGTCGTCACTGTCGAAGGGCAGGACGGTGAGGACGGGGCCGAAGATCTCGGCCTGGACGATCTCGCTGTCCTGCGGGGCCCCGGTGATGAGCGTCGGCAGATAGTACGCACCCTTCGCCAGCTCGCCGCCCGGCGCCTCGCCCCCGGTGACGACGGTGGCGTAGTCGCGCGCCCGCTCGACGAAGGCGGCGACCCGGTCCCGGTGCACGTGCGAGATGAGCGGGCCCAGGTCGGTGCCCGTGGCGAAGGGGTCGCCCACCCGCACCTGCGCCATCAGTTCGGCGACGCCGCTCACGAAGGCGTCGTACAGCGGGCGCTGGACGTAGGCGCGGGTGGCGGCGGTGCAGTCCTGGCCCGTGTTGATCAGCGATCCGGCGACGGCGCCCTGCACGGCCGCCTCCAGGTCCGCGTCGTCGAAGACGAGGAACGGCGCCTTGCCGCCCAGCTCCAGATGGACCCGCTTCACGGCGGCCGTGGCGATCTCGGCGACGCGCTTGCCGACCGCCGTCGAGCCGGTGAAGGAGGTCATGGCGACCGTGGGATGCCCGACCAGCGCCTCACCCGCGTCCTTGCCGCCTCCGGTGACGATGTTGACCACCCCGTCGGGGATGCCCGCCTCGCGGGCGGCGTCGGCGAACATCAGCGAGGTGAGCGGGGTCAGTTCCGAGGGCTTGAGGACGATGGTGTTGCCGGCGGCCACGGCCGGGAGGATCTTCCAGGCGGCCATCTGGAGCGGGTAGTTCCAGGGCGCGATCGAACCGACGACGCCGATGGGCTCGCGGCGCACGTACGAGGTGTGGTCGCCGCTGTACTCGGCGGCGGCCACCCCGGGCAGTTGGCGTGCGGCGCCCGCGAAGAAGGAGACGTTGTCGAAGGAGCCGGGGACGTCGAACTCCTCGGACAGCTTGAGCGGCTTGCCGCACTGGAGGGACTCGGCGTACACGAAGTCCTCGGTGCGGCGGTGGAGTTCGGCGGCCCAGCGGTGCATCGCGTCCGAGCGCTCGCCGGGCGTCGCGCCCGCCCACTCGGGCAGGGCGCGCTGCGCGGCGCCGACGGCCGCGTCGACATCGGCGGCGCCCGCGAGCGCGTAGGTGAGGACCGCTTCCCCCGTCGCCGGATCGACGACCGCGTGCGTACGGCCCGAGGTTCCGGCCCCGAGGCGCCCGGCGACGTACTGGGCACCGTCGGCGAACCGCGTGGACACGTCGAAGCGCTGGACCATCTGGCTCTCCTGCCTGCCTGGCTGCCTGACTACGGCGATGTGGCGTCAGCCGGTGTTGATCGCCGATCCTGACAGGGGAGCACCTATTCAACAAGGGATTCCGTCGTTGCCTTTTGGTTACGCGACGGAATCTGTACTCGAAGGGGGCAGTTGCCTACCGATCCATGACAAGAGCGACGGAGCCACGGGCGTCGATGGACGAACCGCCGGGTCCGGTCCCGGGGTCTGACTCCTCGATCTCGTCGGCCCACACGGTGAACATCAGGACGATGAGGACGACGACGAGGGCCGAGGCGACCGTCCCGATGACCCCCATGACCAGCCCCGACGTCGCCTGGCCCCGCCCGCCCAGCTCGCCGCGGTCCACCTTGCGCCGCGCGGAGACACCCAGGCCCAGCGCGACGGGTGCCGTGATGATGCCGAGGAAGCTGCCCCAGCAGGTGAACACGAGCACCAGGCTGATGATGCCGAGCACCATGGAGGCGACCGACATGCCCGTGGGCAGCGGCGGGCCTCCCCAGCCGTAGCCCCCGCCGTACGGGCCGCCGCCGTAGCCGTAGGCGCCCGGGGCTCCCGGTGCGCCCGGCATGCCCGCGCCGTAGGGCGGGGGAGCCGCGGGATAGCCGTACGCCGCGCCCGGCGCGGGGCCGGGAGCGGGACCGGAAGCGGGACCGGAAGCGGGGCCGGGGCCGCCGTACGCGTACGGATCGTGGCCCTGCCCGTACCCCGGAGCCGCGTAACCGGAGGGCCCGGGCTGGGCCTGGCCCGGATAGCCCTGCTGTCCCGGGTGCGCCGCCTGGCCGCCCTGCGCGCCCGGGGGCGCCGAGGGGGCCGACGGCGCGGGTGGTATCGGCGGTGGCCCGATCCCGGCCCCCATCCCGCCGGGCCCCGTCACCGTGGGCTGGTCCGCCACGGAGCGCCCCTTCACATCCTCGCCCGCCTCGGGCCGCGAGGCTGATTTCCCGGGCCGCGAGGCTGATTTCCCGGGCTGCGAGCCCTCGGACCCCGGCGGCGCCCACAGGTTCCGCTGCTCGTCCCCTGACTGCCCGGACCGTCCTGACTCGTCTGCCATGACCCCTCCTGCGTTGCTCGTCCAGCCATGCTATTCGCCTGCTCAGACACCCCGCATACGATGATCCGGTCCCCTTCTGAGCGGAGGCTCCCTTGTCCGATCTCACCGCGTTCATCGCCGGGCTTCCCAAAGCCGAGCTGCATGTGCACCACGTGGGCTCCGCCTCCCCGCGCATCGTGGCCGAGCTGGCCGCGCGCCACCCGGACTCCAAGGTCCCGGCCGACCCCGAGGCGCTGGCCGACTACTTCACCTTCACCGACTTCGCCCACTTCATCCAGGTCTACCTCTCCGTCGTCGACCTGATCCGCGACGCCGAGGACGTACGGCTGCTGACGTACGAGGTCGCCCGCGACATGGCGCGCCAGCAGGTCCGCTACGCCGAGCTGACCGTCACGCCGTTCAGCTCCACCAGCCGCGGCATCCCCGACGCCGCCTTCGTCGAGGCGATAGAGGACGCCCGGCACGCGGCCGAGAAGGAACTGGGCGTCGTGCTGCGCTGGTCGTTCGACATCCCCGGCGAGGCCGGGCTGCCCGCGGCCGAGGAGACGACGCGCATCGCGACCGACGAGCGGCTGCGCCCCGAGGGGCTGGTCTCCTTCGGTCTCGGCGGGCCCGAGATCGGCGTGCCGCGGCCGCAGTTCAAGCCCTACTTCGACCGCGCCATCGCCTCGGGGCTGCGCAGCGTCCCGCACGCGGGCGAGACGACGGGCCCGGAGACCGTCTGGGACGCCCTCACCTCCCTGCGCGCCGAGCGGATCGGCCACGGCACCAGTGCCGTCCAGGACCGGCGGCTGCTGGAGCACCTCGCGGAGCGCCGTGTCCCGCTGGAGGTCTGCCCCACCTCCAACATCGCCACCCGCGCGGTGGCCGACCTGGAGGAGCACCCGGTCAAGGAGATGGTGAAGGCGGGCGTCCTGGTCACCATCAACAGCGACGACCCGCCGATGTTCGGCACGGACCTGAACACGGAGTACGCCATCGCGGCCCGCCTGCTGAGCCTGGACCCGACCGGGGTCGCGGCCCTGGCCCGGAACGCCGTGGACGCCTCGTTCCTCGACGAGGACGGCAAGTCCCGTATCCGGAGCGAGATCGACACGTATCTCGCCTCCTGGCAGAACCGGCCGTGACGAGGGGTCCGACGGTGAAGGGGGCGGCGGTCACCGCCGTGGTGCGCCGCACCGCCCCCCTCGTCACGCTCAGCCCCCGTCCCCCTCTCCCCCAGTACCGCCTTCCCCGCTTCCCCCTCTGCCCCCGCCTTCCCCGCTGACGCCGCCTTCCCCGCTGACGCTGCGGTTCGCCAGCTCCGCTACGGGATCGAGGTGCCCCCGCGGCACCTCCAGCTCCCCGCAGAGTCCGGCCAGACGCTGGAACTGGGTCTCCGAGAGCGCGCGGTCCCCCTCGCCGAGGCGGTCGCAGAGCAGTTCCACCGCGAGGGCGTACTCCCCGGCGACCACGTAGGACAGGAGTTCACGCTTGCCCTGCTCCGTCACGGGAGCGGACTGGATGGCGTCGATCACTCGGCCCAGCAGACTTCCCGGCATACACGAATCCGCCGCTCGGTGATCCGGGCGTCAGGACTGGTACGGGTTGCGCGGCGGCTGACCGCCCTGGGGCTGCTGGTACTGCCCGGCGAAGGGGTTCCCCTGCGCGGACGGCTGGCCCTGGCCCGGCTGCTGCGGGCCCTGCTGACCGGCACCGGGGGCGCCGCCCTGGGCCATGAGCTGGTCGGCGTTCTCCTTGGTGACGTCGCTCGTCCCGCCGCAGAACGTGCACTGGAGGGTGTGCTTCGCCGGTGCGATCGGGAACAGGGGGATGAAGAAGAGGCTGAACTTGGTGACCCGCTTGCGCAGCGCGTGGGCCGACGGGTTGCCGCAGAAGGCGCACAGCAGGTTCAGCATCGCGAGCTGAACCACTTTGGACGAGGTTCCGAAGATGAGCACGACAGGGTCTTCCTTCCCGAGTGCGTACATATGCGATTGTCGCTCCGTAGCCAACCACCCGGCGCACACCACGCGTCAAGGGATCCACGTAACGACACTGCCCCAAGCCCCCCGCCTTTCGCGAGGGGGCCTGGGTTCGCACAGGTCAGGGGCTCGGGGCCGTGTCCCGTCTCCTTGGCCCGGTCCTCGGCGGATCAGTCCTCGACGACCATCGCCGGGGTCTCCCTGGTGAGCACGCGGCCCCGGAAGAAGGCGGGGTTCACCCGGCGCTGGACCTCCATCAGGACCGCGCCCAGGAGCAGCACGCCCACGCCGATCACGAAGACGCTGCCGACCCCGGCGACGGAGCTGCCGGAGCCGTAGGCGGGGTCCCACATGTCCACGAGGGTCTTGACGAAGACGGCGCTCAGCAGCAGGGCGCCCAGCAGCGGCAGGACGCCCTTGCACAGCGCGTCGCGCACGCTTCCCGTCAGCTCGCGGCGGAAGTACCAGACGCACGCGAAGGCCGTCAGCGCGTAGTAGAAGCAGATCATGAGGCCCAGCGCGTAGATGGTGTCGACGAGGACGTTCTCGCTGAGCACGGCCATGAGCGTGTAGAAGACGCTGGTCGCGACCCCTGCCGCGACGGTCGCGCGGGCCGGTGTGCGGAAGCGCGGGTGCACCTTCGCGAACGAGCGGGGCATGGCCTCGTACGTGCTCATCGCCAGCATCGTGCGGGCCACGGGCAGGAACGTGGTCTGGAGGCTGGCGGCGGCGCTGGCCAGCACGGCGACGAAGAGCAGCACCCCGAGCGGGCCCATGACGGGCTCGGCGAGGGCGGCGAAGACGTTGTCCGCTGTGCCCGGGTTGCCCAGGCCGAGGCCCTCGTCGCCGGTTCCGGCGAACCTCATGGCCGCCACGGCGGTCAGCACGTACGAGGTGACGAGCACGACCATCGAGATCATCGCGGCGCGCCCCGGGGTCTTGTCGCTTCCCGAGGTCTCCTCGTTGACGGTCAGGGAGGTGTCCCAGCCCCAGTAGATGAAGATCGAGAGGGACAGGCCCGCGGTGAAGGCGGCGAAGGACGAGACCGAGAACGGGTCGGCCCAGCTCCAGGAGAAGTCCAGGGAGTGCGCGCCGGGCGTGTCCCCGGCGCGCGCGAAGGCCATGACGACGAACAGCACGAGGACGGTCATCTGGAGCGCCACGAGCGCGTACTGGAACCACTTGGTGGCCGTCATGCCGCGGTAGCTGATGGCGGTGGCGGCGGCGATGAGGACGAGCACGGTGAGGACGTGTGCGGCCGTGCCGCCGCCGAAGTCGGCCACGGCCTGGCTGCCGGTGATCTCGCCGAGGAGCAGATAGAGGAACTCGGCCGCGACGCCCGCCAGGTTCGAGAGCACGATGACGGTGGCGATCACGAGACCCCAGCCGCACATCCAGCCCACCCGGGGGCCGAACGCCTTGACGGTCCAGGTGAAGGAGGTGCCGCAGTCCGGCACGGCGTTGTTCAGCTCCCGGTAGGCGAAGGCGACCAGGAGCATGGGGAGGAAGCCCGCGAGGAAGACGGCGGGCATCTGGGGACCGACCTCGCCGACGGTGGGGCCGAGGGTACTGGTGAGGCAGTAGACGGGGGCGACGGTGGAGAGACCGATGACGGCGCTGCCGGTGAGACCCACGGAGTTCTCGCTGAGCCCCTTGGCCCTGATGTCCTCGCTGTGGGCAGCGCCGTCCCTGTCCGTCCCACCGGTCGCGGAGCGGTGGAGGAGCTGGGACATGCGGCGGACGCTATAGCGTGCTGTTTCCGCGCCCGCTCTGAAACACCCCTGTCTCAGACTCCCCGTTAACCCTTCAATAACCTCGCCGTGTACGGCTGTTGACCTTTGAAAATGAGGGTAACGCGCACTATTTCTCGTGGATGCCAAGCCACCCCGGCGGGCGTGCGCGTACGAGAACCGCAGGGTGACCGATTTGACCCGCCGCGAAATTTTCCCGCCGTCACCCTGGGTGACCGCACGCACGCGGCCCCGGGGCGGCGATGCCACCCCGGGGCCGACAGGATCAGAGCGCGGACGGGCTCAGAGCGCGGACATCACGTGCTTGACGCGCGTGTAGTCCTCCAGCCCGTACGCGGACAGGTCCTTGCCGTAGCCGGACTTCTTGAAGCCGCCGTGCGGCATCTCCGCGACGAGCGGGATGTGCGTGTTGATCCAGACGCAGCCGAAGTCCAGCGTCTTGGACAGCCGCATCGCGCGCCCGTGGTCCGTCGTCCAGACGGAGGAGGCCAGCGCGTACTCGACGCCGTTCGCCCACTCGACGGCCTGGTCCTCGTCCCGGAACTTCTGGACGGTGATGACGGGGCCGAAGACCTCGTTCTGGATGATCTCGTCGTCCTGCTTCAGCCCGGAGACGACGGTGGGCGCGTAGAAGTAGCCCTTGTCGCCGACCCGTTCGCCGCCGGACTCGACCTTCGCGTGGGCGGGGAGGCGGTCGATGAAGCCGGCCACCTTCTCCAGGTGCGTGGGGTTGTTGAGCGGGCCGTAGAAGCAGTCCTCGTCGCTCAGATCGCCGGTCTTGACCTCGGCCGCCGCCTTGGCGAGCGCGGTCACGAACTCGTCGTACACGCCCTCCTGCACCAGCACCCGGGTGGCGGCCGTGCAGTCCTGGCCCGCGTTGAAGAAGCCGCCGTCGCGGATGCCCTCGACGGCGGACGGGATGTCCGCGTCGTCGAAGACGACGCACGGCGCCTTGCCGCCCAGCTCCAGGTGGACGCGCTTGACGTCCTTGGCCGCGCTGCCCGCGACCTCGATGCCCGCGCGCACGGAGCCCGTGATGGAGGCCATCGCGGGCGTCTTGTGCTCGACCATCAGACGCCCTGTGTCGCGGTCGCCGCAGACGACGTTGAAGACGCCCTTGGGCAGCACCTCGCCCATCACCTCGGCCAGGAAGACCGCGGAGGCGGGCGTGGTGTCCGAGGGCTTGAGCACGACGGTGTTGCCCGCCGCCAGCGCCGGGGCGAACTTCCAGACCGCCATCATCGCCGGGTAGTTCCACGGCGCGACCTGCGCGCAGATGCCGACGGGCTCGCGGCGCACGTAGGAGGTGAGCCCCTCCATGTACTCACCGGCGGACTTGCCCTCCAGCATGCGCGCCGCGCCCGCGAAGAAGCGGATCTGGTCGAGCATCATCGGCAGCTCCTCCTGCCGGGTCAGCTCCAGCGGCTTGCCGCAGTTCTCGCACTCGACGGCGAGGAACTCGTCGGCCCTGGCCTCCAGCGCGTCGGCGATCTTCAGGATCGCGCGCTGGCGCGCCGACGGTGTGGCGTCGCGCCAGGCCGGGAAGGCGGCCTCGGCCGCCGCCATGGCGGCGTCGACGTCCGCCGCTCCGGACAGCGGGGCGCTCGCGTACGCCTCGCCCGTCGCCGGGTTGACCACCTCTGTGGTCCGGCCGTCAGCGGCGTCCCGGAACTCCCCGTCGATGTAGTTGCGCAGCCGACGCAGCTCGGTGGTCACTTCGCACCCCTCCTGCTCCGTTGTCCAATGGGTGAGACCGCAAGCCTAACCACGAGCGCAACGCTTTCGATATACCCACACGGCGACGACAACGGAATCAGTTACGGATCGTCGATTTAGCTGCGGATTACATCGCTCACGGGTTGCGGGACGGATGAGGTCTCATGCAGAGTGACTCACGTGGCTCGTGACGCGAAGAAGACGAACGGCACCCGGTCGCTCGACGCCGTATCCCTGGCGATCATCGAACAGCTTCAGGAGGACGGCAGGCGCCCGTACGCCGCCATCGGCAAGGCCGTGGGCCTGTCGGAGGCGGCCGTGCGCCAGCGCGTCCAGAAGCTCCAGGAACAGGGCGTCATGCAGATCGTCGCCGTGACGGATCCCCTCACTGTCGGCTTCATGCGGCAGGCGATGGTCGGCATCAACGTCGAAGGCGATCCCGAGGCCATGGCCGACGCTCTCGCCGAGATCGACGAGGTCGACTACGTGGTGGTCACCGCGGGCTCGTTCGATCTGCTGGTGGAGATCGTCTGCCAGGACGACGAACACCTCCTGGAGATGATCACCAAGCGCATACGCGCTCTCCCGGGCGTGCGCTCCACCGAGAGCTTCGTCTACCTCAAGCTGCGCAAGCAGACCTACACCTGGGGAACTCGATAACCGTGAGCAAGGACCTCTCCAAGACCGCCTACGACCACCTGTGGATGCACTTCACCCGCATGTCGTCGTACGAGAAGGCGCCAGTACCGACCATTGTCCGCGGCGAGGGCACCTACATCTACGACACGGAGGGCAAGCGTTACCTCGACGGCCTCGCGGGCCTCTTCGTGGTGCAGGCGGGCCACGGCCGCACCGAACTGGCCGAGGCCGCCAACAAGCAGGCCCAGGAGCTGGGTTTCTTCCCGATCTGGTCCTACGCGCACCCCAAGGCCGTGGAGTTGGCCGAGCGGCTCGCGGACCACGCCCCGGGTGATCTGAACAAGGTCTTCTTCACGACGGGCGGCGGCGAGGCCGTCGAGACCGCGTGGAAGCTGGCCAAGCAGTACCACAAGCTCACCGGCAACCCCGGCAAGTACAAGGTCATATCCCGGGCCGTCGCCTACCACGGCACCCCGCAGGGCGCCCTGTCCATCACCGGGCTCCCCGCCCTCAAGGCACCCTTCGAGCCGCTGGTCCCCGGCGCGCACAAGGTGCCGAACACCAACATCTACCGCGCCCCGATCCACGGTGACGACCCCGAGGCGTTCGGGCGCTGGGCCGCCGACCAGATCGAGCAGCAGATCCTCTTCGAGGGCCCCGAGACCGTCGCTGCGGTCTTCCTGGAGCCGGTGCAGAACGCGGGCGGCTGCTTCCCGCCCCCGCCCGGCTACTTCCAGCGGGTGCGCGAGATCTGCGACCAGTACGGCGTGCTGCTCGTCTCGGACGAGGTCATCTGCGCCTTCGGACGGCTCGGCACGATCTTCGCCTGCGACAAGTTCGGCTACGTACCGGACATCATCACCTGCGCCAAGGGCATGACGTCGGGCTACTCCCCGATCGGCGCCGCGGTCATCTCGGACCGCATCGCCGAGCCCTTCTGGAAGGGCGACAACACCTTCCTGCACGGCTACACCTTCGGCGGCCACCCGGTGTCGGCCGCCGTGGCCCTGGCCAACCTGGACATCTTCGAGCGCGAGGGCCTGAACCAGCACGTGCTCGACAACGAGGGCGCCTTCCTGCGCACGCTCCAGAAGCTGCACGATCTGCCGATCGTCGGCGACGTGCGCGGCAACGGCTACTTCTACGGAATCGAGCTGGTCAAGGACAAGGCCACCAAGGAGACCTTCACCGACGAGGAATCCGAGCGGGTCCTCTACGGCTTCCTCTCCAAGGCCCTCTTCGAGGCGGGGCTCTACTGCCGCGCCGACGACAGGGGCGACCCGGTCGTCCAGCTCGCGCCGCCGCTGATCTCGGACCAGAAGGTCTTCGACGAGGCCGAGCAGATCCTGCGCTCCGTGCTGACGGAGGCGTGGACGAAGCTGTGACGGCCTGGCCGTCCGACGTTCCGACGTTCTGACTCGTCGGCCCCCGGCGCGCGGACGGACCGGACGGCCGCCACCCCGACGCCCCGCTGAGGGTGGGCGCCCACGGAAGCGCCCGCCCCGGTGGAGCGCGGGCGCTTCCG
>NZ_JBSHAO010000072.1:34432-36743 GCF_053611545.1 Streptomyces sp. NPDC054796 | reverse complement strand
CGCGGTCAGCTTCTCGGCCGCCACAGCGGGCCTGTCCAAGGACCCGTACACCTACTTCGGCCGGTCCATGCCGACCAACGCCCACGGCTCCTGACACCTACCCGCAGGACTATCGCAATTTCGCTCATGCAACAGTCCGAAGGGGCCCGGCTTGTCCGCCGTGGACGGGGAGCCGGGCCCCGCCGTGTTCCACCATTACGTGTGTAGGAGCCGACGGCCATAACGTCACCAGCGGCTCAGCAGCGCTTCTCCGGCTCTGCGGCGGGGGCAGTCGCAGATGGTGCCGACGGCCGGGTACGTGCAGGCGAGGACAGGAAGAACAACCAGTCATCGGTCTGAGGCGATGCGGTGTTCTCGCCCTTCATGCATGAGGGTGCATTGAGGCCATGGATACAAGGTTCAGGATCGCCAGGGCCCTTTGCGCGCCATGACGTCGGTGCTCCGCAAGGGAGTGGTGAGCGCGTGGAGTGGCGCTTGCCACAATGGGCGGAGCACGGTGAGGGCGTGGAAGCGGTCATCGGGGTGCATGTGACGGTGGCTGGCAGCCCGCCTGCTTTGAGGACTTCGACCAGGTGGTGGAGTGTGCCTCCGCAGACGGCGGCGACGGAGGGGCGGCCGGTGAGATGGGCGAGACTGCCACCGGTCTGCTGCGCCGCGCCGGCCAGGAGCGTGATTGTCTCGGGAGATCGTCGGTCACCTCTGGGTCTCGGTGTTCGCGAGGACCAGGAGGGCCCGCAGGAGGGTGGTCGCGTGGCCGGTGTTCATGCGGACCTTTGTGAGGATGCGCCAGGTCTAGAGGTTGGCGAAGCCGTGCTCGACAGCGGCGCGTTCGCGGCTGAGCAGACGGTTCGTCTCCTTCTCCGCCTTCTCCGCGTCGGTGAGCTTGTCGTGGCGGGCGGTGGTGATCTCGCCGGACCGGCCGGGCCGGGTCGGTATCGGTGAAGTGGATCCGGAGCATGCGATTCCCCCTCGTCGCCTGGGCTTTTCCGGCAGAACGAAAAACCCTGGCTGGCCATGCTCGCGTCAGAGATGCTGACGGAGCAAACGGGCGCGAGGGCCATCCGTCGTGTGCAACGGACGGTACGGTCCACCCGCTCAGCCATTGCAACCACGGAGAACCCCACACGCCGCTACGTCCGGTGCCAGGCTGCCGCGTCAGCGGTGGGCCCAAGGTCCCTGGCTTCACCGGGCCGACGGCGTTGTGATCGCCTGCATCAACCGTGTCGGCTTCTCCGCTCCAGCGCAAACGACGATCAGGAGTGGCATGAACGCGTCACATCCAAACAATTGGAGGATGCGTGCGAAAAAGATCCGGACACCTCGTACCCATTGAGCCTCCGCCAACTTGAAGTTGCAGGCCAAAGGGCTGGTGTGACGAGCTTCCGGAGTACTCACGCTGGTCGTGGGGGAAATCCGCGGAGCAGATCGTTCATCAGCAATACCCGTGCATCACCAACCAGGGCGTAGTGAACCGACCAGCACGCCCTCCCGGAAGACTCGATCGAAGGAGTGCCGTGTTCAGAATGAGAGCAAGACCCCAGGCGGACTCGTTACCGTCCGCCGGTCCGCACCCATGGAGCCGGTGGCGGCCGGCCACCGCGCTGACAGCCTGGATGCTGGGGCTCGTCGTCGCCGCGGCGACGATCCTCGTGGTGACGCCCGCGTCGGCCGCGCCGTCCACCCCGGACTTCGGGTCAGCCATCGACGCGTATGCCGCCAACGACCCCCAGGACACTTGTGATCCGACCGCCAAGCCGGGCACTCAGGGTCTCCGGGACCTGCTCAACGAGGCGTACGGCTCTCACACTTCCTACATCACCCGCGCCTGCGATGACGGTGGCACGAGTGAGCACAAGGAAGGCCGTGCGCTGGACTACATGCTCAACTACAACGACTCCGGTGAGCGCGCCGTCGCCGAGGACATCCTCACCTGGCTGCTGAAGACGGACAGGCACGGCAACAAGCACGCCAACGCCCGGCGGCTCGGGGTCATGTACCTGATCTGGAACGGCCAGATCTGGTCGTCGAGCCAAGCCGCAGACGGGTGGCGGGAGTACAACGGCAGTAATCCGCACACGGACCACATCCACTTCAGTCTCAGCTGGGATGGTGCCCGCAAGCAGACAAGCTGGTGGCAGTGGGAGGAGCCCGGAAGGACCACCCACAGCGTGACGGGTGACTCGTTCTCCGACCTGGTGGCAACGAAGTCCGACGGTACGATGTGGTTGTACTCCAACAACTTCCTGCGTGATGACGGTCAGCCGTATGGTAGTGGTCGTCAGATTGGGCATGGTTGGAATAACTTCGACCG
>NZ_JBSHAO010000072.1:0-34336 GCF_053611545.1 Streptomyces sp. NPDC054796 | reverse complement strand
ACGCGATGTGGTTGTACTCCAACAACTTCCTGCGTGATGACGGTCAGCCGTATGGTAGTGGTCGTCAGATTGGGCATGGTTGGAATAACTTCGACCGCATCATCGCGGCTGATGCGACTGGTGATGGGTTTACGGACCTGGTGGCGCTGAAGTCGGATGGCACGATGTGGTTGTACTCCAACAACTTCCTGCGTGACGATGGTCAGCCGTATGGTAGTGGCCGTCAGGTCGGTCATGGTTGGAATAACTTCGACCGCATCATCGCCTGAGTGGGTGTTATTGACTTCGGCTCGTCAAGGGGGCACCTCCCCCGTCCTGGTGAAGGCGATGCTCGACTGCTACGGCGTGAGCGAGCCCGTCGTGCGGGAAGACATCCTGGACCTGGTCCGGGCAGATCAAGCACAGAAGCAGAAGCAGAAGCGGTGGCCTAGTACTCCGCGGTCATCAACACCACGTAGTACGGCGGCTACCTGGAGCTGGAGCAGAGCGCCCGGCCCGGATCGGATCGGGCCGCTACCTGCCGCGCTGACCGGCCAAGGGCGTCGGCGGACCGGCTGATTGTTGCCGTAACACGAGGGCCCTCAGCGGAAGTTGGGATGTTTGTGAAGACAACCAGCCCCGCCGAGGGCTCTCAGCATGCTGTCTACCAGGTTTCAGCTTCCGGTGCCGAAGCGGACCCTCGACCTCGTCGGCGATCTGGTACGCCGTGAGCGCAACCGGCTGGGGACCCGCTGGCGCAAGGTCCCCGCGGGCACCCAGGGGTTGATCGTGCTCACCGTTCTCCGCCATGACCAGCGGCTTTCCGATATAGCCGACGGTAACCAGGTGTCCGCCTCCACCGTGCGCCGTTGGGTGACGGAAGTCCTGCTTCTGCTGGCCGCCCGCGCCCCGCGCCTGGACCGCGCCCTGAACAAGAGCGCAAAGAAGGGCGGGGTCGTCGTCCTGCTGAACGGCACCCTGATCCGCACCCGCCACCACACCGGGACGGACAAGCGCAGGAACTACAGGGGGAAGCATAAGGCCCATGGTCTGCTGTTTCTCGCGCTGACCGACGAGAAGGGCAACCTGATCTGGATCTCCTCAGCCTGGCCCGGCCGGGCCAACGAGATCACGACCGCCCGCCACGACAAGCTCACCGACGCGGAGAAGAAGACGAACCGTCAACTCAGGGCCACACCAGCCCCATGACCTGCGAAAACAGGATGAAAGCTTCTCGATGATGCTGGTTTTGGGTCGACTCTTCACGAGCGATCACTGGGGATCCGTTTCATGACTGCCCCTCCGAGGACATCACCGTCATCAGGAGGCGCGTGCTCTACCGTTCCATGTGAGCCAACGGCAGGGACGATCTCGGCGCACTGCTGGCGGGCAACGACACCTGGACCGTTATCGGCTGAGATACCCGCACGGCTTGGGCGATACTCTGCTCCACAGGCCCGCACCGTGGAACGCTTCCGCGCTGGTGCCGACCGGATAGCCTATGGACGCGCACATCGGCGGGCGGTCCGAGATCACCGCCGTCGAAGCCGTCATCACCCCTGCAGTGAGTCCCGCGCCCGGCTTACCAACCCGTCAACCCGCCACCGCGCACCGCGACCAGGAGGCGTGACAGCTCCGTCGACGGGACGCTCGTGAGGAAGAGGCGCCGGATATCCAACGGGTCACTCTGGGCTCGTCCGTTCCTGGTCGAGCGGAACGCCGTGCTCGTTGGCGAAGGCCCGGCGGCACAGGCCGTGACAGAAGCCGTACAGCGTCCCCTCGTACACGAGGGTGAGCGGTCCGTCGGCGAGGTCGGCGCTCATGCCGCAGACCGGGTCGACCAGGTTGCCCTGCGGCGGTTCCGGGGTAGGGCGCTCGTCGGCGCGGTTGCGGTAAGGGCGGGAGACGAGTTCGGTGAGGTCTATGGTGCTCAGGGCCCTTCCGTGGATCCCGACGCCGCCCTCGGAGTTTCCCTACACGAGGACCACGGCGTGGGGTTCGCGTCGCACTCGCTCGGGGTCGCGCCCGGCGGCCCGTTCCGTCTCGGCCACCGCGTCGGTGATGATCGGCACGACATGACCGCACATGTCCTTGCGCCAAGACGCCGGTATGGTGACCCGGACCAGATAGCGCGGCCGCTCGCCAAGACCCAGGCCGAGGGCTCGTGTACGAGTACCTGCGTGATCTCACGCTGCGCGTCGATGATCTCGATGGCGTGGCTGTCGTCCTCGACCAGCAGCATGTGGACCCCCCTCGTAGGACCGGCTTCCGACGTACCGCCAACGATGCCCGGGAGGGGTATCCGTAGCATCCACCGCGGGGAGGAACGGCGCGCTACTCCGGGAGGTGTAAACCGTAGCGGACGGGCGCCCGCCCGCGGGTGCCGCTCCGAGGAGACGGAGGCAGCGTTGTGCTCCTCCACGTCGAAAGAGGCGGCAACCTGGGCTCGGCCCCAGCAGCCGGAAGCGTCCAAGCCACGGCACCACCAGCGGCAGTACGACCCCGAACACGAGGCCCGTCACCAGCTCCAGCGTGATCGTCAGGAGGGATGCCCCCGGCATGGCCGGGGGTGAGTCCGGCGCCGCGACCAGGATCACGACGGGAAGCGCCAGTTCGTCGCTGACGCTGCTGTCGACGTTCATCAACTCCCGCAGTTCCTCCGGTATTTCCCGACGGTCCACGGTCGCCGAGGCGAACACCGGGCTCGTGGGCGCCAGTACCGCACCGGCCAGGAAGGACGTTGTCCACTCCAGCCCCGCCAGATTCTGCACGGTCAGCGCGCCGGCCTCCCGGGCGGGGCGGGCGCCTGTGCGGGGTATATGCGTATGGCACGTATTCCCCAGTTGCGTAACGGTCCGGTCTCGCCCGCTGTGGCTTCGGTCGATCACGAGCAGCTATGTGATGTGGATCACTAAAATCTCGGCAAAGTCGTGGTACAACAACGCAACTCGGCAGGTGACCCGGCTGACTGCAATCTCGCAGAGGGGCGGCAAATACCAGCACCACGACGCCCGGGCCGTCACGATCCGAAACGGTGCCGTGCCCCAGGACCGTCTGACGGACATCGATGTTCGCTCAGCGACCACGCACCACCCCTGCTGAGCTTCTCCTGCCCCAGCCCTGTGCCATCGAGGTAGCCATAGTGTCACTCGACTCCGTCACCCAGTCCGTCGACGAGGCCGTCAGCGGATTCTTCGAGCCCATAGCCAAGTGGCTGGGGGAGGTGGTGTTCTACGCCGTTCCCGTCGGCGGGACCGACCTGCCTCTCATCGTCGCCTGGCTCGTCGTCGCCGGTCTGGTCTTCACCGGCTGGTTCGGTTTCGTCCAGATACGTAAATTCAGGCTCGCCGTCGATGTGGTGAGGGGGAAGTACGACGAAAAGGGAACGGCCGGGGAGGTCAACCACTTCCAGGCACTGACCGCCGCCGTATCCGGCACGGTCGGACTCGGCAACATCGCCGGCGTGGCCGTCGCCGTCTCCATCGGCGGTCCCGGTGCCACGTTCTGGATGATCCTGTGCGGTCTGCTCGGCATGGCCACCAAGTTCGTCGAGGTCACCCTCGGTGTGAAGTACCGCGAGGTGCACGCCGACGGCACCGTCTCCGGCGGTCCGATGCACTACCTGCCCAAGGGCCTGGCCGACCGCTTCGGCGCGGGCGGCAAGAAGCTCGGCAAGGTCCTCGCGGTCCTCGCCTCCTTCATGATCCTGTTCTTCGGCCTCTTCGGTGGGAACCTCTTCCAGGTCAACCAGTCCTACGCGCAGTTGGTCTCGGTCACCGGTGGCGAGGACGGCATGCTGGGCTCCTCCGCGGGCGCCCTGTTCTTCGGCGTCCTGATCGCCGCGCTCGTCGGCGTCGTCCTCCTCGGCGGCATCCGTTCCATCGCCAACGTCACCAGCAGGCTCGTTCCGGCCATGGCGGCCCTCTACATCGTCGCGTGCCTGCTCGTGATCCTGGTCAATGTCACCGCCGTCCCGGGCGCTGTCAGCACCATCATCGAGGGCGCGTTCAACCCGGAGGGTGTCGCGGGCGGCGTGCTCGGCGCGCTGATCATCGGCTTCAAGCGGGCAGCCTTCTCCAACGAGGCCGGAGTCGGCTCCGCCCCGATCGCCCACTCCGCGGTCAGGACCAAGCACCCCGCAAGCGAGGGCCTGGTGGCGTTGCTTGAGCCGTTCATCGACACCGTGGTCATCTGCACGATGACCGCCCTGACCATCGTCATCGCCAACCCGGCAAGCTGGGCGGAAGCCCGAGCAGGTGAGGACATCGGCGGCGTCACCATCACTTCCGACGCCTTCGAGACGGTCCTGCCCTGGTTCCCGTACATCCTCACCGTCGCCGTGCTGCTGTTCGCGATCTCCACGGTGCTGACCTGGGGCTACTACGGTCTCAAGTCCTGGACGTACCTCTTCGGCCGCAGCCGGGCCAGCGAGCTGACCTACAAGGTTCTCTACACTGTGTTCGCTGTCGCCGGTTCGCTGCTGACGCTGCAGACACTCATCGACATGGCCGACGCCTTCCTCTTCACCCTGGCCGTCATCAACATCATCGGCCTCTACCTCCTCGCTCCCGTCGTCAAGCGCGAACTCAGCACCTTCCTGGAGTTCGTCGGCGCCCGCGACGCGGGAGAGGCTCCTGGAGGCGACGAAGACCAGGAGCCGGTGAAGACCACCGTCTGACCGCCCACGCGGCCCGGCTCCTGAACGGGCCCCGTACTCACCTCGCGCCTTGGTGAGTACGGGGCCCGTTCGCCTTTCCCCTCGCGGGACAGCGGGGGCAGGCGACGTCGCGTGCGGCTCTGCGGGCGGGCAGGGGCCGGGGCGTGAACGAGCAGAGCGATCCACTGCCCCCGTCCTCACCATCGCTCCGACCGTGCTCGGGGCATGAACGCCGCCTCCCCGTTGGCCCCCGCGAAACCCCGCGGGCAGGTACGGGGCCTCGGGAAGGCCCGCCGTGGCAGCGGAGAAGCTGACCGCATGTGCGGTGCTCACACCGTCGGAAGAGCCGCGCAGGCTCCACAGCGCTCCGTTGCTCGTGTTCTCGAAGGGCGCGGCGGCGGCCAGGTCGGCGTAGCCGTCACCGTCTGCGTCACCCGCCGTGACGTCCTCGCCGAAGGCGTCCTCGGACTCATCCGCCCCGGGCACGCCCGGGCTGTCCTGGGTGAGTCTGACCCGCGAGGACGCCTGAAGGCTCCCGGCGCCGTCCGTGTAGGCCGTGACCGCGTACCACTCGGTAAAGCCACTTCACCGGCGGCCTCTGCCGTGCAGCAACGACGGAGACGTCGGCCGGTCCTCGTCGGAACGGACACACGTGTCGCACCGTCAGACGAGGTGGGTGACGCCGGTGCGGCCGGTCATCGGGAGAAGCGACGACATCTCATGGGACGGCCTGGCCCCGCTCGCGAGGACGTACGTGGCGGCCCTCTTCAGCTTCCGGCCCGTCCGCAGTTCTCACGACAGGGGTCAGCGCAGTTCGCTGAAGTGTTCGGTCTGGCGGGTGCGGCCGGCGACGATGATGGTGTCGTCGGCTTCCACGACGGTGTCGGCGGTGGCGTAGGTGAAGCCCTGGCCGGGGCGTTTGATGGCGACGACGGTCAGACCGAAGCGGCTGCGGATGGTGCTGTCGGCCAGGCGTTTGCCGACGATGTCCGCGGGCGGGGTGGTCTTGACCAGGGCGAAGTCGTCTTCGAATTCGATGTAGTCGAGCATGCGTCCGCGCACGAGGTGGGCGACGCGCTGGCCCATATCGTGTTCGGGGTAGACGACATGGTGGACGCCGAGCTGGGTGAGGATGCGGCCGTGGGCCGTGCTGGTGGCCTTCGCCCATACGTCCTGTACGCCGAAGGAGACCAGCAGGGAAGCAGTGAGGATGCTGGCTTCCAGGTCGCTGCCGATACCGACCACCGCGCGGTCGAACTCGTGGACACCCAGTTGCCGCAGGGCCTCCTCCCGGGTGGAGTCGGCGCGCACCACGTGGGTGAGGGAACCGGAGTGGGACTGCACGATCTCGGCGTTGGCGTCGATACCGAGAACTTCGGTGTCCTCGTCCACCAGCTCCAGGGCCAGAGCGCTGCCGAAGCGCCCCAGACCGATGACGGCGACGGCGCCGCTGTGGGCGAGCCGGCGGGGTTTGGTGCTGCGGTTCCTAGCCAATGACGGGTCGCTCCTCGGGCAGGTCGTACATACGAACGCGTGAACGCAGGGCCAGGGCGGAGGCCACGGTGACGGGACCGAGCCGGCCGATGAACATCAGGACGATCAGCAGGATCTGCTCCGTGGTGGGCAGGTCCGCGGTGATGCCGGTGGACAGTCCCACCGTTGCGAACGCGGAGATCACTTCGAACAGGGAGCGGTCCAGGCTGTTGTCGGTGAAGACCATGAAGGCCAGCGTGGAGGCGCTGACGGCGGCCACGGACAGCAGGACGATGGTCAGGGCCTGCCGCTGGACGTCCCCGTGCAGGCGGCGGCGGAAGATGTTGACAGCGCCTTCGCCGCGGACCTCGGCGTAGACGACGAAGAGCAGCACGGCGAAGGTGGTGACCTTGATGCCGCCCGCGGTTCCGGCGCTGGCGCCGCCGATGAACATCAGCACGTCCATGCCCAGCCAGCTCGCCGGGTTCATCTCGGCGATGTCGACGCTGTTGAAACCGGCAGTGCGCGGCATCACGCCCTGGAAGAAGCCGACCAGCAGCTTGCCCGGCACGTCCAGCCGCCCCAGCGTGGCGGGGTTGCTCCACTCGATCGCGGTGATGAAGACACTGCCGCCGAGCAGGAAGAGGCCGGTGGCCCACAGCACGATCTTGGTGTGCAGCGACCAGCCGCGCGGTCGGCGCAGACGGCGGCGCAGTTCGAAGAGCACCGGGAAGCCCAGGCCCCCGGCGATCACCGCGAAGGCAATGGGCAGACAGATCCACGGATCAGTGGCGAAGCGCATCAGGCTGTCGGAGTACAGCGCGAACCCGGCGTTGTTGAACGCCGAGATGGCGTGGAAGATGCCCAGCCACACCGCTCGGGGCCAGGAGGTGTCGTAACCCAGGCCGAAACGCAGGGTCAGGAAGAGCGCGGTGACCGCCTCCAGGAGGAGACTGACCTTGACCACACCGAAGACCACGGTCCGCACCTCGCCCAGCCCCAGGGACTTGGTCTCGGCCGCCGCGGTGAGCCGGGCACGCAGCCCCAGCCGGTGGGAGACGAGCGCGACCAGCAGGGAAGCGAACGTCATGATCCCGAAGCCGCCCACCTGGATCAAGGCCAGGATCACCGCCTGTCCGAACCCGCTCCAGTAGACGGGGGTGTCCACCACGACCAGGCCCGTCACGCAGACGGCCGAGGTCGCGGAGAAGACCGCCTCCAATCCGCTCGCGCCCCCTGGCCCGGCCTTGGCGACCGGCAGCATCAGCAGCCCGCTCCCGGCCAGGACCGCGAGGGCGAAGCCCGCCACGACGATCTGCGCCGGATGCCGCAGCCGCAGACGTCGCCATACTCCAGGGGTCACCACACGCGCTCCGCCTTGCCCTCGGGTCTGATTGCGCTCCCGCGCACCCGGAGACGATAACCAGCCCCCTCGCCGCATCGCCTCACCGGAGGGCTGGGGACTACCGTGGTGGTGGTCCGTGGTGGTCGGCGCCTGCCCGGCGCTTGCTCTTCCACTCCAGCGGGCCGCTCGCCCACCGTGCCGTCGACGGCCCGGCAACCCTGGGGGTGATCTCGGTGAAGGCAACCTACGATCCGGACTACGGTATCCGCCGCGCCATCGCCCTCCTCGCGGCAGCGGCTGTCCTCCTGGTCACTGCCGGAGTCCTCATCGGCTGGATGTGGGTGACCGGAATCGGTGTCTGGGCCCTGATCGCCGCTGTCCTGACAGAGATGCTCTACCGCCCCTGACCTGCCATGGGTGCGAAGGAGGGCTTCTGCGCGGTCCGTGCCGAGCCACCCGTGCGTCCTGCGTGCTCTGCACGTAGGGTGTAGGGAAAACGTCAAGAACGCGTTGTCATTGGTGTGCTGGGAAGTCTGGTCGGCGGCGCTCGCGCCTGCCCGGAAACGCCCCCGGCCCAGAGAGTTCTCCCATGGCACACCGCCCCCCGCAAGAGCAGCAGCCAGATACCCGTGCGGTCTTCGCCCGTCCCTCGGCGAAGGAACGGCGGCACCTGGCGGATGCGCTGCGGACCGAGACGGTCGGCGGAATGGTGCTGCTCGCCGCCGCGGTTCTCGCGCTGGTGTGGGCGAACGCCCCGGCGGTCGGTGAGTGGTACGAGACGGTCCGTCACTTCCACTTCGGCATCCCGGCCCTGGGCCTGGACCTGTCGGTGGAGCACTGGGCCTCGGACGGTCTGCTGACGCTGTTCTTCTTCGTCGCCGGTATCGAGCTCAAGCGGGAGCTGGTCGCCGGAGAACTGCGCAACCCCGCCGCCGCGGCACTGCCCATCGTCGCGGCCGTGTGCGGCATGGCCGTACCCGCGCTGGTCTACCTCATCCCCAATCTGCTCACCGGCGGCCAGACGCAGGGCTGGACGGTGCCGATGGCCACCGACATCGCCTTCGCCCTGGGCGTCCTGGCCGTGATCGGCACCAACCTGCCCTCCGGCATCCGGGCCTTCTTGCTCACCCTGGCCATCGTCGACGACCTCGGCGCGATCCTGGTCATCGCCGTCTTCTACAGCAGCGGACTCAACTGGCTCGCCCTTGCCGGGGCCGTCGCCGGGCTCGTGCTCTTCCGCGTGCTGCACATCGACCTGCGGGTGCGCGGCTGGTACGTGTACGTGCCGCTCGCCTTGGTCATCTGGGCGCTGATGTACAACAGCGGTGTGCACGCCACCATCTCCGGCGTGGCGATGGGCATGCTGCTGCGCGTCCTGCCGGACACCCGGCGCGGCGAGAGCGACGACACCCCCTCGGCCGCCGAACGCGTCGAGCACCGGGTCCGCCCCCTCTCCGCCGGCTTCGCCGTCCCCGTCTTCGCACTCTTCGCCGCGGGTGTCGGCGTCTCCGGCTCCGCCCTCGTCGAAACCTTCCGTCAGCCCGAGTCGCTCGGAGTCGTCCTCGGCCTGTTCGTCGGCAAGTTCCTCGGTGTGTTCGGCGGGACCTATCTGGCCGCGCGCTTCACCCGCGCCCGGCTCAGCGACGACCTGCAATGGTCCGACGTCGCGGGCGTCGCCATGCTGGCCGGCATCGGCTTCACCGTCTCCCTCCTGGTCACGGAGCTGGCCTTCACCGACGCCGCGACGAGGGAGCATGTGAAGGCAGCTGTGCTGATCGGCTCCCTTCTGGCCGCGGCCGTGGCCTGCGTCCTGCTCAAGGTGCGCGACGCGAAGTACCGCGCGGTGTGGGAAGCGGAGACCCGCGACGAGGACACCGACACTCTCTACGACATAGACCAGCCCGAAGACCCGGTACGACGCCCCACCGAAGCCGCACGCCGCGCCGCCGAACGCGCCCGGACCACCGGCCCCGAACCCCGACCAGACACGCCGCACGACACCGACACCGACACCCTCTGAGCTTGTCGGTCAAGATCCGCGGCAACTTTGTCATATCGCGGACGTCCTCGCCGGGCCGTGAGTTCCCTTCCACCGGACGAACTGCCGTGGTGGTCCGATGTTCCCTTGGACTCATACGGGGTGGCAGGGGCTCGCGGTCTCGCGGGCCCTCTACGGCAGGGTTCTGGCACATGCTCCCGAGCCGGGGTCGCCATTGTGCCGTGGGCCGGCCCGGCTCCCGCCGTGCGAGGGGGGAACCGGGCCGGTACTGATCGCGTCGTGGCTGGGACTACTTGGTGAGGTAGGCGCGGTAGACGGTCTGGGTCAGTGCGCCTCCTGTGGTGTCGGTGAGCTGGGCGCGCAGGGAGACCGGGCCTGCCTTGCCGGGGCTCTTGACGGTGACGTACTTGCTGCCGGTCTTCGGGGTGGTGAGCTTGACGGGCTTCCAGGACTTGCCGTTGTCGAAGGATGCCTGGACGGCGAGCTTCTTCAGGCCCTTGCCCGCGGCGGTGCCCTGAACGGTGAGCGGCACCTTGACGGACGTGCCCTTCTTGGCGGTGCCGTCCAGTCCGACGGCCGGGGTGAAGCGGACGACGGAGGCGTTGAGGCGGACGTCGTCGGTGCCGTCGGGACGCTGCGAGGTGAAGGTCCACGCGGCGGTGATACGGGTGCTGACCCGAGCGGCGCCCAGAGTGCGGTACACGTCCGTGGTCAGCTTGTAGCGCGCCTTCTCCCCGGGGACCGGCATGCCCTCGCCGCCGGGTGCGCTGTTCGACTCCCAGATCTTCGTGCCGTCGCGGAACAGCTCCGTCTTGGCGCTGCCGGTCCAGACGTCACCCTGGTGGTCCCGGCCGTCCGCGAACATCGGCACTACGGCCGCGAGGTTGTCGCCGTTGCGGAAGACGCCGGTGTACCAGGTGCTCAGGGAGGGCCCGGTGACCGCGGTGTTGAACCACTCCGTGTAGCTCTTGCCGGGCGTGTAGGTCCGGGGGGCGGCGTAGTAGTACTCCTCGTACCGGCCGCCTGGGGCGAACGAGGTGAACTGGTGGCTCCACCGTGTGCCGGTGCCGCCGAGGTACTCCACCGATGTGGCCGGTACGGTCTGCTGGAAGGCGACGGAGCCGAGGTAGAGCTCTCCGACCATGCTCGGTTCCACGTCGAGCGTGCTGGTGCGGCCCGGGACCGAACTGCCCAGTCCGACGGTGACCTTCGCCAGTTGCTTGGACGTCACCTTCTGGGAGAGGCCGGTGAACATCGATCCGGCCCTTCGCCACACCATCCGGTAGTGCGTGTGGGTGCTGCCCTTCCGTGGGGCCTGCCACACCGCCATCGCGCCCGCCGACAGCTCGGAGTCCGGGACCGCGCCGCCCAGTTGGGCCGTGCGCAGCCCCTTGAAGGTGCCGGCCCAGTAGCTCTGCCCGTAGGAGACGCCGTTGTGCTGCGCGGCGTAGCCCATGGACACGGCCTGCTGTTCGGCCTTGGAGTTGGGCACGCTGACGTTCACGGGCTTCGCCTTGCGGGCGTCGAGGGCGACCGTGGTGTCCTTCGTGAGCTTCAGCAGGGGCTGGGCCAGCCAGTCGTAGCCGGTGATCCCGGCGTTGTCCTTGGTGGTGAGGGTGCTGTCCAGGGCGTACGAGCCCTCGGGCAGGCGCAGCGTGACGGAGCCGTCGGACTCGTACGGCCATGCCCAGTAGTCGTTGGTGAGACCGGCCAGCATCGTTCTGTAGTCCGCGGTGGCCTTGCCGTCGCGGCCGGTGTGCGTGAGCGTGAGGTCGTACATCTCCACCTGCCGCTCCACCTTGCCCGTGGCGCGCACGCTCTGCCCGTTGTCGCCCGTGGCGGTCACCACGGTGGTGAGGGTGCCGTTGTCGGTGGGCCGACTCGTGTCGGCGGTGACGGTCGCCTGCGCGGTGCCGCCTGCCGGGACGGTGAGCGTCCGCGGGCTCACGGAGAAGGTGCCGTTGCTGTCGGGGCTGCCGTCGAAGGTGTACTCCTTGGTGGCCAGTTGCAGTGTGACCGGCTGGTCACCGGCGTTGTGGTAGGTCAGTGGCCGTTCCACGGGCTGGTCGTCGTCGTGCGGCGCGGCCTGGGTGCCGAAGTCCAGGGTGCCGGGCTCGACCGTGAGTGTCTGCCGCATCGCCTGTGCCGCGTCGATCCTGCCGGTGCCCTGCATGATGGGTGCGAGGTCGGCGACGTCCTCGGTGGCGGCGGTGAGCGCGGCCTTGTACCGCGCCGCGGTCCAGTCGCCGTGCTGCTGGGCGAGTAGGGCGGCTGTGCCGGCGACGTGCGGGGTGGCCATCGAGGTGCCGGTCAGGGACACGTAGCCGTCCTGGGCCGGATCACCGATGGTGCCCTGTGCCGCCTTGGCCGCGGTGATGTCGACGCCCGGCGCGGTGAGGTCCGGCTTCAGCAGCCCGGCGGCCGTCGGGCCGCGGCTGGAGAAGTCGGCGAGGACATCGCTCTTGTCCACCGCGCCGACGGTCAGGGCGGAGGCCGCGCTGCCGGGCGACCGAACGGTTTTCGCGCCGGGTCCCTCATTACCGGCGGCGATGACGAACAGCACGTTCTCCTCGGCCGTCAGCGTATCGACGGCCTGCTCCAGCGGGTCGGTCTCCTCGGTGTCGGCGCCGCCGAGGCTGAGGTTGACGACCTTGGCGCCCTCGTCGGCGGCCCACTGCATGCCTGCCACGACCTGGGACTCCGTGCCGAAGCCCTCGTCGTCGAGCACCTTGCCGTCCAGCAGTTCCGCTCCGGGGGCGACACCCTTGTAGGTGCCTCCCGACTTCTGCCCTGACCCGCCGACGATGGAGGCGACATGCGTGCCGTGCCCGAACCGGTCGACCGCGTCCGGGGCCGAGCTGAAGTTCTTCTCGGCCACCTGACGGCCTGCCAGGTCGGGATGTGTCTCGTCGACGCCGGTGTCCAGGACGGCCACCGGCACGCCACTGCCGTCGTATCCGGCCTGCCACGCCTCGGGTGCGCCGATCTGCGGGACGCTCTCGTCGAGCACGGCGCGCACCGGAGCGTCCAGCCAGATCTTCTCCACGCCCGGCGCGGCATCCACATGTGCGCCGTCCTTGGCGTCGGTGAGTGCCCTCCACACAGCCGCCGACTTGCTCCTGGGCTCCTTGACCGCCTCGGCACCGATGCTCGGCAGCCGCGCACCGATCCTGGCGTCGGCCGACTTCAGGGCCGACCTGGTACTGGACCCGGCCCCCTCGTAGGCGACGATCAGGGGCAGCGCGCTCCGGTGTGCGTCGTCGTAGCGGGCCTTGAGCAACTGCGTGACGTTCAGCAGCCGCCGGTCCAGGGACCCGCTGTTCAGCATGGCCGTGGTGTCGAGCGGTACCACGTAGGTGTCCTCGCCCTGCTGCTGGACGGAGAACGGTGTCCCCTCGCGTCCCGCGGCCGGGCTGACGGAGGCGACGCGGCCCTGCTCGTCGACCATGACCCGGTCGCCCGTCACCAGGGTCACCTCCTTCTGCTCACCGCTCGGCGCGGCGGCGTCGGCGCGCTCGCTCGCGTCTCCCCCCGGAGCCACGACGAACGCGGCGGTGAGCGCCGTCACGCACAGCGCGGACAGACCAGTGGCCCTGGTTCTGGTTCTGCGCATTTTCTTCCCCCCTGCCATAGAGATGCGGGGCCTCGGCACACCCGAAGGCGGCGATTCCGGCTGACGTCGTCGCGCGGTGGCCCCGATGTCAGGTAAGTAGGAAATAAGGAGATACGCCAGGGCCGGGCAGGCTCCGGCAGGGAGGAAACGGGGCACCGCGGGCCGACCGGTCACCTTCACGTGCTGTTCGGCCTTACCGCAGCTCAGGGGCGGGGAGAAACCCCGCTTCGGGATGCCAGGGGCTCTCTTCCCTCTCCGGCGCCATCGCGGCTCCGGCTGAAAAGCGCGCGGCCTCGCGGACAGAGTGGACCGCTCGGCCCAGCTGCTCGGCCTGCCGCTGTGCCCCGGTCTCCGTTGTGTTTGCCCGGCTGGCCCGGTGCCGATTTTCCGGCCGTGTCCCCGGAACTCCTTCTGTCATGCGCGGGAGAACCGCCGGAAGGGCGGTACGGCGAACCGGATGGACGCTATGGCTCCTGTCCCTCCGCCCCGAAGGCGATGAGGGTGGGTGGTGTGCAGGCGAGCCGAAGTGACGTGTTCGGAGGGGGCGGTGGCCATGAAACACCATCTCGTCGCCGGAGTGGACGGGTCGCGTGCGAGCCGACTGGCAAGCGTCGGCGGCCGGGCGCGAGAGGGGTGAGAGGGACGCGGGGGAGCGGACGCTGTCCGTGCGTCCGGACACCGTGCTGGGCCTCGACCCGTCGCACGACCAGGGGGCGGTCGTCGACTTCGCGTTCAAGGCCGCTGCCAGGCGCGGTGCCGCCTTGCGCGTCGTGCACGCCTGGCGGCTCCCTCTCCCGCACGCGGTCGCACCGATATCGCCGGAGACGTGGGAGAGGGACCAGGCGGCGGCCGGGCGGAAGGTGGAAGCGGTCCTGCGCCCCTGGCGCGCGAAGTACCCCGAGGTGCCGGTACGGCTGGACCTGCGGTGCGGGAGCCCCAGAGGAGCCCTGCTCGCGGTCGGCCGGGAGTCGGCGCTGGTCGTCGTGGGACGCCGCAGCAGGCCCCGCTCTCTCGGGCCCCGGCTCGGCTCCTTCGCGCATACGCTGCTCCACCGCGCCGCCGCACCGGTGGCCGTGGTGCCACACGCGTAGGCCGCCTCGGGTAGCCCCCGTGGTGCCCGCCGTCGGACCGGCGCGGGGCCTGTGCGCGCACCTGTGCGCGCAGAGCCGGTCGGCCCCCGGACGTCCCCCCTTCGGCCCTGTGTCCCTCCCTGAGGCCGGACGAGCATGTGGGCGACAGGGACAGTTCGTGGACGAAGACGAAGGGGAACGGCGATGACCGTGAGGGTGGGAATCAACGGGTTCGGGCGCATCGGGCGCGCATACCTGCGGGGCGTGCTGGAGCGTGTCGAGGGCAAGGGCACGCCGGTCGAGGTGGTGGCCGTCAACGACGTCGCCCCCGCCGCCGTGCTGGCACATCTGCTGGAGTACGACTCGACCTACGGCCGCCTCGGGCGGCCCGTCTCCCACGAGGCCGAAACCCTGACGGTCGGCGGCCACCGCATCGCCGTGACCGCCGAGCAGGACCCGTCGAACCTTCCCTGGACGGCGCGGGAGGTGGACGTGGTGATCGAGTCCACCGGCCGCTTCCGGAGCCGCGAGGACGCCGCGCGGCATCTGGCGGCGGGGGCGCGGAAGGTGCTCGTGTCGGCGCCGGGCAAGGACGTCGATGCCACCGTGGTGATGGGTGTCAACGAGTCCGTGTACGAGCCGGAGCGGCACCATGTCCTCTCCGCCGCGTCCTGCACCACCAACTGCGTGGTGCCGATGGTGAAGGTGCTGCACGAGCGCTTCGGCATCGACCGTGGGCTGATGACGACGGTGCACGGATACACCGGGGACCAGTCGCTGCTGGACGGGCCGCACCAGGACTTCCGGCGGGCCAGGGCGGCGGCGTTGAGCATCATCCCCACCAGCACCGGTGCCGCGCGGGCCGTGGGCGCCGTGTTGCCGGAACTGGACGGTGCCCTGGACGGGCTGGCCCTGCGTGTTCCCGTGGAGGACGGCTCGCTCACCGACCTGACCGTCGTGCTGCGTCGCCCGGCGGAGGCAGACGAGATCAACGCCGCGTTCAGCGAGGCGGCCAACGGCCCCCTGAGCGGCATCCTGCGGGTGAGCACGGCGCCGCTCGTCTCGCGGGACATCATCGGCGACCCCGCCTCGTGCGTTGTGGACGCGCCCCTGACGCAGGCCCACGGCGATCTGGCCAAGGTCTTCGGCTGGTACGACAACGAATGGGGCTACGCCAACCGGCTCCTCGATCTCACCGAGTTCGTCGCGGACCGCCTCTGAGCAGTCGGAGTCAGCCTCACCCGGCCCCTGTTCTCCGCGGGTGTCTTCCGGGGCGCTACGGCGCTACGCCGGATCGGCGCCCGCGGAGCCGTGCGGGCCGTACAGGTCGAGCAGCCGGGTGCGGGCGGCCTGGAGCCTGCGGGCGACGACCCGGGCGACGAGCAGCGTGAGGGCACTGCTGAGCACGGGGTCCCGCGCGCAGACCCGGCGCACCTCGACGGCGTCGAATTCGTAGGCGTGCGTCTCGCTCACCGCACGGGCGCCCAGATGCCACTCGTACGGCTCCAGCAGCCAGGACCAGCCCAGGAGTTCACCGTGCCCCAGTGTCTCGATCACTGGGGCACCGTGGCCCGGCACGTGCGTCTCCAGGGCCACCATGCCACTGCGCAGAATCCAGAAGCGGTCGGCCTTCCCGCCCTCGTGGAAGATCCGGCTGCCGGGGGCGAAGGAGACCTCCCGTGCCAGAGGCATCAGCCGCTCCCCATGGCCCTCGGGCAGCATGGCGGCGACACGGGACTTCGTGAGCATCGGGGGTCCGTCCTCTCGTGGCTGTTCACGGCTGTTGTGGTTCACGGTGGGCGTCGGCCGTCGCCATCAGCAGATGCGCGGCAACTGCTCGCCGAGCGGCATGTCCAGGACGCGGCTCGCGCCGACGGCCGTCCGCAGGGTCACGGCACCCGCCGGGGACGGGGCCACCACGTCGCCGATCCGGACCGCCCCGGCTCCCTCTGGCCGCGCACGCAGCGCGGCCAGAGCGGCGTCCGCCGCGTCCGGGGCGACGAATGCCACCAGGCAGCCTTCATTGGCCACGTGCAGTGGGTCCAGGCCGAGCAGTTCGCAGGCCGCGGCGACCGGCTCCGGCACCGGGAGCACGGTCTCCTCGATCACGACCGCCACGGCGGAGTCCCGTGCGATCTCGTTGAGCGCGGCGGCCAGCCCGCCCCTGGTCGGGTCCCGCAGCGCGTGGACATCGGGCCCGAGGTCCGCCAGGCGCCCTACGAGTGCGTGCAGCGGCCGGGAGTCGGAGGCGATGTCGGCTTCAAAGCCCAGCCCCTCGCGGGTGCTCAGCACGGCGGTGCCGTGCAGCCCCAGCGGACCCGAGAGCAGCACGGCGTCTCCGGGGCGGGCACCGGCCGAGGTCGGGCGCAGGCCCGGCAGACGGCGGCCGACGCCGGTCGTCGTCAGGAAGAGCTGGTCCGCAGCGCCCCGGCCCACGACCTTGGTGTCTCCGGTGATCACCGGCACACCCACCGTCTGTGCCGCCTTGCCCAGCGAGGCGAGCACGGCCCGCAGCGTGCCCGTCTCCAGTCCCTCCTCGACGATCAGCGCCACCGACAGCGCGAGCGGGAGCGCCCCGCGCATCGCCAGGTCGTTGACGGTGCCGTGCACGGCGAGGGAGCCGATGTCGCCGCCGGGGAAGAAGAGGGGGCTGACGACGAAGCCGTCCGTGCTGAGCACCAGTTCCGGCGCGTCCGGCAGCAGCGCCGCGTCCTCCAGCGGTCCGGGGGAGCCACCGGGGTCGAGGGACGGCAGCACCAGCGTGTCGAGCAGCTCGGCGGTCAGGCGTCCGCCCGCGCCGTGACCGAGCTGCACGCGGTCGTGTTCGGCGTACGGGACGGGGCAGTCGATCGTCATCGTCCGGCTCCCTCGGAACGTGGGGCGCGGGTCCTGCCCGCGCGGTGGAAGGCGGCGCACGTCCCCTCGGTGGACACCATCGGGGCGCCCAGGGGAGTGCGGGGTGTGCAGGTCGTGCCGTAGGCCGCGCAGTCGGTGGGCAGCGCGGCGCCGGTCAGGACGGCTCCCGCGATGCAGTCCGGGTGCTCCTGGGGGCGCAGCCCAGTGACGTCATAGCGGCGTACGGCGTCGAACCGTGTGTAGCGGTCGCGGAGTCCGAGGCCGCTGGCGGGCAGGGTGCCCAAGCCGCGCCAGGCGCGGTCGGTGACCTGGAAGACCCGCTCGACGGCGGAGCGTGCCTCGCGGTTGCCGTCCCGCCGCACGGCGCGCGCGTACTGGTTCTCGACCTCGGCCCGCCCCTCTTCGAGCTGACGCACGGCCATGAGGATGCCCTCCAGCAGATCGAGCGGTTCAAACCCGGTGACCACCACCGGCACCCCGTACCGTGCCGCCAGCGGCTCGTACGCGGTCCACCCCATCACCGCGCAGACATGGCCCGCGGCGAGGAACGCCTGCACCGTGCACGCCGGATCGTCCAGCAGCGCGGTCATCGCGGGCGGCACCAGGACATGGCTGACCAGCACGCTGAAGTTGGCCAGTCCCAGACGCTCGGCCCGCAGCACCGCCATCGCGTTCGCGGGCGCCGTCGTCTCGAAACCGACGGCGAGGAACACCACCTCGCGTCCGGGCTCCTCGGCCGCGAGCCGCACCGCCTCCATCGGCGAGTACACGACGCGGACGTCCGCGCCCCTGGCCCGCAGCGCCAGCAGGTCGCAGGAGGAGCCGGGCACGCGCAGCATGTCGCCGAAGCTGGTGAACGTCACCTCGGGACGTGCCGCTATGGCCATGGCCCGGTCGAGGGTCTCCAGCGGGGTGACGCAGACCGGGCAGCCGGGGCCGTGCACCATGCGCATCCCGGCGGGCAGCAGCTCATCGATGCCCTGCCGCACCAGGGTGTGGGTCTGGCCGCCGCACACCTCCATGATCTGCCAGTCGCGGGTGGCCGTGCGCCGCAGTTCGTCCAGCAGCGTGCGCGCCAGTACGGGGTCGCGGTACTCGTCGAGATGGCGCATGCGTCTCCTCCGCTCGGGCCCGTACGGTCACGGGGCGCGGTCGATGGACAGGTCCAGGAAGTGGGTGGAGCACGAGATGCACGGGTCGTGGTTGCGGATCGCGCGTTCGCACAGCGCGGTCAGCTCGGCGTTCGTCGGGTCACCGGCGTCGAGCGTGCGCTGGGTGACACGGCGCAGGTCCTCCTCGATGGCGCCCTGGTTCTGCGCCGTCGGCGGGACGAGGAGCGCGTCGGTGAGCGTGCCGTCCGCCGTCATCCGGTAGCGGTGGTAGAGCAGGCCGCGCGGTGCCTCCGTCGCGCCGTGCCCGGTGGCGGCGCGCGGGGGGACGTCGAGCGCGGAGTACGGTGGCGGCTCGTACTCCCCGATGATCCGCAGCGACTCGTCGATCGCGTAGATCACCTCCAGGGCGCGGACCACGATCGAGCGGAAGGGGTTGCGGCACACCGCGCCCCGGCGCGGGTCGCCCACACCCGCGTCCGCCGCGGCCTCGCACAGCTCCGGCGGCAGCCACCTGCCGCTGACCGCGAACCGCGCGAGCGCGCCCGTCAGATGGCGGCGTCCGTCCAGCCGGGAGTGCAACGCGGTGGAGTGCGGCACCTGCTCCTCGCGTACGTGCCGGGTGAAGTCCTGTACGGGGAAGTCGTAGTGGGGGAGCGCCGGATCGGCGGGCAGGACCGTGGGCGCGCCCTGCTCGATGGCGTAGGTGCCCGGTTCGGCCAGCGCGAGCAGGTCGGCGTCGCACACCGCGTCGGGGAAGTCGAACCCGGAGACCCAGCGCAGCGTCTCCCACGCGTCGTCCCGCGCAGTGCGCAGCCGCTCGGCGAGGGGCCGCAGCTCGGCCGACGTCGGCACCCGGTGGAAGCCGCCGAGCCGCACGTTGACGGGGTGCACGGCCCGCCCGCCTAGCAGATCCAGCACCGCGTTGCCCGCCTGCTTCAGGCGCAGGCCGCGTTCGACCTCGGTGCGATGGTTGCGGGCCAGCTCGATCGCCCCGTCCTGACCGAGGAAGTCCGGGGCGTGCAGCAGATAGATGTGCAGCGCCTGGCTCTCGATCCACTCGCCGCAGTACAGCAGCCTGCGCAGCTCCGCGAGCGGGCCCGTTACCTCGACGCCGCAGGCGTCCTCGATCGCCAGGCAGGCGCTCATCTGGTACGCGACGGGGCAGATGCCGCACACCCGCGCGGTGATGTCGGGCGGTTCGGTGTGCGCCCTGCCACGCAGGAACGCCTCGAAGAAGCGGGGCGGTTCGTAGATCGACAGCAGCGCGTCCGTCACCCGGCCGCCCCGCACCTTCACGTGCAGCGCCCCCTCGCCCTCGACCCGGGAGAGCCCGCCGACGTGCAGCACGCGGGAACCCTTGTGCGTCATGTCCTCCCCTCCTCGGTGTCCCGGTGGTGCTCCTCGGCGTCCCGGTGGTGCTCGGCGAAGGACCGTGCGTTGTACGTGCGCAGGAAGCGCTCCACATCCCGTTCGGCCATGCCGTCGCGGCGCAGCAGCGGGATGAGCGCGGGCAGGTTCGCGGAGCCGGACGGGCCGAAGCAGCCGTAGCAGCCGCGCCCGTAGGCCGGGCAGATCGCCCCGCACCCGGCGTGCGTCACGGGGCCCAGGCACGGGGTCCCGTGCGCGACGGTCACGCACACCGTGCCGCGCCGCTTGCACGCGAAGCACACGCTGTGGTTGGGGATGTCCGGCCTGCGCCCGGCGAGGAAGGCGGTGATGACCTCCAGGAGCTGGCCCTTGTCGATCGGGCAGCCACGCAGCTCGAAGTCCACGTCCACGTGTGCGGAGACCGGGGTGGAGGTGGCGAGGGTGTCGATGTAGTCGGGCCGGGCGTAGACGACCGAGCGGAACTCCTCAATGTCACCGAAGTCGCGCAGCGCCTGGATGCCGCCCGCCGTCGCACAGGCACCGATCGTCACCAGGTGCCGGGCGTCGGCGCGGATGCGCCGGACGCGTTCGGCGTCGGCGGCCGTGGTCACGGACCCCTCCACCAGCACCAGGTCGTATGGCCCCGGCAGGACCGCGCTGGACGCCTCCGGGAAGTGCGCGATCCGCACCTCGTCCGCCAGCGCGAGCAGCTCGTCCTCACAGTCCAGCAGGGTGAGCTGACAGCCGTCGCAGGAGGCCAGCTTGAAGACGGCGAGCGTGGGTGCGCGGTCTCGGCTCATGTCACAACTCCCTTGTCGTGAGCAGGGGTTCGGCGCGGTCCCAGCCGATGACGGGCCCGTCCCGGCACAGCAGTACGGGCCCGAGCTGGCAGTGCCCGCAGTGCCCGGTCGCGCAGCGCATGTTGCGCTCCAGCGAGACGCGGACACGTGGCGCGGGCAGCCCCGCCTCCCGCAGCTCCCGCGCCGTGGCCCGGATCATGACCTCGGGGCCGCACACGAAGGCCGTCGTACGGGACGGCTCGAACACCGCCGTGCCCAGCAGGCCGGTGACCACGCCCACGTGCCCGGTCCATCCCGCGGCCGGACGGTCGACGGTGACCTGGACGCGGGCCCCGGCCCAGGCACGGAGCTGACGCGGATACAGCAGCCCGTCCGGATCGCGCGCGCCGACCAGCACGTTCAGCCGCCCGTACGCGTCCGGGTCGGCGAGCGCCGCCTCCACCAGCGGGCGCAGCGGTGCCAGCCCAATGCCCCCGGCGACCACCAGCAGGTCCTGACCGACGGCGGTGCCCAGCTCCCATCCGGTGCCGAACGGCCCGCGCACGCCCACCACGTCACCTCGCCGTACGCGGCACAGCGCACCCGAGACGGCGCCCACGGCGCGTACGGTGTGCACCAGGCCACGGCCCGGCAGGCCCGAGACGGACACCGGGATCTCGCCGACGCCGAAGGCGTACAGCATCGCGAACTGGCCCGGCGCGAACGGCTCCAGTCCGGTGTTCACCGGCTCCAGCGCGAACGTGACGGTGTCCGGGGACTCCCGCCGCCGCCACGTCACACGGTGCGGGACGGGCGGGCCCGCGGCCTGCGGCGCCGTCATGGTTCCGTCCCGTCGCGTCCGGCGTCTCCGTCGCGCTCGTCCCGGAGCGCCCACGCCTCTTCGGTGATGTCGATGCCGACCGGGCACCACACGATGCAGCGTCCGCAGCCGACGCACCCGGAGCTTCCGAACTGGTCGTGCCAGGTGCCCAGCTTGTGGGTGAGCCACTGCCGGTAGCGGCTGCGTCCCGAGGAGCGGACGGACCCACCGTGCAGATAGGAGAAGTCCAGGTCGAAGCACGAGTCCCAGCGGTTCCAGCGCTCCGCGTGATCACCCGTCAGATCGGTGACGTCCTCGGTGGTCGTGCAGAAGCAGGTCGGGCAGACCATCGTGCAGTTGCCGCACGTCAGGCAGCGTGCGGCGACATCGTCCCAGCGCGCGGCCTCCAAGCTGTCGCCCATCAGCTCGCGCAGACCGACGGACGGCATGGTGCGGCCCATCCGCTCCCGGGCCGCCGCCACCGCGCGCCCCGCCTCCGCACGCGTGTGCGCGTCGGCGACGCGGCGGGGGAGCCGTGCCAGCACCCGCGCGCCCTCCTCGCTTCCGGCCCGGAGGAGGAAACGGTGCCCTTCGCCGTCGACGACTTCGGTCAGCGCCAGGTCGAAGCCGGACTCCACGCCGGGGCCCGAGCCCATGGAGACGCAGAAGCAGGTGGCGCCCGGCTCGGTGCACTCGACGGCTATCAGGAACGCCCCCTTCCGGCGCTTCTCGTAGCCCCCTTCCCGGTACCGGCCGCCCGCCAGCACCCGGTCCTGCACGGCGATGGCCCGCAGATCACACGGCCGCACCCCGAGGAAGGCGTACGCGGGTGTCTCGGGCGGCTCCGCGGTGATGGTCATGCCCCCGTCGGCGTCCCGGTCGGCGGTCCACTGCCGTACGCGCTGCGGATGGAGGAAGGACTTCCACGAGTTCGGGCCCGCGCTGTGCGCGAACGCGGCACCATCCGCGCGCGGGCGCAGCCGGTAGCGTCCGGCTTCCAGCTCGACGCCCCAGCCGTAGGGAAGCTGGTCACCCGACTCCAGGGGCGCCAGCACGATGGCCCCGTCGCGGACCGTCGGCCCGATCACGGTGCGGCCGTCCTCGGCCAGGACATGTATCAGTGCGTCCAGTCCGGTCTTGTCGAGCACGGCGCTCTCGTGCGGTGATGCGTACGCGTCGTCGGACACGGTGCTCCTCCAGGTCGGTGTCAGCGCAGCCCGCGCAGGCGGGGATCGCGGTGTTCGCGTGGCACGAGGCGGATGCGGGCGCCGAGCGCGACGACGCCCACGGACCTCGTCGGCACGGGGCCGCGGCCGACCGCGGCCGGTCCGGGAAGGCCGGTGGCCCTCCGGTCCGGGCCGGACAGCGGCTGCTCCGGTTCCTCCAGGCGTACGGGACCGCCGCCGCGGTGGCCGGACAGCGGCGGCGCGGAGAGTGGCGCGGTGCTCCCGTCGGCCGGCGGCGCGTGGACTTCGGGCATCGCTCTCTCCTCCCGCGAAGGAACCGTCCTCAGCATCCACCTGGGCGCAGCGGGGTCGCAGGGCTGCGTGGTGCCGAGCGGAGGGCCGGACGGCCGGTAAAACAGGGCCATAGGGTCCGGTGGCGCGTGCGCACACGGCTCCCTCGCCCAAGCGGCGCGTGGCGGACATCCTTAGCGCGCCGGGGGCAGCGGTTCGCCCAGTTCGCCTTCCACCGCGTCGGCCATGGCCCGGAGGACGTCGAGCGTGCGACGGGCCTCGTCCTCGTCGACGGTGGTGATGGCGAAGCCGACGTGGACGATCACGTACTGTCCCGGCTCCGCCTCGGGCGTGTACTCCAGGCAGACCTCGCGACGCAGGCCGCCGAAATCGACCCTGCCCAGTCTCAGTCCGTCGTCGTCCCAGGTCTCCAGGACCTGTCCGGGAATGCCCAGGCACATCGTGCTCACTCCTCCCTCGCCAGCCGTGCCGCGGCGACGGCGGCCTGGCCGTAACTGATCCCGCCGTCCCCTACGGGCACCGCGCTGCTCGTCAGCACCCGCAGCCCCGCCGTGCGCAGTTCCTCGCGCACCTGGGCGAGGAGCCGCGCGTTCTGGAAGCAGCCGCCCGCCAGGCAGACCGTCTCGGGCGCGCCCGCTTCGACGGCCGTCGTCACCAGTGCGCGGGTCACCTCGGCGAGCGTCGTGTGGAAGGCGGCGGCGAGGGTTCCCGCGGGCACGCCCGCCGTCCCGCCCTCGCACAGTGCGACAAGCGTCGGCACCGGGTCGAAGACGGTGAGCCCGTCGACGCGGTGGACGCGCCACGGCAGTGCTCCCGCACGCCGCGAGCCCGCTGCCGTCTCCAGCGCGACCGCCGCCTCGCCCTCGTACGTCACCACGTCGCACAGCCCCAGCAGGCTCGCCGCGGCGTCGAACAGCCGCCCCGCGCTGGAGGCGAGCGGACAGTGGAGACCGCGCTCGATCATCGTCCGCACCACGCGTGCCTCGCGCGGGTCGAGACGGGCGGCGAAGCGTGCGGCCAGTGCGGGCGGTGCGCCGGGCGTGCCTGATCCGTCAGGCGGCTCGGCGCCGTACAGATACCCCAGCGCCATGCGTCCGGGGTGCCGTACGGCTGCGGCACCCCCGGGCAGCGGCGCGGTCCCGAAGCGTGCCACCCGCCGGTACCCCGTCAGATCGGCGACCAGGACCTCGCCGCCCCACAGGGTGCCGTCGTCGCCGAGCCCCAGTCCGTCGTAGGCAACCCCGGTGACCGGTGTGCGCAGGCCGTGCTCGGCCGCGCAGGCCGCGATGTGCGCGTGGTGGTGCTGGACGGCGACCGGACGTACGCCCGTGAGCGAGCGGGCCCACCGCGTGGACAAGTAGTCCGGATGCAGGTCGTGGGCCACGGCACGCGGAGTGATGCCCGTGAGCCGGGTGAGGTCCGCGTAGGTCCGGGTGAAGGCGTCGAAGGTGCGGGCGTTCTCCAGGTCGCCGATGTGCGGCGAGAGGAACGCGCGCTCGCCCCGTGCCAGCGCGAAGGTGTGCTTGGACTGGGCGCCGGCCGCGACCAGGGGAAGGCCGGCGGGGCAGGGGAGGGGCAGTGGAGCCGGGGCGTAGCCGCGTGCGCGGCGCAGCGTCAGCACCTGGCGTCCCGAGGGGCGGACGACCGAGTCGTCGTAGCGGGCGAGGACCGGCCGGTCGTGGTCGAGGAAGCCGTCGGCGACATCCGCCAGCGTGGTGTGCGCGGTCTGCTCGTCGGTCACCAGCGGGTCGCCCGCGACGTTGCCGCTCGTCACCACCAGCGGCCGGTCCAGGTCGCGCAGCAGGAGGTGGTGCAGTCCGCTGGTGGGAAGGAACAGACCGATCCTGGAGGCACCCGGGCGGACTCCCGGCAGCGCGGCCCCCGTTCGCGGGGCCAGGAGGGCCACGGGCCGGGCGGCGGAGGCGAGCAGGGCGCGCTCGGCCGTGGTGGTCCGGGCCAGGGGACGTACCGCGCGCAGATCCCGCACCATCACCGCGAACGGCTTGACGGGCCGGTGCTTGCGTTTCCTCAGCGTCGCGACGGCGTCGGCGCGCGTGGCGTCGCACACCAACTGGTAGCCGCCCAGCCCTTTGAGCGCCACGATGCCGCCGCCGTCCACCACCGCCTCGGCCGCCCGCAGCGCCTCCTCGCCGGTCAGCTCGCCCCACGAGAGCCGGGGGCCGCAGCGCGGGCAGGCCAGCGGCTCGGCGTGGAACCGCCGGTCGGCCGGGTCACGGTATTCGCCTGTGCAGTCCGGGCAGAGGGGGAAGCCGCGCATCGCCGTGCGCTCGCGGTCGTACGGCAGGTCGGCGATGACGGTCGCGCGCGGGCCGCAGTCGGCGCAGTTGGTGAACGGGTAGCGGTAGCGGCGGTTTCCGGGGGTGAACAGCTCCCGTACGCAGGACGGGCAGGTGGCCGCGTCGGCCGGGATCTCCCGCGGGGCACCGCTCCCGCCGAGGGGCCCGCTGGTCCGTACGGCGAACCCGGAGCCGGGGCGGGGCACGACGGCGTCCGCGGGCCCGACGCGAACGTCCGCGACGCGGGCCAGCGGCGGCGCCTCCTGGTGGAGGCGGTCCGTGAACATGCGCACCGCTTCGGCGCTTCCCGCCACCGTCACCAGCACGCGTCCGTCCACGTTCCGCACCCAGCCGTCCAGCCCCAGCGCCGAGGCGGTCCGGTGCACGAACGGACGGAAGCCGACGCCCTGCACCGTCCCGGTCACCTCGATGCCACGGGTGACGCGTCCGCCGCTCATCGTGCGGGCCGCCCCGGTGAGCGGTGCGCGGCGATCTCGTCCTCGACGAGCAGCGCGAGCCGCTCGACGGACCGTGCGACGGGTTCGCTCAGCCCGGTCCCCATGCTGTGGTCCGTGCCTTCGACGGCGTACACGACCAGTCGGTGCGGCAACCGGTCCAGGGCACGGGCGAGTTCGACGGCGTCTCCCAGACCGAGCCCGTGTGAACTGGCCTCCGCTTCGGGAGCCGCGGTCAGCGCCGGGCCGTCAGCCGTCAGCCGGTGCACGCGTCCCGGACGGCCGGGGTGCGCGTGGGCGGCGTCCAGCACCACCGCGAGGTCCGCGCCCTCCCACAGCGCGATCAGCCGCGCGGGGTCGCCGTCGCACCACTCCAGCCGGATACCGCGCGGGAAGGGCCGCTCCGTCGCCCGTTCCGCCAGTCTGCGGACCACGGCCCAGCCCACACCGTCGTCGTGCCGGAACTCGTTCCCGACTCCGATGATCGCGATACCGGTTCGCAGGGTCATGCCTTCAGCGTCGTGGCCGCGGGGGCCGCGCGGGCGGGGCCATTGGTCCCGTCTTCCGGGACCGGTCGTCCCCGGCCGACATGTACCTGTCGGCCCATTCGGCCGCCCTCAGCCGTCGCCCTCCGGGCGGCACCGCAGCGCCTGCTCGCCGGTCACCTGCTTCGCCACCAGCCTGCCCTGCGCGTATCACGTACCGCGAGGCGACGCTACGGGGCGAACCGCCGCCCGCGGGAACGTAGGTGAGCAGCAGCGAGGTTCCGCTCAGCAGCCGGTGCAGCCGGTACCGGGGTCGACGGGGCCCGATGGAGGGCCGTACGCGGCGGATGCGCACCGGGCCGCCGCTCCTGTACGGCCGCTCCTGTGCGGTTGCGGTCACTTGGCGTCTCCCTGGCGTTCCGTCAGCCCGGAGTCAGGGCCGAACGGCGGCGGAGGCGGGCTGAAGCGCCCCTCCCGGCCGTCGCCGGTCCGCGCGACGGTGGTCGGGAGAGAGGCGGTGGGGAGGGACGCGGCGGAGAGGGACACGGAGCCTCGCCCGGTCACCGGGACCGGCGGATCGTGAACCATCCCGCGCGCTCCGGCCCGGACCGTGGACGAGCGGTCCGCCACGTCCCGCCGCGCCACGCGGACCGCCCCGTCGCCTCCGTCGAGGAAGAGGCCCCGGAAGAAGAGGTGGAGTCATGACCAACCGCATCGACCAGCCACGCGCCTTCGACCTCGTCGGTGACCCCGTTCTCATCGCGGGGACCGGCAACGGGTTCGAGGCCACGCTGAACTACCGCGTGGGAGACGGCCATGACGAGGTCACCGGTCACTTCATGGCCGGTGGCGGAGGCGGCGAGCACGGCGCCTTCCAGATCCAGGCGGACGTGAGCGGAGCGGCCTTCACCCTGGACCGGCTGTACGCGCAGGTCTTCTCGGTGAGCCCCGAGGACGGCCGGGAGCTGGACGTCGTCACCGTTCCCGTGCTCTACGCGCCGCGCATCGTTCCCGGCTACTACGGCTACCGTGAACACACCGTGGTGGCGGGCGACACCCTCTCCCGTATCGCCAAGACGCACTACGGGGACGCCACGCTCTACTCCCGCATCGTGCGCGCCAACCCCGACCGCATCACCGACCCGGACCGGATTCTTCCCGGACAGGTCCTGCGCGTCCCGATCGGCTCGTGAGCGGGTGGGGACGAAGGCCGGGTTCTCCGTCTCCGGGGACGCACGCGCCGCAGCACATCCCGCGACGAGGGGACGAGGGAGGTGTCCGCCATGGCCGACCGGCAGGGACCCGTCAGCCGCCCGGCCCACTACCTGGTGCGGGCCGCGATCACGGCACCGTCGCTGCACAACTCGCAGCCCTGGCTGTTCGTGGAGCGGGCCGACGCGCTGGAACTCCACGCGGACCCCGCGCGCAGGCTGAGGGTCACCGATCCGGGCGGACGGGAGCTCGCGGTCAGTTGCGGTGCCGCGCTGTTCAACGTGCGGATCGCCAGGCGTCACCTCGGATTCCGTCCCCTGACGCGGGTGTGCCCTGACGCCGGACGGCGCAGCCTGCTGGCGGAAGTCCGCTGGGGGCCGCACGAACGGCCGGTCGCGGACGAGAAGTTCTTCTACCAGGCGCTGAGGCGGCGGCGTACCCACCGTGGTCCCTTTCTGCCCGGTCTTCTTCCACCGGGGCTCCTGGAGGACCTGGCGGACCAGTGCCGGGCGGAGGGGACCGAACTCCTCACCGACGTCGGCACGGCGGGGAGGAGCCGGATCGCCGAGGCGGTCCGTGAAGCGGAGACGGCATGGCGGGCCGACCCACTCGCGGCCTCGGAGATCGTGAACTGGGCGCCGGTGGCCGCGGAAGGGGCAGGGGAGGGACCGGCCGGTTACCCCTGCCCCGACGGCACGGCGTTCCTCGGCCGGGACTACGCCGGCGAGTACGTCGTCCGGTCCCGCCGGGGGTACTGGCGGGAGCCGGTGCCCGGACCGGGCAAGCTGGGCGCCGTAGTCGTGCTGTCCACCCGGTGCGACGACCCGCGGGACTGGCTGCGCGCCGGACAGGCCCTCCAGCGGCTGCTGCTGGCCGCGACGGCCCGCAACGTCCAGGCCGCCTTCCACACCCAGCCGCTGGAGGTGCCGGAGTTGCGTGAACGCCTGCGCCGTACGGTGGCCATGGGGCGTCATCCGCAGCTCATCCTGCGCCTGGGCCGGGGCATCGGCTCCGCGCCCACCGCGCGCCGCTCCGTGGGGGACGTGCTCATCCGCCGGGTTCCGGAACGCTCTCCGGCGCCCGTTCACCTGCCTTCTGTCCCGCCCATCCTGTCCACGGCCGACGTGTGTGCGTACCCGGTCCGGCCCGGCGAGACGTCCAGCGAGAGGTTCAGCGGAGGGAAAGGCGGAACAGACCCATGACGATTCTTGTCGCTTACGCCACCGAGCACGGGTCGACCAGGACGGTGGCGGAACGGATCGCCGTGCGTCTGAGGAAGCGGGGCCACGTAACGGAGCTGCGCTCCTTGACGGAGGCTTCGGAGCTCGCGGACCACGAGGCGGTCGTGCTCGGCAGCGCTGTGCACACCGGCGCCTGGCTGCCCGTCGCGGCGGACTTCGTGCGCGGCCATCGCGTCGCGCTGTCCGGGCGGCCGGTGTGGATGTTCAGCGTGGGGATGACCGCGGCACTGCGCGGCCCGATGCGCCTGCTCGCGGAGCACAGTGAGCAGAAGCCGATCCTCCGGCTGCGGGAGGAGATCCGTCCCCAGGGCTACCGCCGCTTTTCCGGGGTGATCCGCCCGTCGCATCTGGACCGTACCGGACGCGTGGTGTTCCGGTTGCTCGGCGGCCGTTACGGCGATTTCCGGGACTGGCCCGGCATCGACACCTGGGCCGACGATATCGCCGGGCGGCTGACGGACTGACGAACTGACGGACTGCCGGACTGCCGGACTGACGGACTGCCGGACCGATGGCGGAGGCGGAGCCCGCCGAGGCCTGCGGCCCACCGGGAACCGGTCGACGCCCACCCGGACGACCTCGGGTTCCGCACGGAGCCGCGCACCGTGCCGACACCTCCGCCGTACGTCAGTGCCACACCCGTGGGGTGCGACGCTCGGAGAGCAACAGCCGGAGAACACCGTTCAGTAGAGCGGGGACGGCCAGGACCGTGCCAAGGCCACCACGATGCCCGCGTCGATGAGAATGCCGACCGTCAGCCAGATGTCGAACCAGACCGCCTTGAGCAGCAGGCCGCACACGACAGCGGCGAGTGCGAGTGCGGGCCAGGCCGTGTTCCCCGTCGCCACCGTGCTCCCGGCCGCGCAGAAGAGGACCGTGGTCAGCACGGCCAGTGCGCGCGCCGTCCTTCTGGCCACGGTGTCGGGTACGTGTGCGGCTGCCAGCAGCCGGGACGACGTGGGGTCGAACGGTACGCGCGTTCCCGGCTCCGGCGTCGGCGCCGTCCACACCCCCAGATGCAGCAGGCCGTGCAGCACCAGGAACATCGTGGCCAAGGCAACGTTCATGACAGCGCTCCTGACAGCAGTCCGCCGGGCTGCCGCGCGGCAGCCCGGCGGCCGTGGTGGCCGTTGCCGACCGACGGCTTCCGGCTGCGCGCCGCCAGCCGGGCGAGGGAACCGTTACTGCTTCTTGAGGTAGAGGCTCCGGCCGGCGTTGGCGCCCATCCACAGTTCGTTCTCGCCTCCGCCGAGCATCGGAGTGTTGCCGTAGGCGATCTGCGACGTGCCTGGGTTGACGAGGACGGTGACGCCCTCGACGCACCAGGTGTCTTTTTTCCGGTCCTTCCGTGCGGCGGGCCGCCTATCGGCGCTCCGCCGCGTCCACGCGGTCGGGTATCGCGGCGCGTCCCGCCTCCAGACGGGCGACGGGCACGCGGTAAGGAGAGCAGGAGACGTAGTCGAGTCCGGCACGGTGGAAGAAGTGCACCGACTCGGGGTCGCCTCCGTGCTCGCCGCAGACACCGGCCTCCAGGCCAGGACGGCGTTCCCGTCCCTCTTGGAGCGCGAGTGCCACGAGCCTGCCCACCCCTTGCTCGTCGAGGGTCTCGAAGGGCGACGAGGCGAGCACGCCGCCGTCCAGATAGGCGGGAAGGATGCCGGCCTCGGCGTCGTCGCGGGACAGGCCCCACACCGTCTGGGTGAGGTCGTTGGTGCCAAAGGAGAAGAAGTCGGCCGATTCCGCGACGCTGCCCGCCGTCAGGGCGGCGCGGGGCAGCTCGATCATGGTGCCGACCGGGCAGTGCAGCGGTGTGCCGGTGTCCTCGGAGACTTCCGCGAGGACGTGTTCGATCTCCTCCCGAGTACGCCGCAGCTCCTCGTCCACCGCCACCAGCGGCACCATGATCTCGGCGCGCGGGTCACCGCCGGATGCCAGCCGCTCGGCTATCGCCTCACCGAGTGCGCGTACCTGGGTGGCCACGAGCCCCGGCACGAGCAGTCCCAGCCGGACGCCCCGCAGGCCCAGCATGGGATTGCTCTCGTGCATGCGGTCGAGGGCCGCCAGCAGCCGGACGTCTTCCGGGGCCGGTTCCGCGCCGGTGGCCCGCGCGCTGGCCACGCGGACGGACAGTCCGGTGCGGTCCGGCAGGAATTCGTGCAGCGGAGGGTCCAGCAGCCGCACGGTGACCGGCAGGCCGTCCATCTCGGCGAGGATGCGGGTGAAGTCCTCGCGCTGGAGCGGCAGCAGGGCGGCCAGTGCCTCGCGGCGCGCGCTCTCGTCGGTGGCCAGGATCATCCGCTCGACGAGGGGCCGCCGGTCGCCGAGGAACATGTGCTCGGTGCGGCACAGTCCGATGCCCCGGGCGCCGAGACGGCGGGCACGGGCGGCGTCCTCAGGGGTGTCGGCGTTCGCACGCACCTCCAGGCGCCGCAGTGAGTCCGCGTGCCGCAGCGCGCGGTCGACGGCCGTGGCCACGCGAGTGGGCCGCTCTCCGGTGTCCAGGTGGTGCAGGACGGGGGAGTCGGTGAGCGGCAGCGCGCCGAGGTACACCGCGCCGGAGGAACCGTCGACGGAGAGCACTGTGCCCTCCTCGACGACGGTGCCGTCCGGGGCGGTGAGCCGCCGCTCCTCGACGTCGATCCGCAGGTCCTCGGCTCCGCAGACGCAGACCTTGCCCATGCCGCGGGCGACCACGGCGGCGTGACTGGTCTTTCCGCCCCTGCTGGTCAGCACCGCCCGGGCGGCGACCATGCCGGGCAGGTCCTCCGGGGTGGTCTCATGCCGTACGAGAACGACCGCTTCCCCCGAAGCGGCCCGTACCGCCGCCTCGGACGGGTCGAAGACCACCGCGCCGAAGGCCGCGCCGGGCGAGGCCGGTACACCCCGTGCCAGGGGAGCACCCGCGTCGGCGGTGTCGAAGGCGGGGAACATCAGGCGCCCCAACTGGGCGCCCGTCACCCGGCCGAGGGCTTCCGCCTCGTCGATACGGTTCTCGTCCAGCAGGTCGTAGGCGATGGTGAAGGCGGCCTCCGCGGTGCGGGCGCCGATGCGGGTCTGGAGCATCCACAGAGTGCCGCGCTCGATGGTGAACTCGATGTCGCACAGGTCCCGGTAGTGGGCTTCGAGCTGCTCGGCGCACCGCTGGAGACGCGCGTACGAGTCCGGGTCGTGCCTGCTCAGTTCGCGCAGCGGCATGGTGTTGCGGACACCCGCGACGACGTCCTCGCCCTGCGCGTCGGACAGGTAGTCACCGTAGAGGCCGGGTGCCCCGGTGGCGGGGTCGCGAGTGAAGGCGACACCGCTGCCGGAGTCGGGGCCGAAGTTGCCGAACACCATGGCCTGGACGGTGACCGCCGTTCCGAGGCTGTCGGAGATGCGCTGCCGTTTGCGGTAGAGCCGGGCGCGCTCGCCGTTCCAGGAGGTGAAGACCGCCCGGACGGCGCGGCGAAGCTGTTCGGCGGGGTCCTGCGGGAAGTCCTCCCCGGTGGCCTCGCGGATCAGCTTCTTGTAGACGCCGACGAGTCCCGCCAGGTCCTCGGCGCCGAGCTGGCTGTCGTCGCGCACTCCGCGTGCCGTTCGGAGCGAGGCCAGCGCCTCCTCGAACACGTCCGCGGCCACACCCATGACGGTGTGGCCGAACATCTGGATCAGCCGCCGGTAGGAGTCCCAGGCGAAGTGCTCCCGCCCGGACGTCTTCGCCAGGCCGCGGACGGAAGCGTCGTTGAGCCCGACGTTCAGCACCGTCTCCATCATCCCCGGCATGGAGATCTTCCCGCCCGAGCGTACGGAGAGCAGCAGCGGATCGTCCGCCCGGCCGAGCCGCCGTCCCGTCTCCTTCTCCAGGGCTTCGAGTGCCGCCGTGACCTCCTTGTGGAGGCCGTCGGGTTCGCGCCCGGTGGCCAGGTAGTGACGGCACGCCTCGGTGGTGAGGACGAAGCCGGGCGGCACGGGGAGTCCGATCCTGGTCATCTCGGCCAGGTTGGCGCCCTTTCCGCCGAGGAGGGCGGCCATATCCCGGCCACCGTCCTGGAAGGCGTACACGTACGTCGTCGGCATTGCCTGCTCCGTTTCCGGTCAGCGGTCGCCGCCACCCGGCGAGGTGCGGTGCGGCCGGGAGGCGGGGGGAGGTCAGTCGTGCGGGACGACGGCGACGGGGCACCTGGCGTGGTGCAGCACCGCCTGGGCCACCGGGCCGATACGGGCTCCGATGTGCGGGTGCCGGGTCCTGCGGCCGAGGACGGTGAGGCCCGCCGTGCCCGTCGCGTGCACGAGCCGGCGTGCGGGGCGGCCGTAGAGCACCGTCTCGGTGATGTGTACGTCGGGGAAGCTCTGGCGCCACGGCCGGAGCACCGCCGCGAGGGTTTTGGTCCGCTCCGTGTCCTCGCCCGGCGCTGTGCCGGGGGCGGTGTCGGGCGGGTAGAGGGCGGGCGGCAGGTGCCAGGCGTGGACGACGCGCAGTGTCGCGCCGTGCCGGTTCGCGGCGTCGAAGGCGAATTTGATCACCGGGTCGCAGCTCTGCCGCAGGTCCACGCCGAGCAGCACCTCCTGGACGGGCTCCTGCCGTGCTGCGTCGGCCCTGTCCACGCCGTCGGCCCTGTGCACGTCGTCCGCCCCGTTCACGCCGTCCGCCCGGACGAGAACCACGGGGCAGTGTGCCCGTGCCACCGTCGCGTGCCCGACGGAGCCCAGCAGGAAGCCCGCCGCGCCGGACAGGCCGACGGAGCCGAGCACCAGCAGCTCGGCCTGCTCCGTGACGGCGCGCAGCGCCTCGCGCGGGTTCTGTACGATCCGGTCCGCCTCCACCGTCAGGCCGGGGTGGCACGCGGAGAGCAGCGAACGGGACCGGTCGAGCATGTCCTCGGCGCGCTCCCTGGGCACGGCCAGTTCGGGTAGCGAGGACGCCTTGGTGGTCAGCGTCTCGTCGGCGTACACCAGCCACAGCGGGAGGTCACGGAGTACCGCCTCCCGTGCGGCCCACCCGGCGGCGGCGAGGCTCTCGGGCGAGCCGTCCACCCCGGCGGCAACGGATCGGGCCATGACGCACCTCGGATCTCTTGGGTCGTGGGCGCTCCGTACGGCGCGGGCCACGGACGCGGCCTGCTCCACGGACCTGTCCGTCTGTTCCACGGACCTGTCCGTGCTCCAGGCTCGTCAGCCGCTGGGGCCGTGTTCAGGGGCCGGAGGTCCCTCGTGCGGGGCTGCACGGTACCTCTCTCGGTACCCCGCGGAGCCGGTCCGGTACGACGCGGACGGCGGGCCCCGCGGCCCCGGCACACGTGCCCGCCCGACCCGCCGCTCGGTACCGCACGGCCCCAGCGCTCCGAGGGGGCCGGGGAGCAGTCTGAGGACGAACCCCCGAGCGGATGGAGATGAGGATCATGGCAGTGCACGGTTCCACGCACACACGGCACGGCTTACGGCTCAACTGGCGCAAGAACGCCTCCGCGGTCCCGCCCGCGAAGGACTCCGCTGCCGACGGTGAGGCTGTCGTGACGGTCCCGGCGGCCCGGACCCTGGCGTCGGTCCGTGTGCTGACCGGATTCGTGTTCCTCTGGGCCTTCTTCGACAAGACCTTCGGCTGGGGTTACGCAACCCCATCGGGCAAGGGCTGGATCGACGGTGGCTCACCGGCCGAGGGCTTCCTGAGCGGCGTTGCCGTGGGGCCGCTGGAGTCGACGTTCCACTCCTGGGCCGGGGACCCCTGGGCCGACTGGCTGTTCATGCTCGGGCTGCTGGGCATCGGGCTCGCGGTGACCGGCGGCATCGCCCTACGGCTCGCCGCAGTGGCCGGTACGTTGATGATGACGCTGATGTGGGCGGCGGAGTGGCCGCTCGCGCGGCACCTGTCCGACGGTTCACCGAGCATGTCGACGAACCCGCTGGTCGACTACCACGTCGTGTACGCCGCCGCGCTGATCGTCCTGGCGCTGCTGGCAGCGGGGAACACCTGGGGGCTGGGCCGGTGGTGGTCCCGTCTCCCGCTCGTCCGTGACCACCGCTGGCTGCGCTGAGCGCACGGCACACCTGACGCGTTCGCGAGGGACGAGGCAGCCGCGCCGGTCCGGAGAAGGGGGCCGGTACGGGGCGGGGGCGGGGC
>NZ_JBSHAO010000071.1:0-36789 GCF_053611545.1 Streptomyces sp. NPDC054796 | reverse complement strand
CACCACCCACAACAACAGAGAGCGCATCAACCACACCCTCCGCCGCCGTGCACACCATCCGACCCAACGCCCGCGCATCCAGGCTGTCGACCGTCTGCACGCTCAGACCGAGGCCGTCCGGTCCAAGGTCGTTGACTGATACCCCTAGCGGATAGTTGCTCCGCTGCCCGCCGAGCACGCTGCGGATACCCGCCATTGGCCGCTGTTCGTTCTGCTGTTCGCCGGTCGCGGACTGAGGCGACGGCGTGATGTGCCGGTAGTTGAACAGTGAGGTGAACAGGGGGGTGTGGTCGGCGATGCCGCTGGCCTGCTGCGCCACCGCCAGCGGGGCATGCTCGTGCTCCAGCAGAGCGGCCAGCTGGTCCCGCATTTGCTCGACCGCGGCACGCACACCGACCTGCCCGGTCCGTACCCGCATGGGCAGGGTGTTCATGAACGGGCCGACGACACGGTCGGCGCCCTCACCCGCGTTCATCCGGCCGAAGAGCACGGTTCCGAACACCACGTCATCCCGACCCGACAAGGTGGCCAGCACCCGCGCCCACACCACGTGCAGGACCGTCGCCGCGCTGACACCCAGCTCCCGCGCCACCCGCCGCAGGTCGGCAGTGAGATCCTCAGTCAGCGGCATGCCCGCCTCGACGATCCCGCTGCCGTCACCGCGGGCTTCGAGGAGGCCGTAGGGGGCGGTCGGCTCGGTCACATCGCCCAGGAGGTCGGCAAAGAACCGCTCGTGCTCTTCTCTGGGCACCGCCCGCGTCTGGGCGATGAAGTTGCGGAACGGCAGCGCGGGCGCCAGCTCGTCGGCCGCGCCGGAGAGCACCGCCCGCAGCTCCTCCAACAGCACATCCATACCCAGGTGGTCCTGGAGCAGGTGATGCAGCCGCACCACGGCCAGGCAACGCCCCTCCGGTAGCTCCGCCACGTGCAAGTCCATCAACGGCGCACGGACGAGGTCCATCACGAGTCCGGCCTTGGCGATGAGAACCCGGCCTCGCTGCTTCGGATCCGTGGAGTCGAATTCCAGGGAGTGCTCGATGACCGGCACCTCGACATGCCGCCGCACGACCTGCAACGGCTCGCGCAGGCCCTCCCAGGCAATACCGGTGCGGTAGATATCGTGCCGGTTCACCACCCGCTGCAAAGCATCCGCGAACGCCTCCAGCCGCGAGCGCGAATCGAACTCCACGACACGTGCCGTGAGGTAGACATCCTCACCGTCACCAGCCATCAGGTGATGGAAGAACATGCCCTCCTGCAACGGCGCCAACGGATAGACATCCGCCACATTCGCCGCCCCACCCTCGACCGTCGCGACCACCCGATCGACCTCGGTCTGCGACAACTCCACCAGCGGCAACATCTCCGGCGTGATCCGCTCCGCACCATCAGGGATCAGATTGTCCGGCACCTCCACCAAAGTGGCACCCGTCGCACGCGCCAACCCGGCCGCCAGACCAGCGGGCGTCGGATCCTCGAACAACGTCCTGATCTTGACTTCCGCAGCCAACCGACCACGGATCCGCGACAACAGCCGAATCGCCAGCAGTGAGTGCCCGCCGAGCTCGAAGAAACTGTCCTCGACACCCACCGACTCCACCCTCAGCACCTCCGCGAAGATCTCGCAGAGCACAACCTCCGTCTCATTCACCGGCGCCCGACCGACACCACCACCCGTCTCCTCGGGAGCAGGCAGCGCCTTACGGTCCAGCTTCCCGCTGACCGTCAACGGCAACTCCGGCAACGAGACGACGGCAGCCGGGACCATGTGATCGGGCAACCGCGCCCCGACGAACTCCCGCAGACCGTCCGGCTCACCCCCGTCCGCCGCGACGACGTAAGCCACCAGACGCTGGTCACCCGGGGTGTCCTCACGGACGATAGCCGCCGCCTGGGTCACGTCTGGGTGGGTCAGCAGGGCGGCTTCGATCTCCCCGGGCTCGATACGGAACCCACGGATCTTCACCTGCTCATCAGCCCGGCCCGCGAACACCAACTGCCCATCGCACGTCCACTTCACCAGATCCCCGGTCCGGTACATCCGCTCACCGGAACCCGGACCGAAGGGGCACGCCACGAACCGCTCACCCGTCAGCCCTGGACGGCCCACATACCCTCGCGCCAGTCCCGCTCCGGCGACATACAGCTCACCGACGACACCCGTAGGAACGGGAGTGAGCACATCGTCCAGGACGTACATGCGGGTGTTGGCGATCGGGGTACCGACCGGCACCACCCCACCAGCCACCAGCTCCGGGGTCAGCTCCACGGTGGCAACACCGACCGTCGTCTCCGTCGGCCCGTAGTGGTTGAACACCCGCCGATCCCCACCAGCGGCTGCCTCCACCAGCTCCCGCACCCAGCCGGGCGCTCCGGCCTCGCCACCCAGCACGAGGGAACGTGCGGGCAGCAACGTCTCCACACCGGCCGCCAACGTCAACGCCCGCAGATGCGACGGCACCACCTTGAACGCATCAACACCCCACTCGGACAGGTAGCTGGCGACCGCCTCCGGGTCAGTGACCGCCTCCTCATCCAGCACATGCAGCTGACCGCCAGTGGCCAGGCTGGTGAACACCACCGTGTTACCCAGGTCCGTCACCTGCGCCTGCAACAACGCATACCGCGCCCCTGCCTCTGTCCAGCCCAACCGCTCAGACACCGAACACACATAGTTCGCCAACGCCCCATGCGTCACCGCCACACCCTTCGGCACCCCCGTCGAACCCGACGTATAGATCACATACGCCAACCCAGCAGGATCCACCACCACCTCAGGCAATGCATCCACAGCATCCGCCGACTGCGCCAACTCCTGCGCACCGACCACCACACCCACCCCGGCGTCGGCGAGCATGAACTCCAGACGCTCGCTCGGCAGAGCGCCATCCACCGGCAGATACGCCGCCCCCGCCTTCCACACCCCCAAAATCCCCACCACCATCTCCACACCCCGAGACAACCGCAACCCCACCACCGACTCACACCCCACACCCCGACCCCGAAGCCAGCTCGCCAGCCGATCCGCCGCCGCCCCCAACTCGCCGAACGTCAACGACTCACCACCAGCAACCACCGCCACCGCACCCGGATCCACCACCACCCGCCGCTCAAACAACTCCACCACCGATAACGCTCCCACCACCGACGCCGTGTCGTTCCACCCCACCAACACCCGATCCCGCTCCCCCACACCCAACACATCCACCGCAGACAGCCGCATCCCCGGAGCCACCACCACCTGCTCCAGCACCCGCACCAGGCGCTCGGCGATCGCCTTCACCGTGCTCAGATCGAACAGATCCGTCGACGCCATCACCGACCCCCGCACCCCCGCAGGACGGCCCTCAGCATCGAACAACTCGCCCACCGCAAAGTGCAGGTCCACCCTGACCGGGACAGTCGTCGCCTCATCCACTTGCGACTGCGCGCCCAGAGCCTGGTCGACCGAGGCCGCCCTCAGCTCATGCAGATCGAGCGCAGTACGCCGAGTGTTCTGCATCGTGAGCATCACCTGGAACAACGGGTTGCGGCTCTGCACCCGCGTCGGCGCGATCTCCTCCACCAGTCGCTCGAACGGCACATCCTGATGCTCGAAGGCGCCAAGGCTCGCGTCCCGCACCCGACCGAGCACCTGCCGGAACTCCGGATCACCCGACAGGTCCGTGCGGATGACCAGCGTGTTGACGAAGAACCCGACCAGATCGTTCATCGCCTCATCGGTACGACCCGCGATCGGCGACCCGATCGGAATGTCAGCGCCCGCCCCGAGTCGCGACAGCAGCACCACAAGCGCCGCCTGCAACACCATGTACGGCGTCGCGTTCTCCGTACGCGCCAGCTCCACCAGCCGCTCATGCACCTCGGCCGACACCCGCACCGGCACCCGATGCCCACGATGACCAATCACCGCAGGACGCGGCCGGTCCACCGGCAACACCAACTCCTCCGGGGCTCCGGCGAGCGCCTGACGCCAGTAGTCGCCCTGGCTGGACAGCAGGCTTTCGGGGGCGTCTGCTTCTCCCAGCAGGTCCCGCTGCCACAGCGTGTAATCCGCGTACTGCACCGGCAGCGGCTCGAACACCGGAGCCTCACCACGTCGCCGCGCCGCATACGCCCGAGAGACGTCGCTGGTCAGGGGGCCACGAGACCAGCCGTCGGAGGCAATGTGATGCATGACGACCAGCAACGCCTGCTCGTCGGGCCCGCCCTGGAACAGCCACGCCCGGATCGGCAACTCCGCCGACAGGTCGAACGCGTACTGCGACGCACGAGCCACGGCCCCATCCACTGTCCCGGGCTCCACCTGGGAGACGTTCAGAGCCCAGTCGAGCTCGTCCGGGTCGAGGATCCGCTGATACGGCTCGCCGTCCACGGCCGGGAAGATCGTCCGGAGCGATTCGTGCCGCACGATCACGTCCCGCAACGCCGCCCCCAACGCGTCGACGTTCACCTCACGCATACGGATCGGAATGGGGATGTTGTAGGTGGGGCTGGGGCCCTCCAACTGGGCCAGGAACCACAACCGCCGCTGCGCGAACGACAACGGCACCCGCTCAGGACGCACCCCCGCCCGCAACGGCGGACGAGCCCGCCCGGCGGTCTCTGCCAACTGGCTCGCCAACGCAGCAACCGTCGGGGCCTCGAACAGCGACCGGACCTCGACCTCCACCCCCAGCACAACCCGGATCCGCGACACCAGCCGCACCGCCAACAGCGAATGCCCGCCCAGATCGAAGAAGTCGTCCTCGACACCGACGGACTCCAGGCCCAGAATCTCGGCAAACGCCCCACACAGGGTCACTTCCACTGGTGTGGCCGGGGCGCGCCCCGTGCCGGTGGCGTACTCGGGGGCGGGCAGTGCCTTGCGGTCGAGCTTGCCGCTGACCGTCAACGGCAACTCCGGCAACGAGACAACGGCCGCCGGGACCATGTGGTCGGGCAGCCGCGCCCCGACGAACTCCCGCAGGCCCTGCACCTCTTCGCCATTGATCGGCACGACGTAGGCGACCAGTCGTTTGTCGCCGGTGGTGTCCTCGCGGGCGACGACCGCCGCCTGGAGCACGTCCGGGTGGGTCAGCAGGGCGGCTTCGATCTCCCCGGGCTCGATACGGAACCCACGGATCTTCACTTGCTCATCCGCACGGCCCGCGAACACCAACTGCCCGCCGGACGTCCACTTCACCAGGTCCCCGGTGCGATACATCCGCTCACCGGAACCCGGACCGAAGGGGCACGCCACGAAGCGTTCGCCCGTCAGCCCTGGACGGCCCACATAGCCACGCGCCAGCCCCGCACCGGCAACGTACAGCTCACCGGTCACCCCCACCGGCACCGGCTGAAGGGTGTCATCGAGTACGAACATGTGGGTGTTGGCGATCGGGGTACCGACCGGCACCACCCCACCAGCCACCAACTCCGGAGTCAGCTCGGCAGTGGCGACGCCGATGGTCGTCTCCGTCGGCCCGTAATGGTTGAACACCCGCCGACCCCCACCAGCAGCCGCTTCCACCAGCTCCCGCACCCAGTCGGCCGATGCCGCCTCGCCACCCAGCACGAGAGAGCGACCCGGCAGCAGAGGCTCGATACCCGCCACGGACGTCAACGCCCGCAGATGCGACGGCACCACCTTCAACGCGTCGATGTTCTGCTCGGTCACATACCTGGCAACCTCCTCCGGATCGGTCACCGCCTCCTCATCCAGCACATGCAACTCACCGCCAGTGGCCAGGCTGGTGAACACCACCGTGTTGCCCAGGTCCGTCACCTGCGCCTGCAACAGCGCATACCGCGCCCCCGGAACCGTCCACCCCAACCGCTCAGACACCGAACACACATAGTTCGCCAACGCCCCATGCGTCACCGCCACACCCTTCGGCACCCCCGTCGAACCCGACGTATAGATCACATACGCCAACCCCAACGGATCCACCGCCACCTCCACCTCAGGTGACGCATCCGCGTACCCCTCCAGCAGCATGACCGTCGCCGGATCGTCCACCGCGATCATCCGCACCCGACCCACCGGCAGATCATCCAACGTATCCCGCGAACCCAGCACCACCCGCGCACAACTGTCACCCAGCAGATACGCCACCCGCTCCGTCGACAACGCACCATCCACCGGCACATACGCCGCCCCCGCCTTCCACACCGCCAACATCGCCGTGACCATCTCCACACCCCGCGGCAGACACAAACCCACCACCGACTCACGCCCCACACCCACATCACGCAGATAACACGCCAACCGACCAGCAGCCGCCCCCAACTCCCCAAACGTCAACGACCCACCACCAGCAACCACCGCCACCCCACCCGGATCCACCACCACCCGCCGCTCAAACAACTCCACCACCGACGACGCCCCCACCACCGACGCCGTGTCGTTCCACCCCACCAACACCCGATCCCGCTCACCGGCATCCAGCACATCCACCCCAGACAACCGCACCCCCGGAGCCCTCACCACGGCTTCGAGCACACGCTCCAACCACCGCGCGAAGCGGCCCGCCGCGGGCTCGTCGAACAGGTCCGCCGCGACCGTCACCGCCCCCCGCAGACCCGCCGGTTCGCCGTCGACGTCGTGCACCTCGTTGAGGGACAGCCACAGGTCGAACTTCACCGAGGTCAGCGAGCTCGCGTCCAGCGCGGAGGCCGCTTCGTCCTCGACGTGGGCTTCGCGTGCGCCACTGTCCACACCCCGGCTGACGCCGGGCATGTCCAGGGACGCGTTGCCGCTGGTCTGCATGGTCAGCACGACCTGCGCCAACGGATGCCGCGCCATCGAGCGGGACGGCGCCAACTCCTCCACCAGCCGCTCGAACGGCACATCCTGATGCGCGAACGCCCCCAGACTCGCCTCCCGCACCCGACCCAACACCTGCCGGAACTCCGGATCACCCGACAGATCCGTACGGATCACCAACGTATTGAGGAAGAACCCGACCAGATCATTCAGCGCATCATCCGTACGACCCGCGATCGGCGACCCAATCGGAATATCGCTACCAGCCCCCAGCCGCGACACCGTCACCGCCAACACCGCCTGCAACACCATGAACGTCGTCACACCCTCGGCACGGGCCAACTCCGTTAACCGGCGGTGCATCTCCGCCGGTATCCGCACTGGTGCGGCATGTCCCCGATGGCTGCCCGCTACGGGGCGCGGGTGGTCGGTCGGCAGCGTCAGTTCTTCGGGCGCACCGGCGAGCGTCCGCCGCCAGAACTCCACCTGCCGCGACAGCAGACTCTCCGGATCCGACTCCTCACCCAACAACTCCCGCTGCCACAACGCGTAATCCGCATACTGCACCGGCAACGCCTCGAACACCGGAACCTCACCACGCAACCGCGCCGCATACGCCGCCGACAGATCCCGGCTCAACGGCCCCATCGACCAACCGTCACCAGCAATATGGTGCAGCAGCACCAAAAGCACCTGCTCATCCACACCGGCCTGGAACAACCACACCCGGATCGGCAGCTCAGACGACAGGTCGAACGCGTGTCCCTTCGCCTGGTCCACGGCGGAGACCACGTCCTCGCGCGCCACCTCGGACACGTTGAGCTGCCACTCGAAGTCTCGCGGGTCATGGATCTGCTGGTAGGGCTCACCGTCCACGGCCAGATAGGTCGTCCGCAGCGACTCGTGGCGCGCGATCACATCGCGGAACGCTTCCTCGAGTACCTCCGGGTCGATGCCGCTCAGCCCGATGCGTGCCGAGACGTTGTAGGTGGGGCTGGGGCCCTCCAACTGGGCCAGGAACCACAACCGCCGCTGCGCGAACGATAACGGCACCCGCTCAGGACGCACCCCCGCCCGCAACGGCAGGCGACCTGTGCCCCTGCCTTCTGTCGCGAACCGGGCTGCGAGGCCGGCCACCGTCGGGGCCTCGAACAGCGACCGGACCTCGACCTCCACCCCCAGCACGGCGCGGATCCGTGCCGTCAGCCGGACCGCGAGCAGCGAGTGCCCGCCCAGGGCGAAGAAGCTGTCGTCGACCCCGACCGACTCCACACCCAGGACCTCCGCGAACACCGCACACAGGATCTCCTCCTCCGGCGTCGCCGGGCCCCGGCCTGCGCCCGCCGTGTACTCCGGCGCCGGCAGCGCCCGCCGGTCCAGCTTGCCGTTCACCGTCAGCGGGAACTCGGCCAGCTCCACCACCGCGGCCGGCACCATGTACTCCGGCAAGCGGCCGGCCACGAACTCCCGCACGCTCTCCGCGCCGACCCCGGCGCCACCGCCGTCTCCGTCTCCCTCGGCCGGCACCACGTACGCCACCAACCGTTTGTCACCCGGGGTGTCCTCACGAGCCACCACCGCTGTCTGCCGCACGCCCGGGCAGGCCAGCAGCACCGCCTCGATCTCGCCCGGCTCGATACGGAATCCGCGGATCTTCACCTGCTCGTCGGCGCGCCCGGCGAACAGCAGTTGCCCGTCCGGGCCCCACTTCACCATGTCGCCGGTCCGGTACATCCGCTCACCGGAACCCGGACCGAACGGGCAGGCCACGAACCGCTCACCCGTCAGCCCTGGACGGCCCACATATCCGCGCGCCAGCCCCGCACCGGCCACATACAGTTCACCGGCCACACCCACGGGGACCGGTCGCAGCGCCGCGTCGAGAACGTACAGCCGAGTGTTGGCGACCGGGCCACCGATCGACGGGTCGTCACCGGGCGCGAGCGGCGCCGACATCGACGCACACACCGTGCACTCCGTCGGCCCGTATGCGTTGATCATCTGACGGTCCGCCGCCCACCGCCCGGCCAGGCCCGCGTCCAGCGCCTCACCGGCCGACACCAGTGTCGCCACGGACGCCAGGCCGCCCGCGTCCAGTGCGCCGAGCACGACGGGCGGCAACGTCGCGTGCGTCACCCCGTGGCGCGCCACGACCTCCGCGAGCCCGCCGTCGGGCAGCAGTTCGTTCGCCGACGCGGTCACCAGTGCGGCGCCGGTGCCCAGCGCCATCAGCACTTCCCACACGGCGGCGTCGAAGCTGATCGAGGCGAATTGCAGGACCCGCGAGCCCTGTCCCACCGCGAGTCGGTCGCGCTGAGCCGCCACGAGGTTCGCGGCACCGGCGTGGGATACGGCTACGCCCTTCGGTGTGCCCGTCGAGCCGGATGTGTAGATGACATACGCCGTCCCCGCCGGGTGGATCGTCGCCTCGGGCGCGGTCGCGGGGTGCACGTCCAGCAGTGCGGTCGTCATCGGGTCGTCGAGGGCGATCAGCGGGACGCGGCCGACCGGCAGGTCCTCAAGGGTGTCCTCGGTTCCCAGCACGAGTTCCGCGCTGCTTCCGTTCAGCATGTACGCCACGCGATCGACCGGCAGGCGCCCGTCGATCGGCAGGTAGGCCGCACCGGCCTTCCACACCGCGAGGATCGCGGTCACGAGTCGCACGCCGCGTGGCAGGCACAATCCCACCACCGACTCCTGTCCCACGCCCCGGCTGCGCAGGTGGTTCGCCAACCGGTTGGCCGCCACGTCCAGTTCGGCGTACGACAGCTCCTCGCCGTCCCCCACCACTGCTACCGCCTCCGGAGCGGCCGTCACCCACTGCCCGAACAACTCCACGATCGAAGAGCCAGCAACCTCCAGCGCCGAGTCGTTCCACCGCCGAAGCAGCACGTCCCGCTCATCCGCTGCGAGCACCTCCACGGCGGCCAGGGCGGTGTCCGGGCCGCCGTCCAGCTCGCCGATGAGCGCGCTGACCACGTTCTCCAGCGCGGTGTGGAACAGGCTGGCGACCGCATGGGGGTCGAGCGTGCTGACCGTTTGCACGCCCAGGCTCAGACCTCCTTCGCCTCGGTCGTTGGCCGACACCGCGACCGGATAGTTCGTCCTGTCCTGGACCATGACTCGCTGGATGCCCGAGACATGCCGCTGCTCGTTCTGTTCCGCGTCGGCCGGGGCCGCGGTGGCGACGGTGACATGCCGGTAGTTGAACAGTGAGGTGAACAGGGGGGTGTGGTCGGCGATGCCGCTGGCCTGCTGCGCCACCGCCAGCGGGGCATGCTCGTGCTCCAACAGGGCGGCCAGCTGGTCCCGCATCTGCTCGACCGCGGCACGCACACCGACCTGCCCGGTGCGCACCCGCATGGGCAGGGTGTTCATGAACGGGCCGACGACACGGTCGGCGCCCTCACCCGCGTTCATCCGGCCGAAGAGCACGGTGCCGAACACCACGTCATCCCGACCCGACAGCGTCGCCAGCACCCGCGCCCACACCACGTGCAGGACCGTCGCCGCGCTGACACCCAGGTCTCGCGCCGCCCGCCGCAGGTCCCCGGTGATCTCGTCCGCGACGGACACGGACACGCCGATGACCCCGCTGCCGTCGCCGCGGGCTTCGAGCAGGCCGTAGGGGGCGGTCGGCTCCGTCACATCGCCCAGGAGATCGGCAAAGAACCGCTCGTGCTCTTCTCTGGGCACCGCCCGCGTCTGCGCGACGAAGTTGCGGAACGGCAGCGCGGGCGCCAGCTCGTCAGCCGCGCCGGAGAGCACCGCCCGCAGCTCCTCCAACAGCACATCCATACCCAGGTGGTCCTGGAGCAGGTGATGCAGCCGCACCACGGCCAGGCAACGCCCCTCCGGCAGCTCAGCCACGTGCAAATCCATCAGCGGCGCACGGACGAGGTCCATCGCCAGTCCGGCCCGGGCTACCAGGGCCTGCCCCCGCTGCACCGGGTCGGTGGAGTCGAACTCCACACGGTGCTCGATGACCGGCACCTCGACATGCCGCCGCACGACCTGCAACGGCTCGCGCAGCCCCTCCCAGGCAATACCGGTGCGATAGATGTCGTGCCGGTTCACCACCCGCTGCAAAGCATCCGCGAACGCCTCCAGCCGCGAGCGCGAATCGAACTCCACGACACGTGCCGTGAGGTAGACATCCTCACCGTCACCAGCCATCAGGTGATGGAAGAACATGCCCTCCTGCAACGGCGCCAACGGGTAGACATCCGCCACATTCGCCGCCCCACCCTCGACCGTCGCGACCACCCGATCGACCTCGGTCTGCGACAACTCCACCAGCGGCAACATCTCCGGCGTGATCCGCTCCGCACCATCAGGGATCAGATTGTCCGGCACCTCCACCAAAGTGGCACCCGTCGCACGCGCCAACCCGGCCGCCAGACCAGCGGGCGTCGGATCCTCGAACAACGTCCTGATCTTGACTTCCGCAGCCAACCGACCACGGATCCGCGACAACAGCCGAATCGCCAGCAACGAGTGCCCGCCGAGCTCGAAGAAACTGTCCTCGACACCCACCGACTCCACCCTCAGCACCTCCGCGAAGATCTCGCAGAGCACAACCTCCGTCTCATTCACCGGCGCCCGACCGACACCACCACCCGTCTCCTCGGGAGCAGGCAGCGCCTTACGGTCCAGCTTGCCGCTGGCGGTCAGCGGCAACTCCGGCAGCGAGACGACGGCCGCCGGGACCATGTGGTCGGGCAGCCGCGCCCCGACGAACTCCCGCAGGCCCTGCACCTCTTCGCCATTGATCGGCACGACGTAGGCGACCAGGCGCTTGTCCCCGGGGTTGTCCTCGCGGGCGACCACCGCCGCCTGGAGCACGTCCGGGTGGGTCAGCAGGGCGGCTTCGACCTCACCGGGCTCGATACGGAACCCTCGGATCTTCACCTGCTCATCCACACGCCCGGTGAACACCAACTGTCCCTCCGGGCTCCACCTGGTCAGGTCCCCGGTGCGATACATCCGCTCACCGGAACCCGGACCGAAGGGGCACGCCACGAAGCGTTCGCCCGTCAGCCCTGGACGGCCCACATACCCTCGCGCCAGGCCCGCTCCGGCGACATACAGCTCACCGGTCACCCCCACCGGCACCGGCTGAAGGGCATCGTCCAGGACGTACATGCGGGTGTTGGCGATCGGGGTACCGACCGGCACCACCCCACCAGCCACCAGCTCCGGGGTCAGCTCGACGGTGGCGACGCCGATGGTCGTCTCCGTCGGCCCGTAGTGGTTGAACACCCGCCGATCCCCACCAGCGGCTGCCTCCACCAGCTCCCGCACCCAGCCGGGCGCTCCGGCCTCGCCACCCAGCACGAGGGAACGTGCGGGCAGCAACGTCTCCACACCGGCCGCCAACGTCAACGCCCGCAGATGCGACGGCACCACCTTCAACGCGTCGATGTTCTGCTCGGTCACATACCTGGCAACCTCCTCCGGATCAGTCACCGCCTCCTCATCCAGCACATGCAACTCACCCCCGGTCGCCAGGCTGGTGAACACCACTGTGTTACCCAGGTCCGTCACCTGCGCCTGCAACAGCGCATACCGCGCCCCCGGAACCGTCCACCCCAACCGCTCAGACACCGAACACACATAGTTCGCCAACGACCCATGCGTGACCGCCACACCCTTCGGCACCCCCGTCGAACCCGACGTATAGATCACATACGCCAACCCCGCCGGATCCACCGCCACCCCCAAGGGTGTCTCCGGGGCCTCCGGCAACCCCTCCAAGTCGCCCGAATCCACCACCACATCCACCCCGGCGTCGGCGAGCATGAACTCCACCCGCTCCGAAGGCAGCGCACCATCCACCGGCAGATACGCCGCCCCCGCCTTCCACACCCCCAAAATCCCCACCACCATCTCCACACCCCGAGACAACCGCAACCCCACCACCGACTCCCCACCCACACCCCGACCCCGAAGCCAGCTCGCCAGCCGATCCGCCGCCGCCCCCAACTCGCCGAACGTCAACGACTCACCACCAGCAACCACCGCCACCGCACCCGGATCCACCACCACCCGCCGCTCAAACAACTCCACCACCGACGACGCCCCCACCGTCTCCACAGCGGTGTCGTTCCAGTCGGTGAGTACCCGGTCCCGCTCCTGCGGGGCGAACACGTCCACCGCGTGCAGGCGTACGTCCGGGCCCGCGGTCACCGTCTCCAGCACCCGCACCAGGCGCTCGGCCATCGCCTTCACCGTGCTCAGGTCGAACAGATCCGTCGACGCCATCACCGACCCGCGCACCCCCGCAGGCCGACCGTCCGCATCGAACATCTCCCCCACCGCGAAATGCAGGTCCAACCTCACCGGAACCGTCGCCGCCTCATCCACCGGCGACTGCGCCCCCAGCACTTGGTCGGCCGAAGCGGCCCTCACCTCATGCAGATCCAGGCCGGAGCGTCGGATGTTCTGCATCGTGAACATCACCTGGAACAACGGGTTGCGGCTCTGCACCCGCGTCGGCGCGATCACCTCCACCAGTCGCTCGAACGGCACATCCTGATGCTCGAAGGCGCCAAGGCTCGCGTCCCGCACCCGACCGAGCACCTGCCGGAACTCCGGATCCCCCGACAGATCCGTACGGACGACCAGCGTGTTGACGAAGAACCCCACCAGATCGCTCATCGCCTCATCGGTACGACCCGCGATCGGCGACCCGATCGGAATATCGGTGCCCGACCCAAGCCGCGACAGCAGCACCACAAGCGCCGCCTGCAACACCATGTACGGCGTCGCGTTCTCCGTACGCGCCAGCTCCACCAGCCGCTCATGCACCTCGGCCGACACCCGCACCGGCACCCGATGCCCACGATGACCAATCACCGCAGGACGCGGCCGGTCCACCGGCAGCACAAGCTCCTCGGGCGCGCCGGCCAGCGCGCCCTTCCAGTACTCCACCTGCTGCGACAGCAGACTCTCCGGATCTGACGCCTCGCCCAGCAGCTCCCGCTGCCACAGGGTGTAATCCGCGTACTGCACCGGCAGCGGCTCGAACACCGGAGCCTCACCCCGCCGCCGCGCCGCATACGCCCGAGAGACGTCACGGGTGAGTGGCGCCATCGACCAGCCGTCGGCGGCTATGTGGTGGACCAGGACGACCAGGAGGCCGTCGTCCGGCCGGTCGTCCGTCCGGAACAGCCAGGCGCGGATCGGCAGGTCGGCGGCCAGGTCGAAGGTGTTCCAGGCGGCCTCGTCCACGGCGTCCGCCAGGTCGGCGGGTGCGACGTGCCGCACCTGCATTTCCCAGTCGAGGTTCGCGGGGGACACGATGTGCTGGTAGGGCTCGCCGTCGGAGACCTTGCAGAGCGTACGCAACGACTCGTGCCGGATGACGACGTCCCGCAGCGCGGCGCCCAGCGCCTCGATGTCCAGACTGCCGCTGAGCGAAACACTCAGTGGCACGTTGTAGGTCGGGCTCGGGCCTTCGAGCTGGGCCAGGAACCACAGCCGCCGCTGCGCGAAGGACAACGGGATCATCACTGGTTCTCCTTACGCATCGGACGAAGAGCCGGTCGAGTCGTCGACTTCTCGGAGCTCAATTTCGCGGCGAGCGTCGCCGGGGTAGGTGCCTCGAAAAGGGTTCTGATCTTGACTTCCACACCGAGCCTCGCTCGGATGCGGGAAAGCAGACTGATGGCGAGCAGGGAATGGCCGCCGAGTTCGAAGAAGCTGTCGTCGACCCCGACCGACTCGTGCTGGAGCACTTCGGCGAACACCTCGCAGAGGAGCGTTTCCTTCTCGTTGGCGGGCTCGCGCCGGGTCGCGCGGTCCGCCGGATGGCCGGGCGCCGGCAGGGCTTCGCGGTCGAGTTTTCCGACCGAGGTGAGCGGTAGTTCGGGGAGGGTGACGATGGCGGCGGGCACCATGTACTCCGGCAGCAGCCGGACCAGGTGCCGGCGGAGTCCGTCTTCGCCGCCTTCTTCACCCGGGCTGCCGGACGTGACGCTGCCGCCGGTGCCGCCGGTGCCGTCGCTGCCGTCGGCGGGGACGACGTAGGCGACCAGGCGGGTGTCTCCCGGGGTCTCCTCTCGGGCGATCACCGCGGCACGGTCCACGCCGGGATGGCTGCGGAGTGCGGCTTCGATCTCGCCGGGTTCGATACGGAAGCCACGCACCTTGACCTGCTCGTCCGCCCGGCCGACGAACACCAGCCGCCCGCCTGACGTCCACTTCACCAGGTCGCCGGTCCGGTACATCCGCGTCCCCGCGGGACCGTACGGGCAGGCCACGAACCTCTCGCCCGTCAGCCCGGGGCGGCCCACGTAGCCGCGGGCGACCTGGACACCGGCGGCGTACAGTTCGCCGACCGCGCCGACCGGCACCGGCGCCAGCTCGTTGTCCAGGACGAACACGCGGGTACCGTCGAGCGGTGTGCCGATCGGCACCACACCGCCGTCGGCCTCGTCCGTGGTCAGCCGGGCGGTGGCGATCCCGATCGTGGTCTCGGTCGGCCCGTAGTGGTTGTGGACCTGCCGGTTACCTGCCGCTCGCAGCAGTTCGCCCACCCATGCGGCCGGGGCCGGCTCACCACCGAGCACCAGCGATCTGCCGGGCAGCACCGCCTCGGGCCCGGCGGCAGCGGAGGAGGTCAGTGCCGCCATGTGCGAGGGCACCGCCTTGACGAAGCCGATGCGCTGCGCATCCAGGTAGTCCGCGACCGCTTCGGCATCCGTGACGGTGGCCTCGTCCGGAACGTGGAGTCGACCGCCGGTGGCCAGGCTGGTGAACACGACCGTGTTGCCCAGGTCCGTCACCTGCGGTTGCAGCACGGCGTACCGCGCCCCGGGTTCCGACCAGTCGAGGCGGTCCGACGCCGCCGCCACATACCCGGCCAGCCCGCCGTGGGTGACCGCCACGCCCTTGGGTGTGCCCGTCGAGCCCGACGTGTAGATCACGTACGCGAGCCGCGCGTGATGGGACGTCACAGGCGGGGCGTCCTCGGGGTATGCGGCCAGCAGGTCCGGGTCGTCCAGTCGCACGGTCGCCACGCCGGGCGGCGCCTCGACCGGTGCCGCGGTCCCGGCGGACTCAGCGGACTCGCCGGTCTCGGCAGCGTCGGCGGCCTCGGTGGCCCCGCCTGCGGTGAGCAGCAGCCGCGCGCCGCTGTCGGCGAGCATGAAGGAGATGCGGTCGGCCGGGAGTCTGGTGTCGATCGGCAGATACGCCGCGCCGGCCTTCCAGGCCGCCAGGATCGCCGTGATCGTCTGGAGACCGCGCGGCAGGCACAGCCCCACCACGGTCTCGGGACCTGCCCCGAGGGTGCGCAGGTGGTGGGCGAGCCGGTTCGCGGCGGCGTCGAGCCTGCCGTACGACACCTCGGCGCCGCCCGCCACCACGGCGATGGCATCGGGGTCGATGGCCGCCCGCCGCTGGAACAGATCGACGACCGTCGACTCGGGGGCGGGCTCCTCGGTGCCGTTCCATCCGTCCAGCACCAGATCGCGCTCGTGCCCGTCCAGGATGTCCACCGCGTGCAGCGGCAGGTCCGGTGCCGCGCTGACCACCTCCAGCACCCGCAGGAACCGTGTGGCCATCCGACTCGCGGCCGGTTCGTCGAACAGGTCGGCCGTGACGGTCACCGTGCCGCGCAGCCCGGCGGGGCGGTTGTGCTCGTCCAGCACCTCCGCGGTCGACACGAAGAAGTCGTACCTGCCCGGCGCCGAGGCGGGCTCGTCGAGCACGGATCCTGCGCCGCCGGCGTGGAGACCGGGCAGTTCGAGGGTCGCGCGCTGGTTGTTCTGTAGGGTCAGCATGACCTGGAACAGCGGGTGGCGTCCCAGTGCCCTGGTCGGTGCCAGTTCCTCCACCAGCCGCTCGAACGGCACGTCCTGGTGCGCCAATGCGCCAAGGCTCGCCTCTCTCACCCGGCCGAGCACCTGCCGGAACTCGGGGTCTCCGGACAGGTCGGTCCTGATCACCAGCGTGTTGAGGAAGAACCCGACGAGGTCGTCCAGCGCCTCGTCGGTGCGTCCCGCGATCGGTGACCCGATGGGGATGTCGCTGCCGGCTCCCATGCGCGACAGGGTCACCGCCAGGGCGGCTTGCAGGACCATGAACGTCGTCACGCCCTCGGTGCGGGCGAGCTCGACCAGCCGCCGGTGGACGGCGGCAGGAACGTCGAGGGGCACTCGGTGGGCGCGCTGGGTGGCGACCGCTGGGCGCGGCCGGTCGGTCGGCAGCGCCAGCTCCTCCGGAGCGCCGGCGAGGGTCCGCCGCCAGTAGTCGACCTGCGCTGACAGCAGGCTGTCGGGGTCGGTCTCGTCGCCCAGCACGTCGCGCTGCCAGAGGGTGTAGTCGGCGTACTGCACCGGAAGTGGCTCCCAGTCGGGCTCCTCGCCGCGCAGCCGCGCCTCGTACGCGGTCGACAGGTCCCGCGCCAGCGGTCCTTCCGACCACCCGTCGGAGGCGATGTGATGCATGACGACGTGCAGCACCCGCTCGTCCGGCCCGGCGTGGAACAGCCACGCTCGGATCGGCAGCTCGCTCGACAGGTCGAAGGCATGGCGCGACGCCCGGCCCACGGCACCGGCGAGCGCCCCGGGTGCGACTTGGACCAGCTCCAGCTCCCAGTCCAGGTCGTGCGGGCCGATGACCTGCTGGCAGGGTTCGCCGTCCGTCTCCGGGAAGACCGTCCGCAGCGACTCGTGCCGCACGATCACGTCCCGCAGCGCCGCGTCCAGGGCAGCCACGTCGACGTCGCCGGTCAGCCGGACCGACACCGGGATGTTGTAGGTGGGGCTGGGGCCCTCCAGCTGGGCCAGGAACCACAGCCGCCGCTGCGCGAACGACAACGGCAACCGCTCAGGACGCGCCGCCGCCCGCAGCGCGGTACGGGCCCGGTCCCGGTCCGTCTCCGGCCCGGCCGTGCGCGCGGCCACCCCGGCGACGGTCGGGGCCTCGAAGAGTGCCCGCAGGGGCAGTTCGACGTCGAGTACGGCGCGGATCCGCGAGATGAGCCGCACCGCGAGGAGGGAGTGGCCGCCGAGGGCGAAGAAGTTGTCGTCGACCCCGACCGACTCCATCCCGAGCACCTGGGCGAAGGCACCGCACAGGATCTCTTCCTGGGCGGTGGCCGGCGCCCTGCCCCCGCCGCTGCTGTACTCCGGCGCGGGGAGCGCCTTGCGGTCGAGTTTGCCGTTGACGGTGAGCGGCAGTTCGGTCAGCGATACGAAGGCTGCCGGGACCATGTATCCGGGCAACCGCTCCGCGACGAACGGCTGTAGTTCGTGAGAGCCGTGGTCGCGGCCGGGGTCGGCCGGCACGACGTAGGCGACGAGTTGCTGGTCGCCCGGGATGTCCTCGCGGGCGATCACCGCGGTCTGCGCGATGTTCGGGTGCTCCAGCAGGGCGGCTTCGATCTCGCCCGGTTCGATGCGGTACCCGCGGATCTTGACCTGTTCGTCGGCGCGTCCCAGGAACTCCAGCTCGCCCTCCGCGCTCCACCTGACCAGGTCCCCGGTGCGGTACATCCGCTCCCCCGCGAGACCGAACGGGCACGCCACATACCGCTCACCGGTCAGCGACGGGCGGCCCACGTAGCCGCGTGCCAGGCCCGCCCCCGCAACATAGAGCTCTCCTGGGGACCCGACGGGCACCGGCGCCAGCCCCTCATCCAGCACATACAGCCGGGTGTTGGCAATCGGCCTCCCGATCGGCACCGTGTCGCCGACCGGCTGCCCGGCCCGGACCTCGTGGATCGAGCAGCCGACCACCGTCTCCGTGGGACCGTACTCATTGACCACCACCGACTCCGGCGCCACCAACAGCCAACGCGACACCTCACCACCGGCGAGTGCCTCCCCGCCCACCACCCAGCGACGTGCCGCGTTCCGCAGCCGGTCGGCCGGCAGCAGCTCGGCCAGCATCGCAAGATGCGCCGGTACGACCTTCACCAGGTCGAACCCGTCGCCGGAGCGCAGTATCTCGGCCAGCCCTTCGACACCGCCGTCCTCGCTCACCGAGATCGCCGCGCCGGCGACGAGCGGCACCAGCAGGCTGGTCACCGTCAAGTCGAACGCCAACGACGAATACAGCACCGCACCACCGCGCCCCACCTCATACGCCTCGGCCGCCCACGCCACATAGTTGGCCAGCCCACCGTGCGTGACCGCCACACCCTTCGGCCTCCCCGTCGAGCCGGACGTGTACATCACATACGCCACCTCGGCCGCACACGGCGACACCGGCACCAGATCTCCCCCACCCACAGACCCCGCGTCGAGATCGTCAACCGCAATCACCGGCATCTCCGCCACGGGCAGGGAATCGAGAATGTCCGCGGTGCCGAGCAGTGTCACCGCCCGACTGTCGGACAGCACGAACCCGACACGCTCGGCCGGTGTCGCCGGATCGATCGGCAGATACGCCGCCCCCACCCGCCACACAGCCAGCACACCAGCCACCGCGTCCACACTCCGCGGCAGACACAACCCCACGACCGAACCAGGGCCCACGCCCAGCCCGGCCAGCACACCCGCCAACCGCGCCACACGCGCGTCCAACTCCGCATACGTCAGCGTGACGCCTTCCTGCCGGATCGCCACAGCACCCGCAGCACCCTGGACCCGCCGCCCGAACAACTCCGGCACCGACACATCCGCCACATCCGAGGCGGTGTCGTTCCACTCCACCACCATCCGCTCACGTTCAGCGGCATCCAGCACATCCACCTCATGCACGCGGACGTCCGCGGCGGCAGTGACGCGGTCGAGCACCCGCATCAGCCGCTGCCCGATCACCTCGGCCGTGCCGGCGTCGAACACGTCCGACGACGCGTTCACCGAGCCGTAAAGTCCTGCGGGAAGCCCTTGTTCGTCGAAGGACTCCCACAGGGTGACGTCGAGGTCGAATCGCGCCACCGAGGCAATGCTCGACTCGTCCAGCCCGGCCAGGCCGTGCTCAGCGCCGGCCAGTCGCAACGATGTGTTCTCGGTGTTCTGCACGGTCAGCATCACCTGGAACAGCGGATGCCGGGCCATCGAGCGGGACGGTGACAGCTCCTCCACCAGCCGCTCGAACGGCACATCCTGATGTGCCAGGGCGTCCAAGCTGGCTTCCCGCACCCGCGCCAGGACCTGCCGGAACTCCGGGTCACCGGACAGGTCCGAACGGATCACCAGCGTGTTGACGAAGAACCCGACCAGGTCGTCCAACGCCTCATCGGTGCGACCGGCCACCGCCGAACCGATCAAGATATCGGTACCGGCACCGAGCCGCGACAGCGTCACCGCCAGCGCGGCCTGCACCACCATGAACGTCGTCACACCCTCGGCCCGCGCCAGCGCCACCAGCCGCTCGTGCACGGTCGCCGACAGCCGAACCGGGGCCTCGTACCCGACGTGGCTCGCCACGGCCGGTCGCGGACGGTCGGTCGGCAGCGTCAGCTCCTCCGGGGCACCGGCCAGCGTTCGCCGCCAGTGCTCTACCTGCTGGGACAGCAGGCTTTCCGGGTCCGTCTCCTCGCCCAGCAGCTCGCGCTGCCACAACGTGTAGTCGGCGTACTGCACCGGCAGCGGCTCCCAGTCCGGGGCCTGGCCGCGCCGCCGCGCCTCATACGCCGTCGACAGGTGACGGCCCAACGGACCACGCGACCAGCCATCGCTGGCGATGTGATGCACCACGATCAGCAGCGCCCGCTCGTCCGGCCCAACCTGGTACAGGCAGGCACGGATCGGCAGTTCGGTGGAGAGGTCGAAGGCGCGCCGCGACGCCTGATCCACCGCCTCCGCCAGCCCTTCGGACGTCACCTGTGCCAGCGACAGCTCCCACTCCAGCTCGTGCGGGTCCACGATCTGCTGGTACGGCTCGCCGTCCGCCTGCGGGAACATCGTCCGTAGGGACTCGTGCCGCACGATCACGTCCCGAAGCGCTGCTCCCACGGCAGCGGCATCCACGTCGCCGTCCAACCGCATCATCGTCGGCAGGTTGTACGTGGGGCTGGGGCCCTCTAGCTGGGCCAGGAACCACAGCCGACGCTGCGCGAACGACAACGGAACGCGGTCCGGACGTGCCCCGGCCCGCAGGGGCAGCCGCGCCGGTTCGGATCCGGCGCCCGCGATGCGGGGGGCCAACCCGGCGACGGTCGGTGCCTCGAACAGCGAACGCAGCGACAGCTCCACTCCGAGGGCGACGCGGATACGGGACGCCAGGCGGACGGCCAGCAGGGAATGCCCACCGAGTTCGAAGAAGCTGTCGTCGACGCCGACGGACTCCAGGCCCAGAATCTCGGCGAACGCCCCACACAGGGTCACTTCCACTGGTGTGGCCGGGGCGCGCCCCGTGCCGGTGGCGTACTCGGGGGCGGGCAGCGCCTTGCGGTCGAGCTTGCCGTTGGCCGTCAGCGGCAACTCCGGCAACGAGACGACGGCAGCCGGGACCATGTGATCGGGCAGCCGCGCCCCGACGAACTCCCGCAGGCCCTGCACCTCTTCGCCATTGATCGGCACGACGTAGGCGACCAGGCGCTTGTCACCGGTGGTGTCCTCGCGGGCGACGACCGCCGCCTGGAGCACGTCCGGGTGGGTCAGCAGAGCGGCTTCGATCTCACCGGGCTCGATACGGAAGCCACGGATCTTCACTTGCTCATCCGCACGCCCGGCGAACACCAACTGCCCATCGCACGTCCACTTCACCAGGTCCCCGGTGCGATACATCCGCTCACCGGCGCCGAAGGGGCAGGCCACGAAGCGTTCGCCCGTCAGCCCTGGACGGCCCACATAGCCACGCGCCAGCCCCGCACCGGCAACGTACAGCTCACCGACGACACCCGTAGGAACAGGAGCGAGCGCATCGTCCAGGACGTACATGCGGATGTTGGCGATCGGGGTACCGACCGGCACCACCCCACCAGCCACCAACTCCGGAGTCAGCTCCACGGTGGCAACACCGACCGTCGTCTCCGTCGGACCATAGTGGTTGAACACGCGCCGGCCGCCAGCCGCGGCCGTCTCCACCAGCTCCTGAACCCAGCCCGGCGACCCGGCCTCGCCACCCAGCACGAGAGAGCGACCCGGCAGCAGAGGCTCGATGCCCGCCACGGACGTCAACGCCCGCAGATGCGACGGCACCACCTTCAACGCGTCGATGTTCTGCTCGGTCACATACCTGGCAACCTCCTCCGGGTCAGTGACCGCCTCCTCATCCAGCACATGCAACTCACCCCCGGTCGCCAGGCTGGTGAACACCACCGTGTTGCCCAGGTCCGTCACCTGCGCCTGCAACAACGCATACCGCGCCCCCGGAACCGTCCACCCCAACCGCTCAGACACCGACGAGACATAGTTCGCCAACGACCCGTGCGTCACCGCCACACCCTTCGGCACCCCCGTCGAACCCGACGTATAGATCACATACGCCAACCCCAACGGATCCACCACCACCCCCAAGGGTGTCTCCGGGGCCTCCGACAACCCCTCCAAGTCGCCCGAATCCACCACCACATCCACCCCGGCGTCGGCGAGCATGAACTCCACCCGTTCGACCGGCAACGCACCATCCACCGGCAGATACGCCGCCCCCGCCTTCCACACCCCCAAAATCCCCACCACCATCTCCACACCCCGAGACAACCGCAACCCCACCACCGACTCACACCCCACACCCCGACCACGCAGCCAGCTCGCCAGCCGATCCGCCGCCGCCCCCAACTCGCCGTAGGACAGCTCCACGCCCTCGAACACCACCGCCACCGCACCCGGATCCGCGGTCACCCGTCGCTCAAACAACTCCACCACCGACGACGCCCCCACCGTCTCCACCACGGTGTCGTTCCACTCCACCAACACCCGATCCCGCTCCCCCACACCCAGCACATCCACCGCAGACAGCCGCACCCCCGGAGCCACCACCACCTGCTCCAGCACCTGGCCGAACCACTCGGCCATGCGCCCGGCCGTCGCGGCGTCGAACAGGTCCGCAGACGCGGTCAGTCCGCCACGGAGCCCGCACGGCCGCCCTTCGTCGTCGAAGACCTCAGCCAGTGACAGGTCGAGATCGAACTTCGCCGGTACCGTGGCCGCGCCACCCACCGTCGGCTCAGTCGCCGCGACGCGGGCCCCGGGCAGTTCCAGCGCGGCACGTTCGACGTTCTGCACGGTCAGCATCACCTGGAACAGCGGGTGCCGTGCCATCGAGCGGGACGGTGCCAGTTCCTCCACCAGCCGCTCGAACGGCACGTCCTGGTGGGCCAACCCGCCGAGTCCGGCCTCCCGCACCCGGCCCAGCACCCGTCGGAACTCGGGGTCCCCGGACAGGTCCGTGCGGATCACCAAGCTGTTGACGAAGAACCCGACCAGCTCGTCCAGCGCCTCGTCGGTGCGTCCCGCGACCGCCGATCCGACGAGGATGTCGCTGCCTGCGCCGAGCCGCGACAGGGTCACGGCCAGCGCCGCCTGAAGGACCATGAAGGTCGTCACGCCCTCGGCCCGCGCCAGCTCGACCAGTTCCCGATGCACCTCGGCCGGTATGCGCAGCGGCACCTGATGCCCGCTGTGACCGGACACCGCTGGGCGGCGCCGGTCCGTGGGCAGCGTCAGCTCCTCCGGAGCACCGGCCAGCGTCTGCCGCCAGTAGTCGACCTGCGCCGAGAGCAGGCTGTCGGGGTCCGACTCCTCGCCGAGCAACTCTCGCTGCCACAACGCGTAGTCGGCGTACTGCACCGGCAGCGGCTCGAACGCCGGAGCCTCACCGCGCAGCCGCGCCGCGTACGCGGCAGACAGGTCCCGCGCCAGCGGCCCCATCGACCACCCGTCGCCAGCAATGTGGTGCACGACGATCAGGAGCACCTGTTCGTCCCGCCCGTCCTGGAACAGCCACGCCCGGATCGGCAGCTCGCTCGACAGGTTGAACGGATACCGTGACGCCCGGTCCGCGGCGTCCGCGAGTTCGCCGTGCTCGACCTGACGGACCTGCAACCTCCAGTCCAGGTCCCGCGCATCCAGGATGTGCTGGTACGGCTCGTCGTCCGCGACCGGGAACATCGTCCGCAGGGATTCGTGACGGGCGACGACGTCCCGCAGCGCCGCGTCCAGCGCCTCGGCGTCCACACTGCCGCTCAGGCGGATCGGTGTGGGCATGTTGTAGGTGGGGTTGGGGCCCTCCAACTGGCCGAGGAACCACAGCCGCCGCTGGGCGAACGACAGCGGTACCCGGTCCGGACGTGCGCGCACGGTCAGCGGCAGCCGCACCTCGTCCGCGCCGTCCGCGCCGTTCGCGCCGTCCTCGGCGAACGAGGCCGCGATCCCGGCGACCGTCGGCCTGTCGAAGAGGACGGACAGTGCCAGTTCGCGGTCCAGCAGGGCGCGGATACGCGAGATGAGCCGGACGCCGAGCAGGGAGTGCCCGCCGAGCTCGAAGAAGCTCTCGTCCACTCCCACGGTCTCGATCCCCAGCACCTCGGCGAAGGCCCCGCAGAGAATCTCCTCCTCGACGGTCGCCGCCTGGCGCCCGGCACCGGCGTCGGCCGCGAAGTCGGGCGCGGGGAGCGCCTTGCGGTCGAGCTTGCCGTTGGCCGTCAGCGGTAACTCCGGCAACGGCACCACGGCCGTCGGCACCATGTAGTCCGGTATCTGCCGTCCGGCGAACTCCCGCAGGTCGTCGGCGTCGACGGAGGTGGTGTCACCGTCGGAGGGGACGATGTAGGCCACCAGCCGGGTGTCGCCCGCGTCGTACTCGCGCGCGACGACCGCCGCCCTGGCCACGCCGGGATGCGAGTGCAGGGCGGCTTCGATCTCGCCCGGTTCGATGCGGTACCCGCGGATCTTGACCTGTTCGTCGGCGCGTCCCAGGAACTCCAGCTCGCCCTCGGCACTCCACCTGGCCAGGTCCCCGGTCCGGTACATCCGCTCCCCCGCGAGACCGAACGGGCACGCCACATACCGCTCACCGGTCATCGACGGGCGGCCCACGTAGCCGCGCGCCAGGCCCGCTCCCGCGACGTAGAGCTCCCCTGGGGACCCGATCGGTACCGGCGCCAGCCCCTCATCCAGCACGTACAGGCGCGTGTTGGCGATCGGCCTCCCGATCGGCACCGTGTCGCCGACCGGCTGCCCGGCCCGGACCTCGTGGATCGAGCAGCCGACCACCGTCTCCGTGGGACCGTACTCATTGACCACCACCGACTCCGGCGCCACCGACAGCCAACGGGACACCTCACCACCGGCGAGTGCCTCCCCGCCCACCACCCAGCGGCGTGCGGCGTTCCGCAGCCGGTCGGCCGGCAGCAGCTCGGCCAGCATCGGAAGGTGTGCCGGTACAACCTTCACCAGGTCGAACCCGTCGCCGGAGCGCAGTATCTCGGCCAGCCCTTCGACCCCGCCGTCCTCGCTCACCGAGATCGCCGCGCCGGCGACGAGCGGCACCAGCAGGCTGGTCACCGTCAGGTCGAACGCCAGAGACGAGTACAGCACCGCTCCGCCGCGCCCCACGTCGTACGTCTCGGCCGCCCAGGCCACGTAGTTGGCCAGCGCCTCGTGCGTGACCGCCACACCCTTCGGCCGCCCCGTCGAGCCGGACGTGTACATCACGTACGCCAGCTCGGCGGCACGGGGCGACACCGGCACGAGGTCCCTCATGGCCACGAGCGCCGTGTCAAGGTCGTCGACCGCGATCACGGGCATCCTCGCCACGGGCAGAGAGTCGAGAATGTCCGCGGTACTGAGCAACGTCACCGCCTGGCTGTCGGTCAGTACGAACCCGACTCGCTCGGCCGGCGTGGCCGGATCGATCGGCAGGTACGCGGCTCCCACCCGCCACACCGCCAGGACGCCTGCCACGGCGTCCACGCTCCGCGGCAGACACAACCCCACGACCGAACCAGGGCCCACGCCCAGCCCGGCCAGCACACCTGCCAACCGCTCCACGCGCGCGTCCAACTCCGCATACGTCAGCGCGACGCCTTCCTGCCGGATCACCGTGGCGTCCGGAGCGGCCTGGACCCGTCGCTCGAACATCTCCGGCACCGACGCGTCGGCCACATCCGAGGCGGTGTCGTTCCACTCCACCACCACCCGCTCACGCTCAGCAGCATCCAGCACATCCATGGCGCACAGGGCTGTGTCCGGGCCCCCGTTCAGGGCGTCGGTGAGCGCGTCGACCACCTTTTCCAGCGTGGTGCACAGCAGCTTGCTGACCGCGTGTGGATCGAACACGTCGGAGGTCTGCGCGAGCACGCTCAGACCTCCTGGCCCGCGGTCGTTGACGGACACCGACAGCGGGTAGTGGGACCGCTCTTCTCCGAAGACGGTCCGGATGCCTTCCACCTGCTGCCGTCCGGCAGTGCCCTCCTCCGGGTCGGTGATCTGCCGGTAGTTGAGCAGGGAGGTGAACAGCGGCGTGCTGGGCTCTATGCCGCTGGCGCGCTGCGCGATCGCGAGCGGGGCGTGCTCGTGCTCCAGCAGGGCCGCCAGTTGGTCCCGCATCTTCTCGATGGCGGCCCGCACCCCCACCTTCCCGGTCGGTACGCGCACCGGGAGGGTGTTGATGAACGGACCCACCACCCGGTCGGCACCGGCACCGGCGTTCATGCGCCCCAGCAGCACTGTTCCGAACACCACGTCGCCGCGTCCGGACAACACCGCCAGCACCCTGGCCCAGGCCACGTGCAACACCGTGGCCGGACTGACCCCGAGTTCCCGCGCCACTCGCCGCAGGCCGTCCACGACATCGTCGGGAACGGGCGCGCCCGCGTCGACGAAACGGCCTCCGACGTCGCGTACGTCCACTACCCCGTAAGGTGCGGTCGGCTCGGTCACATCCCCCAGGAGGTCGTTAAAGAAACGCCCGTGTTCCTCGCGCGGCACCGCCCGCGTCTGCGCGACGAAGTTACGGAACGGCAGCGCCGGTGCCAGGTCCTGGGTCTGGCCGGACAGCAGCGCGCGGAGCTCCTGCTGTACGACGTCCATGCCCATGTGGTCCTGCAACATGTGGTGCATCCGCACCAGCCCGAGCCAGCGGCCCTCCGTCGCCTCGGCCACGTGCAGGTCCATCAACGGCGCGTGACGCAGATCCATCACCGACCCCGCTACGGCGACCAGGGGCTCCATCCGTCGCCTCGGCTCGGCGGAGTCGAACGTGAGGACGTGCTCGACGACGGGCAGCGCCACGTGCCGCCACACCACCTGCACGGGCTCGCGCAACCCTTCCCACACCACGCCCGTGCGGTAGATGTCGTGCCGGTTCGCCACCTGCTCCAGGGCGTGCGCGAACACGTCCAGCCGGGCGCGGGAGTCGAACTCCACGCCGAAGGTGGCAACGTAGACGTCTTCGCCCGCGCCTGCCAGGAGGTGATGGAAGAGGAGCCCTTCCTGCAACGGCGCCAGCGGATAGATGTCGGCGACATTCGCCGCCCCGCCCTCGACCGACGCCACGACCCGATCGATCTCCTCCTGATCCAGCTCCACCAGCGGCAACATCTCCGGCGTGATCCGATCCGCACACTCCGGGATCAGGTTCTCCGGCACCTCCACGGACCCGGCACCGGTCGACACCGCCAACTGGGCCGGCGTCGGCGCCTCGAACAACGCCCGCACCGACACCGACACACCCCGGGTACGCAGCTTTTCCACGAGTTGGACGGCGAGGAGGGAGTGACCGCCGAGCTGGAAGAAGTTGTCATCGACCCCGACCGACCCCAAACCGAGAATGTCGGCGAACACCGCGCACAGGATCTCCTCCTGGATGGTGGCCGGGGCCCGCCCGGCTCCGGTGACGTATTCCGGGGCGGGCAGAGCACGGCGGTCGAGCTTGCCGTTGGCCGTCAACGGCAACTCGTCCAGGGGTACGAAGGCGGCCGGGACCATGTAGTCCGGCAGCCGGCTCTCGGCCAGCTCCCGCAGCTCTGCCACATCCGAACCCGTCACCACGTAGGCGACCAGACGCTTGTCGCCCGGAACGTCCTCACGTGCCAGCACCGCGGCCCGAGCGACGTTCGGATGGGACGACAGCAGGGACTCGATCTCGCCGGGCTCGATGCGGAACCCGCGTATCTTGACCTGCTCGTCCACGCGGCCGACGAACACCAACTGCCCGTCGGGCGTCCACTTGACCAGGTCCCCGGTCCGGTACATCCGCTCCCCGGCATCCGGGCCGAACGGGCAGGCCACGAACCGCTCACCCGTCAACGACGCACGACCCACATAGCCGCGTGCCACCCCCGCACCGGCCACGTACAGCTCACCGGCCACGCCCACCGGCACTGGCTGAAGCCCGGAGTCGAGCACGAACACACGCGTGTTGGCCATCGGCGCCCCGATCACGGGCTCGTCGTCGGCCGTGAGCGGCTGGGACATCGACGCACACACCGTGATCTCCGTCGGCCCGTACGCGTTGATCAACCGCCGGTCCGCAGCCCAGCGCTCCACCAGCGGCGCGTCCAGGGCGTCGCCGGCCGACACCAGCGTGGTCACCGAGCCGAGGTCTTCGGCTCCGAGCACGGCGAGAACGGCGGGCGGCAGCGTCACGTGCGTCACGCCGTGCCGGGCCACCACCTCGGCCAGCCCCGCACCGGGAACCAGCTCCTCGGCCGGGGCCACGACCAGCGCGGCGCCCGAGCACAGCGCCATCAGCACCTCGGAGGTCGCCGCGTCGAAGCCGATCGAGGCGAACTGCAACACGCGCGACCCCGGTTCCACCGCGAACCGCCGGATCTGTGCCGTCGCCAGGTTCACGGCCCCGTGGTGGGTGAGCGCGACGCCCTTCGGCGTCCCCGTCGACCCTGACGTGTAGACGACGTATGCCAGCCCCGCCGGATCCTGCTCCACCTCGGGCGATGGCGGTATGTCCGCGCGGCCCTCCACGAGCATGGTGGTCATCGGGTCGTCGATCGCGACCATGCGCACGCGCCCGACCGGGAGGTCGCCGAGCGTGTCCTGGGTGCCGACGATGAGCTGGGCGCGGCTGTCGTCCAGCAGGTAGGCCAGCCGCTCGACGGGCAGCGCCACGTCGACCGGCAGATACGCCGCCCCGGCCTTCCACACGGCCAGGATCGCCGTCACCAGCTCGGCACCGCGCGGCAGGCCCAGGGCCACGACCGACTCGCGGCCGATGCCCAGATCGCGCAGATGGCGCGCCAGGCGATTGGCCGCCGCGTCGAGCTGCCCGTACGACAGCTCGACACCGTCGCCGACGACCGCCACATCCTCCGGAGCCGCAGCGACTCGTCGGGCGAACAGGTCCACGACCGTCGGGGCGGGGGCGGGGGCCGGGGCCGGAGTCGCGGTGTCGTTCCAGCCGCTGAGCAGAAGGGTGCGCTCGTCGGCGCCGAGCACGTCCACGGCGAGCAGCCGGGTGTCCGGGGCCGCCGTCACCAGCGTCAGCACCCGGTTCCACCGTTCGGCGACGGCCTCCACCGAAGCGGCGTCGAACAGGTCCTTCGCCCCGGTCACCGACCCGACCAGCCCGGCCGGGCGGCCGTGCTCGTCGTAGGTCTCGCCGATCATCACGTCCACGTCGCACTTGACGGGCACGGTCACCGCGTCCGCGATGCCCGCGGCTGCCGCTCCCGTCCGCACGCCGGGCAGGCGCAGCCGCGCCTGCTCCAGGTTCTGGAGTGTCAGGGCCACCTGGAACAGGGGGTACCGTGCCAGGGAGCGGGCCGGTGCCAGTGCCTCCACGAGGCGTTCGAACGGTACGTCCTGGTGCGCGAGGGCACCCAGGCTCGCCTCCCGCACCCGGCCCAGCACCTGCCGGAAGTCCGGATCTCCGGAGAGGTCGGTGCGGATCACCAGTGTGTCGACGAACGCCCCGACCAGGTCGTCCAACGCCGCGTCGGTGCGACCGGCCACACCGGAGCCGATCGTGACATCGGTGCCCGCGCCGAGCCGTGAGAGGGTCACCGCCAGCGCGGCCTGAAGAATCATGAACGTCGTCACGCCCTCGGCCCGGGCGAGGTCCGCCATGCGCTGGTGCACCTCGGCCGGTATCCGCAACGGCGTCCGGTGCCCCTGGTGGCTGGCGACCGCCGGGCGCGGCCGGTCGGTCGGCAGCGACACCTCCTCGGGGGCTCCGGCGAGCGTCCGCCGCCAGTACTCCACCTGCCGCGACAGGAGGCTCTCCGGGTCCGACTCGTCGCCCAGCAGCTCCTGCTGCCAGAGTGCGTAGTCGGCGTACTGCACCGGCAGCGGCTCCCAGTCGGGGCGGGTGCCCTCCAGCCGGGCGGCGTAGGCCGTCGACAGGTCCCGGGCGAGCGGCACCGTCGACCAGCCGTCGCTGGCGGAGTGATGCATGACGATCACGAGGACCTGTTCGTCCGCCGCGTCCGCTGCGTCCGCTGCGTCCGCGCCGGTCTGGAACAGCCATGCCCTGATGGGCAGTTCGGCCGACAGGTCGAATGCGTGCCGCTCCGCCTCCTCGACCAGACCGGCCAGCTCGCCGGACTCCACCTGAAGGACCTGGAGCTCCCAGTCCATGTCCTGCGGGTCGAGGATGTGCTGGTACGGCTCGCCGTCCACCGTGGGGAAGGTCGTCCGCAGTGACTCGTGGCGGGCGAGCACGTCCCGGAAGGCGAGTTCCAGCACCCCGGCGTCCACGCCGTTCAACGGGACCAGTACGGGAATGTTGTATGTGGGGCTCGGTCCTTCCAACTGGTCGAGGAACCACAGGCGCCGCTGCGCGAACGACAACGGCACCCGCTCAGGACGCACCCCGGCACGCAGCGGGGTACGCGCCTGCCCGGTGGTGCCGGCAAGGTGCGCTGCCAGACCGGCCACCGTCGGCGCATCGAACAGTGCGCGCAGGGGCAGTTCGACGTCGAGCACGGTGCGGACTCGCGAGACCAGCCGGACGGCGAGCAGCGAATGGCCGCCGAGCTGGAAGAAGTTGTCGTCGACGCCCACGGACTCCACACCGAGGACGTCGGCGAAGGCCGCGCACAGGATCTCCTCCTGGGCGGTGGCCGGACCGCGCCCCGCCCCTGTGGAGTGGGGCGCTGAGGAGTGCGCCCCTGCGGCGTGGGCCGGTGCGGGCAGTGCCTTGTGGTCGAGCTTGCCGTTGACCGTGAGCGGCAGCTCCGGAAGCGTGACGAACGCGGTCGGCACCATGTACTCCGGCAGCCGCCCGGCCACGAGCACCCGCAGGGCTTCGACGTCGAGCTCGTCACGGCCGGAGACCACGTAGGCGACCAGACGCTTGTCCCCGGAGGTGTCCTCGCGGGCGATCACCACGGTCTGCGTGACGTCCGGGTGGGCCAGCAGCGCGGCCTCGATCTCACCCGGCTCGATACGGAACCCGCGTACCTTCACCTGCTCATCCGCACGGCCGGCGAACACCAACTGCCCGTCCGACGTCCACTTCGCCAGGTCCCCGGTCCGGTACATGCGCTCCCCGGACCCCGGGCCGAAGGGGCAGGCCACGAAGCGTTCCGCGGTGAGCGACGGGCGGCCGACGTAACCACGGGCGAGCTGGACCCCCGAGACGTACAGCTCCCCGCTGACGTCCGGCGGCACCGGCCGCAGCGCGGCGTCCAGGACGTAGGCCCGGGTGTTGGCCGCCGGTGCCCCGATGGGCACCGTGCCTTCCTCCTGGGCCGGATCACACGCCCAGACGGTGACGTCGACCGCCGTCTCGGTCGGCCCGTACAGGTGGAACAGCTCCACCCCGTCCATCGCCGCGAAGAGGCGCTGCTGTGTGGGCAGCGACAGCGCCTCGCCACCGGTCCCCACGTATCGCAGACTGGGCAGCTCCCCCGGGTCGGACAGCAGGAACGCGTCCAGCATCGAGGGCACGAAGTCCACCACGGTGACGCACTCGTCGCGGATGACGTCCGCCAGGTAGTCGGGGTCCTGGTGTCCGCCGGGACGGGCGACCACCAGTGTCGCCCCGGAGATCAATGTGCCCAGCAGCTCCCACACCGCCACGTCGAAGACGATCGGTGTCTTGTGCAGCACCCGGTCGCCGGGGCCAAAACCGAACCGGTCGCGCATCCGCAGCAGGTGGTTGGCGATGGCCTGGTGCGACACCAGCACACCCTTCGGCCGGCCTGTCGAACCGGACGTATAGATCACATAGGCCGCGCTGTGCGGGTGCGGATGTGGATGCAGGTGCGGGTGCGGTACGACACCGGCTGTCGAAGGCGCCGTGCCGGGTCCGTCAGCGGCCGACCATCGGGCCACGGCCTCGGGGTCGTCCAGCACCACGACCGGCGCGGCATCCCGCAGCAGCAGCGCGATCCGCTCGGCCGGGTACTCCGGATCCACCGGCAGATACGCGCCACCGGCCTTCAACACCCCGAGGACCGCGGTCACCATCTCCACACCGCGCGGCAGGCACACCCCCACTACCGACTCCTGGGTCACACCCTGACTCCGCAGGTGGTGCGTGAGTCGATTCGCCGCCGCGTCCAACTCCCCGTACGACAGCTCCACACCCTCGAACACCACCGCCACCGCGCCCGGGTCTGCGGCCACCCGGTCCTCGAACAACTCCACCAGCGACACATCCGGCACATCGGCGGCCGTGTCATTCCACCCGGACACCAACAACTCGCGCTCGTCCACGCCGAGCACATCCACAGCGCCCAGCGAGACGTCCGGGCCGCCGTTCACGACATCGGTGAGCGCGTCGACGAGGTTCTCCGTCGCGGTGCACATCAGGCGCCCCAGTGCCTGCGGGTCGTGGGCGTCGGGGGTCTCCACGCTGAGGCTCAGCCCGCCCGTGCCCCGGTCGTTGACGGACACTCCTACCGGATAGTTCGTCCGGTCCTCGCCGAAGACGGTGCGGGCCCCCTCTACCGGCCTCCGCTCGTCCCGCTGTTCGCCGGTCGCGGTCTGGGACGGGCCCGTGATGTGACGGTAGTTGAAGAGCGACGTGAACAGGGGGGTGTTGTCGGCGATGCCGCTGGCCTGCTGCGCGGTCGCCAACGAGGCGTGCTCGTGCTCCAGCAGGGCCGCCAGTTGGTCCCGCATCGCCTCGACCGCGGCGCGCACCCCGACCTCGTCGGTCCGCACCCGCACCGGCAGCATGTTGATGAACGGGCCGAGCACTCGGTCGGCGCCCGCGCCCGCGTTCATCCGGCCGAAGAGCACGGTGCCGAACACCACGTCGTCCCGGCCGGACAGAGTGGCAAGCACCCGCGCCCAGGCCACGTGCAGGATGGTCGCGGTGCTGACACCCAGCTCGCGCGCCACTCGCCGCAGCTCGTCGGTGAGCCCCTCGGTCAGCGGCACGCCCGCCTCGACGATCCCGCTGCCGTCGCCGCGCACGTCCAGCAGGCCGTAGGGGGCGGTCGGCTCCGTCACATCCCCCAGGAGGTCGGCAAAGAAACGCCCGTGCTCCTCGCGCGGCACCGCCCGCGTCTGCGCGACGAAGTTGCGGAACGGCAGCGCGGGGGCCAGCTCGTCGGCCGCGCCGGACAACACCGCCCGCAGCTCGTCCAACAGCACGTCCATGCCGACGTGGTCCTGCACCATGTGATGCATTCGCACGACGGCCAGCCAGCGGCCCTCGGGTGCCTGCGCCGTGTGCAGGTCCATCAACGGGGCCCGGCCCAGGTCCATCGCCGAGCCCGCCAGGGCGACAAGGGATTCCACCCACCCCGTCCGCTGTGCGGAGTCGCGGTCGATCTCGTGCGCGACGATCGGCAAGTCCACGTGTCGCCACACCACCTGCACGGGCTCGCGCAAGCCCTCCCAGGCGATGCCTGTGCGGTAGATGTCGTGCCGGTCCACCACCTGCTGCAACGCTCGCGCGAATATGTCCAGCCGGGCGCGGGAGTCGAACTCCACGCCGAAGGTGGCGACGTAGACGTCTTCGCCGGCGCCTGCCAGGAGGTGATGGAAGAGGAGCCCTTCCTGCAACGGCGCCAGCGGGTAGATGTCGGCGACGTTCGCCGCCCCGCCCTCGACTGACGCCGCGACCCGGTCGATCTCCTCCTGGTCCAGCTCCGCCAGCGGCAGCATGTCCGGGGTGATCCGATCCGCGCCGTCGGGAATCAGGTTCTCCGGCACCTCCACGGACCCGGCACCGGTCGACGCCGCCAGCTGGGCCGGCGTGGGCGCCTCGAACAACGCCCGCACCGACACCGACACACCCCGGGTGCGCAGCTTTTCCACGAGTTGGACGGCGAGGAGGGAGTGGCCGCCGAGTTGGAAGAAGTTGTCATCGACCCCGACCACGGCCACACCGAGCACGTCGGCGAAGGCGGCGCAGAGGATCTCTTCCTGCACGGTGGCCGGGGCCCGCCCGGCTCCGGTGACGTACTCCGGAGCGGGCAGAGCACGGCGGTCCAGCTTCCCGTTGGCCGTCAGCGGCAACTCCGGAAGCGTGACGAAGGCGGCGGGCACCATGTACTCCGGCAGCCGCGAGGCGACCAGTTCCCGCAGTCCTTCCGGCTCCCGGCCGTCGGGAACCACATAGGCCATCAGCGCATCCTCGCGGGCGATCACCGCAGCCTGCGTCACATGCGGGTGGGTGAGCAGGGCGGCCTCGATCTCACCCGGCTCGATACGGAACCCGCGCACCTTCACCTGCTCATCCACTCGCCCGACAAAGAGCAACTGACCGTCCGACGTCCACTTCGCCAGGTCCCCCGTCCGGTACATCCGCTCACCACCGGAGCCGAAGGGGCAGGCCACGAACCGCTCACCCGTCAACCCCGGACGACCCACATAGCCGCGCGCCAAACCGGCACCGGCCACATACAGCTCGCCCGCCACTCCGACGGGCATCGGCTGAAGGGTGTCGTCGAGCACGAACAGGCGGGTGTTGGCGATCGGGCGACCGAAGGGCACCGCACCCGGACGACCGGCATCAACCGTCTCGGCAGCCACCATCACCGTCGCCTCAGTCGGACCATACGTGTTCACCAGCCGACGCCCACCCGACCAGGTGCGCGCCACACTCTCGCTGACCGCCTCCGCACCCACCAACAACGTCCCGACCAGTGCCAGATCCTGCGGATCCAGCACCTCCAGCAACGACGGCACCACACTCGCCGCCCCCACACCCACCAACTCCGCAAGCCGCCCCGGCTCCCGACGCTGCCCCTCACTCGCAATCCACAACGCCGCACCCGACGACAACGCCACACACACGTCCAACACAGAGGCATCGAAGCTGAACGAGGCGAACTGCAACACCCCCACACCCGGCCCCGCACCCATCACCGGAACAAACACCGACACCAAATTCACCACCGAAGCGTGCGAGATACCCACACCCTTCGGCCGCCCCGTCGAACCCGACGTGAAGATCACATACGCCAGCGAAGCCGGGTCCACAGCCACCTGCGGTGCCGTCTCCGATGAATCGGCAGAGCTGGCCAGCTCCTCCACACCAACGACCATCCCGACCCCGGCGTCGGCGAGCATGAACTCCACCCGCTCGGGCGGCAGCGCCGCATCGACCGGCAGATACGCCGCCCCGGCCTTCCACACACCCACAACCCCCACCACCATCTCCGGGCCACGAGGCAGGGCCAGCCCCACCACCGACTCACGGCCCACACCCCGGCCACGAAGCCAATTCGCCAACCGATTCGCCGCCACATCCAACTCGCCGTACGACAGCCCCACACCCTCAAACACCACCGCAGCCGCACCCGGAGCCTCGGCCACCCGCCGCTCAAACAACTCCAGCACAGACACATCCACCACATCGGCAGCCGTGTCATTCCACTGCCGCACCACCACATCGCGCTCGCGCGAACCGACCACGTCCACCTGACGCAGCCGCAACCCAGGAGACGCGGTCACCGACTCCAGTACGCGGCCGAACCACACCGCCATCCGCTCGGCCGTCTCCGCCTCGAACACATCCGCCGACGCCACCAGCGCACCCCGCAGCCCCGCCGGACGCCCCTCCTCGTCAACCACCTCCGACAACGACATCTCAAGGTCGAACTTCGACACCGCCGTGGCCACGTCACCCACCGCCGACTCCCCGGACCGAACGTGGGCGCCGGGCAGTGCGAGCCGGGTCTCGGCGGTGTTCTCAAGGGTGAGGAAGACCTGGAACAGGGGGTGGCGGGCCAGGGAGCGGGACGGTGTCAGTTCCTCGACGAGACGCTCGAACGGCATGTCCTGGTGCGCGAACGCCCCCAGGCTCGCCTCTCGCACCCGTGCCAGGGTCTGCCGGAACTCCGGGTCGCCGGAGAGGTCGCTGCGGATGACGAGCGTGTTGATGAACAGCCCGACCAGGTCGTCCAGTGCCTCATCCGTGCGCCCTGCGATGGGTGAGCCGATCGGGATGTCCGTTCCCGCTCCGAGTCGGGACAGGGTCACGGCCAGGGCCGCCTGCGCCACCATGAACACCGTCACGCCCTCGGCACGGGCCAGCTCCACCATCCGCTGATGCACCTCGACGGGTATCCGCACCGGCACCCGATGACCAACGTGGCTGGCCACCACCGGACGCGGCCGGTCGCTCGGCAGCGATAACTCCTCCGGAGCACCGGCCAACGCCCGCCGCCAGAACTCCACCTGCTGCGACAACAGACTGTCCGGGTCGGATTCTTCGCCCAGCAGCTCCCGCTGCCACACCGCGTAATCGGCATACTGCACCAGCAGCGGCTCCCACACCGGAGCCTCACCCCGCAGCCGCGCCTCATAAGCAGTCGAGACATCCCGAGCGAGCGGACCCCGCGACCAACCGTCAGAGGCGATGTGGTGCATGACGACCAACAGCGTCTGCTCGTCGGGCCCGGCCTGGAACAGCCATGCCTTGATCGGCAACTCCGCCGACAGGTCGAACGCGTACTGCGACGCACGGGCCACGGCGTCCGCAAGATCCTCGGGCGCGGCCTGGGACACTTCCAGGTCCCATGTGAGCTCGTCGGGGTCGAGGATGTGCTGGTAGGGCTGGCCGTCGGCGCTCGGGAAGACCGTCCGCAGCGATTCGTGCCGCACGATCACATCACGTAACGCCTCTTCCAGCACCGCACCGTCCACACCATGCATGCGGATCGGGGTGGGAATGTTATACGTGGGGCTGGGTCCTTCGAGTTGGGCCAGGAACCACAGCCGCTGCTGCGCGAACGACAACGGCACCCGCTCCGGACGCACCGCGGCCCGCAACGG
>NZ_JBSHAO010000070.1:0-40653 GCF_053611545.1 Streptomyces sp. NPDC054796 | reverse complement strand
TTGCCCGGGCTGTGCGCCTGGCCCGACCCGCCCCCCAGGACCAGGGGGTCCCTGTCGCAACTGCTGCCATTGGCGCTGCGGCGCGCGAGGGGGCGGGGCGGGGCGCCGAGCCCCCGGCCCCTCCCCTTTCACCGTCGACGACCCAGGCAGGAGGCGCGGCGCGGTCAGGGCTTGCGGGCCACTCCGCCGAACTCCCACCACTCGTCGGTGAGCTGCCGCGCGGCCAGCTCGGAGTCGGCGCGCCAGTAGTTGATCTCGCCGAGTCCGGGCTCCAGCACCTCCAGACCGTCGAAGTACCGCTCGACCTCGTGCGCCTGACGCACCCTGCCCCAGTTCCCGTGGGTGGTCTCGTCCATGAACTTGGTGACGAAGTCGCGGGTCGCCTTGTCCTCGCTGACGAGCTGGTTGATCACCAGGAAGCTGCCGGAGGGGACCCGCTCGGCCACGCGGCGCACCAGCTCAGCGGGGCCGGGGTCCGGGATGCAGTGCATCACCGAGACGAAGAGGACGGCGACGGGCTCGTCGAAGTCGATGAGCCTGCGCACCTCGGGGTGGCCGAAGATCTCGTCGGTCTCGCGCATGTCCGCCTGGATGACGGCGGTGTTGTCGTTCTCCTGGAGGAGCGCGCGGCCGTGTGCCAGGACGATGGGGTCGTTGTCCACGTAGACCACGCGCGCGTCCGGGTCGACGCGCTGGGCGACCTGGTGGACGTTGTCCTGGGTCGGCAGCCCTGACCCGTGGTCCAGGAACTGCCGCACGCCGTACTCCCGCGCCAGCACGCGCACGACGCGCTGGAGGAAGCGGCGGTTGTTGATGGCCAGCGGCCGTGTGCTGGGCACGACCTTGTCCAGCTCCGCGACGGCCGCGCGGTCGACCTCGTAGTTGTCCTTGCCGCCGAGGTAGTAGTCGTACATCCGGGCCACGCTCGGGATGTTGACATCCACCCCGAGCCCCGCCGCGACCTCGTCTTCCCGCATGCGCGCCTCACCACATTCGCTGCGTGTACGTCTCGTCGCGCCGAAGCATCCCACGCACCGTGCCCGTGTGACCACGCCAAGTGCGTTGTTGGTGAGGGTGGGACGGGAAATAACGGGGCGGAGCCTCCGGCGCGCGCCGGGGGGCGTACCGCCTGCCCTCGGGAAGGGGCGTGCCGCACCTCGCGTCGCGCCTACACGCCTACAGCGCGAAGAGGCTCAGCTCGGCCCACACGACGCGGCCGAGGTGCGGGCCGCCGCCCAGGACGCCCCACTTCTCGGCGACGGCGCTGACGAGCTGGAGCCCGCGCCCGTTCACGTCTTCCGCTGCGGCCTCGCGGGGTGCGACGTGGCCGCCGCCCTCGTCGCGGACCTCTATGCGCAGCCGCTCCTGGCAGACCTGGAGGTGGCAGCGGACCCGGCCGCTGTCGGTGTGCAGGACGGCGTTGGTGAAGAACTCGGAGATGACGAGCTGGGCCATGTCCCCCAGGTCTTCGGGGAGCCCCCAGTGGCGGAGCTGTCCGCAGACCTTCTCGCGGGCCTGTGCGACCGCGGAGGCGTGCGCCGGCAGATCGAAGCCTTCGCGACGCACGCCGCCCTCGTCGCCGACCGGAGCGGTGTCGGACAGCGGCGCGGTGGGGCGATGGAGAGCCACGGGCATTCGCCTTCCATCTACCTGTCGAGGGCGGGGACGGTGCGCGGGGGAACGGGCACGCGCGGCCTCATGAGCTGAGTCACAAGGCTCACTATGCTCGCCGCAGGTCACAGATGGCAAGGGTAGATCTGCAATTTGCAGAATCAGATTGGCACTGTGGCCGAAGCACTCCGAACATGGCACACTGCTGAGCGCGACAAACCACAGTTGAGGAGGCATCCGTGGCGGAAGGCGGCAGGTCCGCGCCGACCGTGGGGCAGATAGTCCTCGGGCTGCGCCTCCGGGACCTTCGGGAGAAGGCCGGATGCTCCTTCAACGACGCTGCGAAAGCGCTCAGTGTCAACACGACCACCGTCCGTCGCATGGAGAAGGCCGAGGTCGGCCTCAAGCCCCCGTACGTGGAGAAGCTCCTCAAGACGTACGCGGTCCCCGAGCCCGAGATCGCGGGCTTCCTCGCCCTCGTGGACGAGGCCAACAGGCCCGGCTGGTGGCACCGCTTCCGTGACGTGCTGCCGCCCTGGTTCAGCCTCTACGTCAGCCTGGAGGGCGAGGCCAGCCTGATACGGGCCTACGAGCCGCACTGCGTCCCCGGACTGCTCCAGACAGAGGACTACGCGCGGGCGCTCCTGCGCACCGGCTTCCCCACCGCGAGCGACCGCGAGCTGGACCGCCGCGTCGCCCTGCGCATGGAGCGGCAGGAGCTGCTGCGCGGGCCCGGCGCGCCGCGCCTGTGGGCCGTCCTGGACGAGCAGGTGCTGCGGCGCCACGTCGGGGAGCCCGCCGTGATGCGCGGGCAGATCGACCGGCTCATCGAGGCCGTCGCGCTGCCGCACGTCACCTTGCAGATCCTCCCGTTCACGGCGGGGGCGCACCCCGGCATGTTCGGGCCCTTCCAGCTCTTCCGGTTCGACATTCCCGAGATCCCGGACATCGTCTATTCGGAGAGCCTGACGGGCGCCGCCTATCTCGACGAGCGCCCCGACACGGCCGCCTATCTGGAGGTCCTGGACCGCATGGGTGCGCAAGCCGCACCGGCACAACGCACCGAGGCCCTCCTCGGTGAGATCCGCGAGGAGTTCTGAGCACATGGGTCACATCTACAACGGCATGCCCGCCACGGACCTGGGCACCGAGGGCTGGCACAAGCCCTGGAGCGGCCCCAACGGCGGGAGCTGCGTCGAGGCGATGCGCCTCAGCGACGGCCGGGTGGCCCTGCGCCAGTCCACGGACCCGGACGGGCCCGCGCTGATCTACGACCCCGCCGAGATCGAGACCTTCATCCTCGGCACCAAGCGCGGAGAGGCCGACTTCCTCCTCGCCTGACCCCCACGATCCGCTCAGCGGCCCCGCATCCCACAGGGGCGCGGGGCCGCCGGAATTTGGGCGGGAGGAGCGGGACGACGCGATCTCAGTCGGGAAAAATCACCGAAATCGCGCATTGACAGGATCTTGCTGTGCTGCGACTTTCCAGGCACGGAAGCTCTGAGAAGTTCTCCTGGCCGGCCAGGTGCCCGGCGGCGCGTTCTGTCCGTGCCGTCACCGAATCACGCATTCAGGTGAGCGGAGGACCCTCCATCATGTCGTCAGCCATCGAAGATCCCACAGCAGGCGCCAGCGACATATCCGAAGCACCCGTGACCTCCGGCGAGCCCGGCGGCATCCTCCCCGAGCAGGTCAGGACGGCGGAGACCGGCGAGAGCGGTCACGGCGCCCGCAGGGGCGAGGAGTCCACCGAGGCGGGCACCGCGCGGGACGGCGCCCTCACCGGCTCGCCCGACATCGAGCGCGGGCACTTCCCCGGCGCCGCCGAGTCGGCCGCGGCCTACCACCTGAACCGGGGCCGGTACCGCAGCGGAGGCGGCGGCTATCAGCTGGAGCTGCGCGTCGACGTCGACGGCCGGCGCCCGCTCGGCAAGGTCAGCGGCGACTTCTTCAGCGTGAGCGGCAGCACCACCAGCTACTACGGCTCGTTCGTGGTCCAGACGGTCGCCGTCAGCACCACGGCCACGCAGACCACCCTCCGGGGCACGGGCACCTTCACCTGGTCGGCCAGCTATCCGATCGTCGAGGTCGTCATCCCGCGCCGTGCCACGACCCAGCCCCACGCCTCTGCGACGGTGACGTTCTACCGCTCGGCGACCCAGAAGGGCGCGAGCTACGTCTGCCCGTTCACCTCCTCGTACTTCCGCACGGTGACGTGGGAGCAGGACTCGGTGACGGGCAAGGTCCCGTTCGTCTCGTACAACACCGGCTCGCTGCCGCAGCCTCCCGGCAGCGCGGCACGGGTGCTGACCGTGCCGAGCGCCTACGCCGAGTGCGGGCTCGAACTGCTGGTGTCCGGCGCGACCAACGTGCTGGCCGACAACGCCAACGGCTGGACGGACAGCGAGCTGCACGGCGCCATGCAGACCAACTTCAGCCTGTGGCGCAACATCCCGCAGTGGAAGGTCTGGCTCCTGGTCGCCAGCAAGTACGAGGGTCTTGCCGGGGTGCGGGGCATCATGTTCGACTCGGCCGACTCCTACCAGCGGCAGGGCTGCGCCGTCTTCTACGACCTGATCAGCGGCGCTGATGCCACACGTCAGCGCGCGGCGCTGCGCACATACGTGCACGAGCTGGGGCACGCCTTCAACCTGCTGCACTCCTGGCAGAAGAACCTGGCCACTCCCCCGTCGTCGCTCGGCCCCAACCAGGGCTTCGGCGACCTCTCGTGGATGAACTACCCGCAGAACTACAACCCGGGCGGCGGCGGTGCCTCGGGCGAGACGGCCTACTGGGCGAACTTCCCGTTCCAGTTCACCAACAACGAGCTGCTGCACCTGCGGCACGGCTACTACAAGAACGTCATCATGGGCGCGAGCGCCTTCGGCACCGGAGCCGCCGAGATCGAGCCGCAGGCGTTCGACGAGCCGATCGAGGACCGCTCCGGGCTGCGTCTCGAACTGCGCGGCAAGCGGGCCTACGAGTTCGGCGAGCCGCCCGTCGTCGAACTGAAGCTGGAGACCACGGACCTGCGCGGCACGGAGACGCACGGCTACCTCCACCCGAACAACGACCTGGTCAGCATCGCGATCCGGCAGCCCTCGGGGCGCGTGGTCCTGTTCCGTCCGCTGGTGCGGCGGTGCGTGGACGAGGAGCGGACGGTCCGGCTGCACTCGGGCAGGCCCGCGGTCTACAGCAGCGCGTACATCGGCTACGGGAAGGAAGGCCACTACTTCCAGCAGCCCGGCGTCTACGAACTGCGTGCCATGTACCTCGCCTCGGACGGCTCCCGCGTGGTCTCGCCCGTGCTGCGCACCACGGTCAGGCATCCGATGAGCCGCACGGACGAGCAGGTGGCCGAGCTGATGCTGGGCGAGGACCAGGGCAAGCTGTTCGCGCTGCTGGGCTCGGACTCGCCCTCCTTGAAGGCGGGCAACGAGGCGCTCCAGCAGGTCATCGACCAGCACGGCAAGCACCCGCTCGCGGTGTTCCCTCGCATGGTCAGGGGCCTGAACGCGGAGCACGAGTTCAAGAGCCTGGCCCCGCGCAAGGAGGGCCTCACGGTGCGTCCCGCTGACACCAAGGAGAGCATCCAGCAGCTCCAGCCGGTGGTCGAGGCGTCGCTCCAGGGGACGGGCGTCGACAACGTCACGCTCAACATGGTGATGCGCAGGCTCGCGCGCGCCGAGGCCAAGCAGGGCGACCTGGAGCAGGCCACCTCGGTCCTGGACCGGATGACCGAGCACTTCGCCGGGCAGCATCTGAGCCAACCGGTCGTGGACACCATCCGCGACCAGGCGGAGGAGACGAAGGCGCACCTGGTCGCCGAGTACGGCAGGTGAGCAGGCCGGAAGTTGCCGAGTGAACCAGTCAGCACCCGGACCGGCGCATGACCGCTCCCGGGCGGTGGCGCCCGGAACGACCGAGCCGGAACGACCGAGAGGCGGCGGGGACGTGTTGGAGATCGCGCTGCACGGCCCCGCCCGTCCGCACCCCGTGGGCCGGCAGGTCCCCGTCACGGTGACGGTACGCAACACCTCGCGGGACGTGGTGTGGGCCGCCGGGGTGCTGGACGGTTCCGAGGACGGGGTGCGCTATCCGCGCTACCTGCCCTCGGTGCTGCGGGACGGACGGCCCGTCGCCGGTCCCCCGGCGCCCGAGGACCCGCTGGTCGGCCCGCTGCGCCCGGGGGACTTCCGGCGGCTGGCGCCGGGCGAGTCGTTCGACCCGACGGGGCACGGCTTCCTGCCCCTGACGACGTTCACCACGTACGCGCCCGACCTGCCGGGGCGCTATCTGTACGGGCTGAGCCTGTCCACCGAGAGCGACGCGCCCGAGCAGTGGCTCGGCCGCTTCGGGCAGGGCGAGGAGCGGGCCGCCGTGCTGGAGCTGGTCAAGCGCGTGCCGAGGCTGACGGTGACATCAGTGCCGCTGGAGGTCGTCGTCGAGTAGCGGCACCGAGTGGGCGACGGGCGGACGGGGGCCGCCCACCGCCCGCCTCACTCCTCGGCGCTGTCCCGCAGCTCCCTGCGCAGCACCTTCCCGAGCAGGTTGCGCGGCAGCGGCGTCGTCCTGAACTCGACGATCCTGGGCACCTTGTAGGCCGTGAGGTGCCGCGCGGCGTGTGCCCGCAGCGCCGTGGCGGTCAGCGAGCGGCCCTCGCGCACGACGACGCACGCCTTGACGGTCTCCCCCCGGTACGGGTCGGGCGCCGCGACCACGGCCGCCTCGGCGACTGCGGGGTGTGCCATCAGCACGTCCTCGACCTCGGAGGGGAAGACCGAGAAGCCGCTGGCGTTGATGACGTCGCGCTTGCGGTCGATGACGGTGACATAGCCGTCCGGGCTCATCACGGCGATGTCGCCCGTGAGCAGCCAGCCGTCGCGCAGCACCCGGGCCGTGTCCTCGGGGTCCCGCCAGTAGCCGCCGAAGACCTGCGGGCCTCGCACCACCAGCTCCCCCGCCTCCCCGTACCCCAGCACACGGGTGTCGTCGCCCTCGTCGACGACGCGCACCTCGGTGCCGGGCAGCGGGACGCCGACGGTGCCGGGGCGGGCGTTGGCGTTGAGCGGGTTGGCGAGCACGACGGGCGCCGCCTCGGTCAGCCCGTACCCCTCGACGAGGTCGCAGCCCGTGGCCGCGCGGAAGCGGTCGACGGTCTCGGGCGGCAGCCGCATCGCCCCTGACAGGCAGCTCCGCAGGGTGCCCAGCGCCTCCAGCTCCTCCGGGGACCTGGCGAGCAACTGGTCGTAGAGGGGCGGGACTCCGGGCATCATCGTCGGCTTCCAGCGGCGTGCGGCGCGCAGCAGCAGCCCGGCGTCGAAGAGGGGCAACAGCACCAGCCGCGCGCCCGCGAGCAGGCCGACGTTGAGGCCGAGGGTGAGCCCGTAGATGTGGAAGAGCGGCAGCACGCTGATGCCGGTCTCGCGGCCGTCGCGCGCCGCCGGGTACCAGCTTCTGAGCTGGTACGCGTTGGCCACGAGGTTGCGGTGGCTGAGCATCGCGCCCTTGGGGGTGCCGGTGGTGCCCCCGGTGTACTGGAGCACGGCGGTGCTGCCGGGGCGCACGGGCGGATAAGGGGCCTTGCGCGGCGGGTGCGAGGAGAGCAGTTCGCCGTACGTCATCGCGCGGGCCGCTCCCTCCCCCTCCCCCACCTCCGGCAGCCCCGGGTCCACCCGTGCCCGCGTCTCCCGCGCCCTGGCCAGCGGCAGGCGCAGCAACAGCCGCAGCCACCACGGGAGTTCGCGGAACAGCGAGGCGGTGACCACGTGGCGCAGCGCGGTCCCGGCCCGTACGGCGTCGACGGCCGGGAAGGCGCCGTCGTGCACGACGGCGGCGACGGCGCCGGAGTCGGCGAGCTGGTGGCGCAGTTCGCTCCGCGTGTAGAGCGGGTTGACGGGCACGGCCACCGCGCCGATCCGCAGCGTGCCGTAGAACGCCACCACGAACTGGGGGCAGTTGGGCAGCACCAGCGCCACCCGGTCGCCGTGCCGCACCCCGAGCCCCTGGAGCCCGGCGGCGCAGCGGTCGACGGCCCTGCGCAGCGCGCGGTAGCGGGTCCTGCGGCCGAAGAAGACGAGGGCTGTGCGGCGGGGCAGGCGCGCGGCGCTCCCGTCGAGCAGCGTGGTGAGGGGCTCGTCGGGCACGGCCACGTCCCGCGGGACCCCCGGCGCGTAGAAGCGGTGCCAGGGGCGCTCGCGTTCCGGTGCCGGGGTCCCTGTCCGTGTCCGTGTCCGCACAGTCCGCTCGCCTCCGCAGGTCTCGGCTCCTGCTTCGTACGGTGGAGGACCGCGGGCGCCTCGTCTTGTCCCCACAGAACAGGCGGACTGTACGACGGTGACAAGGGGCAGTAACTTAACTCGTCGGTAATGAAGGGGAAACCCCTCGCCCCCGGCGGTATGTTCCCGGCAGCAGCAGACCTCCCCCGTACCGGAAGGAGCGTCAACACCGGTGAGCAGAAGCCACGTTCCCCACGATCCGTTCGGTGACTTCCCCCCCGAGCTCCCCGACCAGCTCAGGCCGTACCTCGGCGCGCTCATCGACGATGTCGTCGAGGAGATCCAGCAGGGCATCCCGGAGTACGCGCGGCCTGACGACGACATGTACACCCGCACCATCCGCACGGGCGCCGAGCAGGCGCTGATGCTTCTCCTGGACCGCATGGCCAAGCCTCAGGGCGGCTGGGAGACCGTCGCGGCGACGTACCACCACATCGGCCGGGGCGAGGCGAACGAGGGCCGCAGCCTGGACTCCTTCCAGCAGGCGATGCGGATGGGAGCGCGGGTCGCCTGGCGCCGCATCAGCGTGCTCTGCGACGAGGACGTGCTGCCGCGCACCGTGCTCGTCTCGCTGGGCGAGGCGATGCTCGTGCACCTCGACGAGATCATCGAGGCGACCGCGGCAGGCTACGCGGAGGCGCGGCTGCGCTCGGCCGGTGAGCTCCAGCGCAGGCGCGACCGGCTGCTCGACCTCCTGGTGGCCGACCCGCCCGCCTCCTGCGAGGCGATCTCGGACCTCGCGCGCGCCGCGCAGTGGACGGTGCCCAGGCGGCTGGCCGTCGTGCTGGTGGACAGCCGCGAGGGCGAGGACGGCGGGGAGCCCGAGCGGCCGATCACCCCGCCCGAGGTGCTGGTGCGCACGGACCGGCGCCCGGTGTGCATGGTCGTGCCCGACCCGGACGGCCCTGGCCGCGCCCGTACCGTCTCGCTGGCGCTCCGGGGCCAGCGCGCGGTGATCGGGCCGACGGTCGGGGTGGCCGACGGCAGCCGCTCGGCGCGGCTCGCCGCCGAGGCGCTGGACCTGGCACAGCGGGGGATCATCCCGCGTCAGGACGTGATCCGCTGCGAGGACCACCTCTCGACGCTGCTGCTGTTCCGCGACGAGACCCTGCTCGCCGTGCTGGCCGACCAGCACATGGGCCCGCTGGAACAGGTGCGGGCGCCGCACCGGCACCGGCTCGCGGAGACGTTACTGGCCTGGCTGCGGTGCGGGCACAACACGATCGAGGTGGCGAAGCGGCTGGCGATCCACCCGCAGACCGTCAGATACCGGCTGCGGCAGCTCGACGACCTGCTCGGCGACCGGCTCCAGGACCCGGAGACCCTGTTCGAGATGGAGCTGGTGCTGCGCGCCCAGCAGCTCCGCCTGGCAGCGGCCGGGCACGATCCTGGCGGCGCGGAGCGCGGCGGAAGCTGGCCGCCGCAGGGGCGCGGGCTGGGCGGCGGGGGTGGCGTCGGCGGCGCGTACCACGCGTCCTCGGCCAGTGCGACGGGGCCATGGGGGGCGACGGGGGCCTGACCAGGGCGCGGTGGCGATGGCCGGGCGGGGCCGGGTGTGCGACCGGGCGGGCGCGGGTGCGCGGCGCGGTGCCGGGCGAGCCGTGGCGCGCGGGGAACGGGCCCGCGCGCCGTTCCACCGTTGACAGGCACGGCGGGCGCGACCCAGGATAAGCAAGCGCTTAGACGTGCACGCGGAGCCCTCGCGCGCCCGCACGCCGCAGCGCGCCCAGCGCCCGCCGCCGCCGAACGGGATCGGAAAACCGCCATGGCCACACCCTCGCTCCTCCTCTCCCGCCGGGATCTCGACTTCCTGCTGTACGACTGGCTGGACACCGAGCACCTGGTGCGGCGCCCCCGCTACGCCGAGCACTCCCGCGAGACCTTCGACGCGGTGCTCGACCTCGGCGAACAGCTCGCCACCCACCACTTCGCGCCGCACAACAAGAAGAACGACCAGGAGGAGCCCCGCTTCGACGGGGAGCGGGTGCACACCATCCCCGAGGTCAAGGAGGCGCTCGAAGCCTTCGCCAAGTCCGACCTCCTCTCCGCGCCCATGGACGAGGAGTTCGGCGGCGCGCAACTGCCCCAGGTGGTGGCGACGGCCTGCTTCAGCTTCTTCCAGGCGGCCAACGTCGGCACCTCCGCCTACCCCTTCCTCACCCTCGGCAACGCCAGGCTGCTGTGCGCCCACGGCTCCCGCGAGCAGGTGGACACCTTCGTACGGCCCATGCTCGCCGGGCGGTTCTTCGGGACGATGTGCCTGTCAGAGCCGCAGGCGGGCTCCTCGCTCGCCGACGTGGCGACGAAGGCGGAGGCCAGGGACGACGGCACGTACCGGCTCACCGGCAGCAAGATGTGGATCTCGGGCGGCGACCACGAACTGGCCGAGAACATCGTCCACCTCGTCCTCGCCCGCATCCCCGGCGGACCGCCCGGGGTGAAGGGCCTGTCCCTGTTCATCGTGCCCAAGTACCTGGTGCACGCCGACGGCTCGCTCGGCGAGCGCAACGACGTCGTACCGGCCGGGCTCAACCACAAGATGGGCTACCGCGGCACGACGAACGCGCTGCTCAACTTCGGCGAGGGGCAGCACCGTCCGGGCGGCGAGGCGGGCGCGGTCGGCTACCTCGTCGGAGAGCCGCACCGCGGGCTGGCCTACATGTTCCACATGATGAACGGCGCCCGCATCGGCGTCGGCGCGGGCGCGATGGCCCTCGGCTACACCGGCTACCTCAAGTCACTCGACTACGCGCGCGAGCGCCCCCAGGGCCGCCCCCTCGCCGCGAAGGACCCGTCGGCGCCGCAGGTCCCCATCGTCGAGCACACCGACGTGCGGCGGATGCTGCTCGCGCAGAAGTCCTACGTGGAGGGCGCGCTGGCCCTGCTCCTTTACTGCTCCCGGCTCGTCGACGAGCAGCAGACAGCCGAGTCCGAGGAGGCGCGCGCCCGCGCCGGGCTGCTGCTCGACGTGCTGACCCCGATCGCCAAGAGCTGGCCCTCGCAGTGGTGCCTGGAGGCCAACAGCCTCGCCATCCAGGTGCACGGCGGCTACGGCTACACCCGCGAGTACGACGTCGAGCAGCACTACCGCGACAACCGGCTCAACCCCATCCACGAGGGCACCCACGGCATCCAGGCCCTCGACCTGCTCGGGCGCAAGGCCGTCATGAACGGCGGAGCCGGGCTGGCGGCGCTCGGCGAGGCCATCGGGGAGACCCTGGAGCGCGCCCGCGAGGCGGGCGGCGAGGCCGCCGTGCTGGGGGACGCGCTGCGCGCCGCCTGGGAGCGGGCGACCACGGTCACGGCGGAGCTGTGGGCCACCGGCGACCCGAAGACGGCGCTCGCCAACGCCTCGGTCTATCTGGAGGCGGTCGGCCACACCGTCGTCGCGTGGATCTGGCTCGGCCAGCTCCTGGCCACGGATGACGGGGACGACGCCTTCCACCAGGGCAAGCGGCAGGCGGCACGCTACTTCTTCCGGCACGAACTGCCCAGGACGGGTCCGCAGTTCGACCTCCTCGCCAGTCTGGACCGGACCACCCTGGAGACCGACCCGGCCTGGCTGTGAGGGCCGACGGGCGCCGCGTCGGGCGGGCCCGTCACGTGTACGGTCCGCCGCGCGCCGCCGGGAGGGGAACGGCGCGCGGCGGAGACCGGTCCGGGACCGGGACCGGAGCCCGGGGTCACCCCCGGCCCGTGTCCTTCCCCGTGTCCTCCTGGGCCCCTCCGCAGCCGAGGCGGTCGCCGGTGACGGGGGCGCCCTCGACGCTGCTGCGGTCGAAGACGACCGGGGCGACCTCGGCGCCCTCCGTGCCCACGCGCACGGTCGGCTCGGGCGCGTGTCCCCGCTCGGCGTGGAGGACGGCGCCGGGCAGCGCGGCGGCCAGGGCCTGGGCGTCGCGCTCCCGGTGGGGTTCATGGACGATCCGCGTCGGGCCGCGCGTACCGGAGCCCTCCCCTTGACCGCCCTGGCCGTCTTGGCCGCCCTGGCCGCCCTGGCCGCCTTGGACGCCGAGCACGCGGAAGCCGTTGTCGCGCAGGCCCCGAGCCACGCGCGCCGCCGCGTCGCCGTCGCCCTCGACCCGCACCCGGACCTTCCCCGGCTCCACCGCGATGGGGCGCACCCCGTCCTTCGGCGAGGTCAGCGGGTTGCCGGTCAGCGGACGGTCGGCGCGCAGGTCGGCGAAGAGTGCCCTGGCGCGCGGCCCGTCCCACAGCAGCGTGGAGCCCCACACGGGCACCCGGTGGTCGAACTCCGACATGGGCACGGTCGCGAACTCGGTGCGCCGCGCGGTGAGTCCGCGCAACTGCCGGCCCAGTGCCATCAGCTTCGCCGCCGTCAGGCCCTCGTCGGCGCGCACGGAGCGGCGCAGTGCGAGCGCGGTGCGCGCGAGGGCCGCCGGGTCGTCCGCCGTCGCGCGTGTCAGCGCCGTCAGCATCCGCCCCAGCAGGTGCTGCTGACGGCGCACCCTGCCCAGGTCGCCGGGCGGGGAGACGTGGCGGGCGCGGACGTAGCGCAGGGCCTGGCGCCCGTCGAGCCAGTGGGAGCCCGCCGCCAGCTTGAGCCCCGCGTTCTTGTCCCGCATCGGCTTGTCCGCGCACACCCCGGCGCCGCCGAGGTCGTCGACGGCCTCCACGAAACCGGCGAAGTCGGTGAGCGCCCAGTGGTCGACGCGTACCCCCGTGGCCCGCTCGACGGTGCGCGCCACGAGGCGGGGGCCGCCGTGCGCGAAGGCGCTGTTGATCTTGCCGGGGTGGCGGGTGGCGGCGGGCCGTCCGTCCGTCTCGCGCGCCTTCTCCCCGCCGTAAGCGCCTGCGGCGCCGGCGAGCAGCGCGGTGTCGTCGTGCCGCGCGAAGCCCACGTACGAGTCGCGCGGGATGCTCACCACGCGCACATGCCGACGGTCCTCGGAGATGTGCATCAGCATCATCACATCGGTGCAGTCGCACTCCTTCCCGTTGACGTGCAGCGCGTCCTTGGTGTCCGGGGAGAGGCCGCGGCGCCGGTCGATGCCCATGAGGAGGACATTCAGCCCGGGTCCTCGCGCGGGCCTGGACTCCTCGCCGGGCGCCGCCGCGGACGCGGCAGCGGCAGAGGCGGGGGCCCCGGCGCGGGAGGGGTCCACGCCGGGGCCCGTACCGCCCGCGTCCGTCGCCGCGCCGCACGTGAGCGCCGCGCAGAGTGCCGCCGCGAGGACGAACCGGCGGGGACGCGCGGCGCGGGCGCCGGTGAGGGGGACGCGCGGGTGGACGCGGGAGAGGGGGGTCACGGGCAAGAGCACCTCCGCGGAACGGTCGTGCCGCATGCTAGGCACGCCCGCGCTCCCGGCCGCGGTTCATCGGGGCCCCTGGCCCGCCCGGCTCACCCGGGCAGGTCAACGGCCGATCGGTCATTCGTATTCTTCACGCGGGCAGGCGCATCCCGCGCGACGCGGTCACCCGCGCGGTCACCCGTACCGTCACTCGTACTCCTCGCGCCGCTCCAGCGGCCGGGTGGCGGGCCCCTGGATGACCTCGCCCTCGATGCCGAAGCGCGACCCGTGGCAGGGGCACTCCCACGCGCACTCGGCGTCGTTGAAGCGCACCAGACAGCCCAGGTGGGTGCAGCGCGGCGACAGCGCGCGCACCTCGCCCTCCGGGGTGCGGTGCACGGCGCAGCGCCGCCCCTGGATGCGCACGATGGCGCCGGTGCCGGGCGCGATGTCCTCGACGGAGTCGACGTAGGAAGAGCGCAGCCGGTCGCCCACGAAGCGCCGCGCGACGGCCGACTGCATGCGCAGCATCGCGGGCGCCTCGCGCGGCCTGAGCCTGCACGGGTCGTACAGCCGCGCCCACGGCGGGGGCTCGTCCCCGGTGATGAGCGCGGTCAGCAGTTGGCCCGACAGCACGCCGCCGGCCATGCCCCAGCCGCCGAACCCGGCGGCGACCCAGGCGTGCTGGGAGGCGGGGTGGAAGCCGCCGATGTAGGGCACGCGGTCGGCCGTCTCGTTGTCCTGCGTCGCCCAGCGGTGCATGAGGCGCGCCTCGGGGAAGCGCTCGTACGTCCAGGCGGCGAGCCGTTCGTAGCCCGCGCTCACCGAGCCGATGCCGGGCATGCCGGGGGCGAACTTCTCGCCGGTGACGATGAGCAGCCGGTGCCCGTCGCGGAACGGGTAGGGCGCGGTGCGCACCGAGCGGGTGCCGCGCTCGGGCGTCAGATAGCAGCCGCCGGGGTCCCGCTCCTCGGGGAGCATCGCGGAGACGACCAGTTCGCGGCGCGGGGCCAGCCGGGAGAACATCAGCGCGCGGTCGAAGACGGGGTAGTGGGTGGCGACGACGACATCGCGGGCGACCACCTCGGCGCCGTTCTCCGCCGTGACCCGGCAGGGTGTGCCCTCGTCGAGCCCGGTGACGCGGGTACGCTCGTGGATGCGCCCGCCGCGGCGCACCAGGTCCTCGGCGAGCGCCAGCAGGTACTTGCGGGGGTGGAACTGGGCCTGGTCCGCCACGCGCACGGCGGCGTGTACGGGGAACGGCAGCCCCGTGTCGGTCACATAGGTGGCGGGCAGCCCGGCCTCGGCCGCCGCCTCGGCCTCGGCGCGGATCTCGTCCTCGTGGTACGGGGAGTCGACGTAGGTGTAGGCGGGGACGCGCTCCAGCTCGCACTCGACGCCCAACTCCCGCGCCACGTCCGCCAGATGCTCGACGGCCTGCTGCTGCGAGCGCGCGTACAGCTCCGCGCCCTCCTCGCCCTTGGTGGCGCGCAGGTGGGCGTAGATCAGGCCGTGCAGCGCGGAGACCTTGGCCGTGGTGTGGCCCGTGACCCCGGCGGCCACGCGGTCGGACTCCAGGACGATCACGCGCTGCCCCGCCCTCGTCAGCTCCCACGCGACCGAGAGCCCCGCGATCCCGCCGCCGACGACGACGGTGTCGGCCTCGGTCACGCTGTCCGGGGCGAGCGGCGGGTGGGGTGCGCCCGCGGCGGAGAGCATCCAGTACGACTCGTAGCCGACGGGCAGCGTCGTCATGGCCGCGCTCCCTTCTGGGCCGCTCTGTCGACCACTCGTGAACCGTTCTGTTGTTCGTATCCACTCTGTGGTTCCCGTTTATCCGCGAGTCATCCACAAAGAAGGGCACCGTGTCACCTCGCACTTACACGCCCGACGGGCCGCGCCCCGGCCCTTTCCGGCAGGTCGGCGCCCCAACAGGCCCGCACATACCGGTTCTTCCGCGTTCCGGAAACCCTCGTTTCCGCCCCCGTTCCGCTGCCGCGGCGCTACGGTGTGTGCCCGCGGGGAACAGTCGGTTGCTGCACACCGGGAGGGATCCGCGATGGGCGAGGGAACAGAGCTGATGGCGCCTGCCCTGCATCTGGACGGGCTGCTGACGCGCGCCCTGAATCCGTTCGACGTCTCCGACAGCGCGCTGGCGCGGCTCGGGGACGCGGTCCTGTGCCAGGTCGAGCTGAACGGCTGGCGCCACCGCAACACCCCGCCGCCGACGCTGCGTTGCAGCAGCTTCCGGCACATCTTCCTGCTCTCCGACGGCAGCAGCGAGCTGCTGTGGGAGCTGCGGTACGACAGCGAGGACGGCGACGGGCGGCGGCTGTACGAGGTCTACGAGACCGAGGAGTCGCTGCGGCTGGCCGAGCGCCGCGTCCACCGGCTGATGGGCGACGGCTTCCCGGGCGCGGGCGGCGGGCACGCGGCCGGGGACGGCGAGGACTTCACGGACGACGGCGATGTCCCGGGCGGCCACCACGACCGCCACGGCCGCCACGGCCACGAGGGTCATGAGGGTCATGAGGGTCATGAGGCATACGAAGCGCACGAGGCGCACGAGGGCCGGGACGCGTGGGACGACGGCGATGAGGAGCCGGGCGCCCGCCACCGTTCCGGCGGCGGTCCGGGCCGCGTCTCGTTCGACTTCCTGACCGGGACCGCGCGGGGCCCGCACCGCCGCCGCGCCTACGGCGAGGGCGACTCCCCCGAACACGCCCGCCGCCTCCTGCGCCGCGCGGAGAACGCGGACCGGCCGGGCGACGAAGTGCTGCGGCTGCTCGCCACGGCCAGGGGCCACGAGATCCTGCACGTGCCCCAGCCGCACGCACCGGCACACGCCTGGCACGTGTGGTGCTCCGTGTACGAGCACGCCTTCCTCCTCGCCGACGGCAGCGAGATCAGCCTGTACGAGCTGGAGCACAACATGTCGGGCTCCGGACACCTGGTGTGCGAGGTCTATCTGGAGGAGTCCGTGGCCGGTCAGGCGGCGCACCGGCGGGCACGCGACCGCGGCTTCGAGCTTTGACGGGCGCGCCGCGCCCCGCCGCCGAAGCCCCGCACGCCAACGCCGCGAACGCCAAAGCCCCGCACGTTATCGTCGTCCTCACCGACCAGCAGCGCTGGGACACCACGGGCGTGCACGGCAACCCCGCCGACGTCACCCCGGAGTTCGACCGCATGGCCCGCGCGGGCACCCACGTCGAGCACGCCATCACGCCGCAGCCGGTGTGCGCGCCCGCGCGGGCCGCGCTCCAGACGGGGCGCTGGCCGACAGCCACGGGCGTCTTCCGCAACGGGCTCGCGCCGGACCGCGAACTGCCCACGCTGGCCTCGTCGTTCGCCGCCGCCGGATACACCACCGGCTACCTCGGCAAGTGGCATCTGGCCGCCGAGGCGGGCGGCGACGGGCCCGTACCCGCCGCGTACCGCATGGGGTACACGCACTGGCTCGCCAGCGAGCTGCTGGAGTTCACCTCGGACGCGTACCGCACGGTGCTCCACGACGAGGACGGCGCGCCCGTCCGGCTGCCCGGCTACCGCTCCGACGCGCTCTTCGACGCCGCCATCCGCTTCGTCGCCGACCACGGCGAGGACGAGCGGCCCTTCCTGCTGTTCGTCTCCCTCCTCGAACCGCACCACCAGAACGCCACCGGCGACCACCCGGCACCCGAGGGCTACGCCGAGCGCTACGCGGGCACCTGGCTGCCGCCCGACCTGGCCGCGCTCGCGCACGGCGCGTCGGACGGCGGCCCGCACCGCCACCTCGGCGGCTACCTCGGCCAGGTCAAACGGCTCGACGAGGGCCTCGGGCGGCTGCGGGACGCGCTGCGCAGCATGGGCCTGGAGGACCGCACGGTGCTCGCGTGGACCTCGGACCACGGCTCGCACTTCCGGACCCGCAACGACGAGTTCAAACGCTCGGCGCACGAGGCGTCCGTCCGCGTGCCCCTCGCGCTGACAGGGCCCGGCTTCACGGGCGGCGGGCGGATACGGCGCCCGGTGAGCACCCTCGACCTCGTGCCGACGCTGATGGAGGCAGCAGGGGTGCCGGTGCCCGCGAGCGTGCAGGGGCGCTCGCTGCTGCCGCTGGTCGGGGGCGGCGACGATCCGGGGCGCCCCGAGGAGGTGTTCATCCAGATCAGCGAGTCCCACGTGGGCCGCGCCGTGCGCACCGCCCGCTGGAAGTACGCGGTACGCGCCCCGGAAGCCGACCCCTGGAACGAGCCGGGCGCCGACCGCTACACGGAGTCCGAGCTGTACGACCTGGACGCCGACCCGTACGAGCTGACGAACCTCGCGGGCCGCACCTCGCACCGGCAGATCGCCGAAGCGCTGCGCGAGGCGCTGCTGCGCCGCATGGAGCACGCCGGGGAGAAGCGGCCCGTCGTCGAGCCCGCGCCGGAGCGCGCCGGCGCCGCGCGTGGCACCGACCCCGAGGTACGCGCACTGCCGTGGGAGGGCGTGCGGTTCGGGCACCACGGGCGCACCACGTAACCCGCCAGGGGGCGCGTCACGGAGTGGGAGTGCGGGACTCCGGTACCCCGCTGTGAGCCCTTGTGACCTTCTTCGGGGCGCCTCTATCGTGGGCGCGCCCGGCACGCCCATCACTGCGCGCCACTTGACCGGAGGTTCCGGCTATGACCGCTCGGGGACGCCACCGCCGCCACAGGCCCAGCTCCGTCACACGCGCCTCGATGAGGGTCACCGCGGGGGGCGCGGGCCTCGCCATCCCCCTTGTGGGGGCCCACTTCGCGCAGGCCGCGCCCGTCGAGACGTGGGACAAGGTGGCGGCCTGCGAGAGCGGCAACAAGTGGGACATCAACACGGGCAACGGCTACTACGGCGGGCTCCAGTTCTCGCAGAGCACGTGGCGCGCGTACGGCGGCACGGCCTACGCGGCGCGCGCCGACCTCGCCACGAAGAGCGAGCAGATAGCCGTCGCCGAGAAGGTGTTAGAAGGCCAGGGCCCCGGCGCCTGGCCCACCTGCGGCCCCCGGGCCGGGCTCAGCCGCGACAGCGCCGAGCCGGGCGGCGAGCCGAAGGGCGGGAAGGCCGCGTCCGAGTCGAAGTCCAAGCCCGAGTCCAAGCCGGAGCCGGACTCCGCTTCGAAGTCCGCGAAGGCCAGGGCCCAGGAGGAGAAGGCCGAGGAGCGGGCCCGTACGGACGAGAAGGCACGCGCGGAACGGGCCAGGCAGGCGAAGGCGGACCGCGCGAAGCAGCCGACGACGTACGAGGTCGTCAGCGGCGACAGCCTCTCCGGCATCGCGGAGGCCCGCTCGGTGGAGGGCGGCTGGCAGGGGCTCTACGAGCGCAACCGCTCGACCGTCGGCGACGACCCCGATCTGATCCTCCCCGGCCAGGACCTGCGCCTGACCGGCGCGGCGGAGAAGGCCCCGAAGGCGTCGGGGTCCTCCTCGGGCCCGGCCAAGAAGCCGGAGAAGGCCGAGAAGTCCGGGAAGGCCGACAAAGCCGAGAAGGCGGCGAAGCCGAAGAGCGAGCCCAAGAGCGCTTCCAAGTCCGCTTCCAAGGCGCAGGACAGGAAGGCGGGTTCGTCCTCTTCCGCGACGGCGCCGGTCAGCGGGGTCTCCCCGAGCACGCCGTACCGCGCCTCGGGCAGTAGCTGGTCGTCCGGCTACCACACGGGCGTCGACTTCCCCGTCCCCACCGGCACGACGGTGAAGGCCGTCACCAGCGGCAAGGTCGTCTCCGCCGGGTGGGCCGACTCGTACGGCTACCAGGTGGTGCTGCGCCACGCCGACGGCAAGTACAGCCAGTACGCGCACCTGTCGGCGATCTCCGTACGCGCGGGCCAGTCCGTCGACACAGGGCAGCGCGTCGGGCGCTCGGGCTCGACGGGGAACTCCACGGGCCCGCACCTGCATTTCGAGGTGCGTACGGGCCCCGGCTACGGCACCGACATCGACCCCCTCGCGTATCTGCGGGGCAAGGGCGTCAAGATCTGACGCGGTCTCCCCCGGCGCCGTCCGCTTCGTCCGCTTCCCCGTTCCGCCGCTCGCGTCGGCGCCGCACCAGGACGACCACGAGGTCCACGAGCGCGAACAGCGCGAGCGCGGCGGAGATCAGCGTCAGGGTGCGCAGCGAGCCGCTGGAGGGCACGTCGTGCGGGCCGCTGTGCGCCGTCCAGTACCAGAACACCGCCGTGCCCGCGAGGAAGACCGGCGTGAACAGCGACGCCAGCAGCAGGCGCAGCCGCAGCGCGCTGCGCGCGGTCACGGGCTCGGTGCCGCTGCGCCGTGCGGCGCGGCCCTGTGCGCGGCCCGGATCGGGACGAGGACCGGTCATGCCGTCCGCCTCCTCTCCTCGCTCCCCCGCTGCTGCCGGGCCCGCTGCCGTCAGGCCCCTCTCCCTCCAGTGTCGCTCGCCCGCGCGGCGTGCGGGGCGTGCGGGCTGTGCGGGGTGTGCGCGGCGGCGGACAGCGCGGCGTGCTCGACCGTACGGTCGCACCAGCGCTCCAGCAGGGTCCGGTCGTGCCCGACGGCGAGCAGCGCGGCACCGCTCTCCCTCCGGTACTCCTCGACGACCGCGACCAGCGCCGCCGTCGTCGAGGCGTCGAGCATGGCGGTCATCTCGTCGCAGACCAGCAGCCGTGGCCGCAGCACGAGGGCGCGGGCGAGGCAGGCGCGCTGGAGCTGTCCGTCGCTGACCTCGTGCGGGCGCCGGGACAGCAGGTCGCCGCCGAGCCCCACGGACTCGGCCAGCCCGCCGACGCGCGAGGGCGTCCCGGCGGAGGGGGCGCCCGTGGCGCGCAGCGGCTCGGCGATCAGGTCGGCGAGGGTGAGGCGTGGGTCGGCCGCCATGCGGGGCTGCTGGAAGACGACGCCGACGGCGGTGCGCTGGGCGCGCGGCGCCCGGTGCCGCCAGCCCCTGGCGGGCTCGCCGCCGAGGCGTACGGTGCCCGCGTAGGGGCGGTGGAGCAGCGCCGCGACCCTCGCGAGCGTGGACTTGCCGCACCCGCTGGGCCCGAGAAGGCCCACGGAGCCCCCGTCGGGGACGGTCAGGGAGACCTCGCGCAGCACGGGGGCGCGGCGGTCGTATCCGGCGGTGATGTCGCGCAGTTCAAGCATGGGTGGCGTCCACATCGGCTTCGTGCGGGGCGGTGTCCCAACGAGCGGTCTCGTGCGGGGCGGTCTCGTGAAGGACGGCCTCCGACGCGGAACCGGGACCGGAGCCGGGACCGGAGCCCGGCGCCGTGTCCACGTCCAGCGCATGGTGGCAGGCCACGCCCCCGGTGAGCGCGGGGACGGCGGCGCAGACGTCCGAGGCCCGCGCGCAGCGGGGCGCGAAGGCGCAGCCTGCGGGGAGGTCGCCGAGTTCGGGCGGCATGCCGGGGATCGGCCGGAAGGCGCGCTGGGGCAGCGCGTCGAGCAGGCCCCGCGCGTACGGGTGCCGTGGTCCGGGCGCCCCGAAGAAGGGCCGCGCCTCCCCGAGTTCGACGACGCGGCCCGCGTACATCACGGCGACCCGGTCGGCGATGCGCTCGGCCGCCGACAGGTCGTGCGTGATGATCAGCAGGCCCCGCCCCTCGTCGGCGTGCCCGCGCAGCTCGTCCGCCGTGCGCTCCACCAGATCGCGGTCCAGGCCCGTGGTCGGCTCGTCGGCGACGAGCAGCGGCGCGTCCCCGACCAGCGCCAGTGCCGTCGCGGCGCGCTGGGCGAGGCCGCCGGAGAGCTGGTGCGGGTAGCGGTCGAGGTGGTCGGCGGGGAAGGCGGCCCGCTCGGCCGCCGCCTCGGCCGCGCGCGCCAGCTCGGCGCGACGGGCGCCGGTCAGCTCCCGGACGGTCTCCTCCAGTTGGGCCCGTACCGTCCGCACGGGCGTGAGGTGCCCGGCGGGGCTCTGCGGTACGAGCCCCACGCGACGGCCCCGTGCCGTACGGGCGAGGGTGCGCTCGTCGGCGGTGAGCAGGTCGATGGCGCCGGGGCCGCGCGAGGCGCCGTCGGCCGTACCCGCGTCGTCGGCCGTACCGGTCGTCAGCAGCGCCGCGCCACGGGTCTCCGCGTTGCCGGGGAGCAGCCCCAGCAGCGCGGAGGCCAGCACGGACTTGCCGCAGCCGCTCTCGCCGACCAGCGCGAGGCACTCGCCGGGCGCCAGGTCGAAGGAGACGCCGGAGACGGCCGCGACGTGTCCGCCGCCGCGCATCCGGAAGCGCACGGACAGGTCCCGTACGGACAGCAACGGGAGGTCGGCACTCACGGCATCGGCACTCACAGCACCAGCACTCACAACATCAGCTCCGATCGGCGGCGCGGGTCGATCCGCTCGCGCCAGGCGCCCGCGAGCGCCGCTATGGCGAGCGTGGGCACGATGATGAAGAGACCGGGGAAGAGGGTCGGCCACCAGTCGCCCGCGAGCAACGTGCCGCGCGCGTCCTGGATCATGTTGCCGAGGCTGGCCCGGTGCGTGGGCAGCCCGAGCCCGAGGAAGGACAGCGCCGACTCGTGCCAGATGGCGTGCGGCACCATCAGCACGGCGGCGAGCCCGGCCTGCGGCAGCACCCCCGGCAGCAGATGGCGCACCGCGACGCGCAGTCGCGAGGCGCCGCCCGAGACGGCCGCGTCGATGTAGGGGCGCGACCGCAGCGACAGCACCTCGGCCCGTACGATCCGCGCAGTGGACAGCCAGTGCGTGAGCGCCACCGAGACCACCACGGGCCAGACGCCGGGCCGGAACATGGCCACGATGAAGATGCCCAGCAGCAGGTGCGGCACGGAGGAGAAGACGTCCACGACACGCATCACCAGCCGGTCGGCCCTGCCGCCCAGCGCCCCGGCCAGCGAGCCGACGGCGGTGCCGATGACCGTCGCGACAAGCGCGGCGACCACGCCGACGAGCAGCGAGACCCGCAACCCGTACACGCAGCGCAGCAGCACATCCCGGCCGTTGTCGTCGGTGCCGAAGGGGTGGGTCCAGGACGGTGGCCGCAGCTTCGCCGCGAGGTCGACGGCCTGCTCGTCCAGCGGGAAGAGCGGGGGCACGAGGAGGACGGCGAGGACGATGGCGGCGACGAGCAGCGCGGACCCGCGCAGCCGGGCCGCGCCCGTGCCCGTGCCGGGGCCGAGGCCGGTTCCGGAGGCGTCACGGGACACCTGCCGGAAGCCGCGGCCACGCGCGGCACTCCGCCACGGGCCCGGCGCCTCCCCGGCACCGGCATCCCCGCTCGCGCCCACGTCCGTCATCGCCTTCTCCGTACGCACTCGCCCCGTCACAGCTCCTCCAGCGCCACGCGGGGGTCGGCCAGCCCGTACAGCAGGTCGGAGAGCAGGTTCCCGGCGAGCACCGCGACCGTGGCGAGCGTCGTGAGGGCCGCGAGCAGGGGGAAGTCCGTCGACGTGGCGGCCTCGACGGTCGCCGAGGCGATGCCGGGCCAGCTGAACACCGTCTCGACGAGCAGCGCCCCCGTGATCAGCTCGGGCACCCGCGACCCGATCAGGGTCAGCACCGGCAGCAGCCCCGAGCGCAGCGCGTGCCCCAGCAGTACGGTGCGCTCGCGCAGCCCTCTCGCCCGCGCGCCGCGCACCGGGTCCTCCTCCAACGCGTCCACGACGCCCTGCCGCACGTACAGCAGGAACCACGGGAGCTGGGAGACCGCCAGCACGGCGGCGGGCAGCGCGAGGTGCCGGACGAGGGCGCCCGCCGTGACCGTGTCGCTCCCGGTGTCGGTGAGGCCGCCCGCCGGAAGCACGCCCAGCTGGAGCGCGAACAGCCAGATGCCCAGCAGTCCGAGCCAGAACGGGGGCGCGGCCTCCAGCGTGTAGGCGGCGGAGGTGACCGTACGGTCGAGGAGACCGCCGCGTCGGCGGGCTGCCGCGACCCCGAGCAGGGTGCCGACGAGCACCGCCAGCGCGAAGCCGACCGCGCACAGCAGCACGGACCAGCCCAGCCTTTCGCCGATGACCTGGGCCACCGGCTGGCGCAGCGCCGTCGAGTCGCCCAGGTCGCCGTGGAGCGCGGAGGTGACCCAGTGCCACCAGCGCTCGGTGAAGGGGCCGTCGACGCCGAGGTTGCGCCGCAACTGGTCGAGGGTCTCCTGCGAGGCGTTGAGCCCGGCTGAGCCCGCGTACTGCTGCACGGGGTCGAACGGGGAGGCCGCCGCGACGGCGAAGACGCCGAAGGTGACGGCGGCCAGTACCGGCACGGCCGCGAGCAGGCGCCGTCCCACGAGCCGGGCCGCCGGGCCCTTGAGCGAGCGGCGGCCACCCGGGGCGCGCCGGGCCACCGCCGCCTCCCGTACCGTCCCCTCCCGTACCGCTGCCGTCACTTCTCGCGCTGCCAGTCCTCGACGTTCCACCAGGGACCGGCGCCGAGGCCGTGGTCGTGCGGCTCGACCTGCGTGGTGAGGTTCTGCCAGCCGTCGCCGACGACGTAGACGTGATCGATGTGGTCCAGGAAGGTGTAGCCGGGGTTCTTCGCCAGCTCCTTCTGCACCGTGTCGTACGCCTTGGCGCGAGTGTCCTCGTCGCGGCTGCGGCGGGCCTTGTCCAGGGCCTCGTCGACGGTCTTGTCGTCGTAGTACGCCATGTTGTTCCAGCCGTCGCCGGCCTGCGAGGAGTGCAGCGTCGGGTAGAGGTCGAAGTCCGGGTCGGCGGGGAAGCCGTTGCCCGCGAGCATCGCGTCGTGCTTCAGCTTGGGCTGGATGACCTCGCGGCTGCCCGCCTGCACCTTGACGTCGATGCCCGCCTTCTTGGCATCGGAGGCGTAGGCGAGGGCGTGGTCCTGGCGGAGCTTGTCGCCGGAGAAGTACCAGAGGGTGAACGCGGCACGCTCGCCGTCCTTCTCGCGGATGCCGTCCTCGCCCGGCTTCCAGCCCGCCTTGTCGAGGAGCTTCTTCGCGGCGGCGAGGTCGTGCGCGCGCTCGGTGCCCTTGGCGAACCAGGGGCTGTCGGTGGGCAGCGGCCCGTAGGCGGGCTTGCCCGCGCCGTTGAGGATGGACTTGACCATGGCCTCGCGGTCGACGGCGAGGTCGAGGGCGCGGCGGATGTCGGTGTCGCCCGTCACCTTGTTGCCCGTGGGGAGGGTGACGGCCCGGTAGTCGGCGGTCTTCGCGTTCAGGGTGCGCTTGCCGCTGTCGCCCTTGAAGGACTTGGCGAGGTTGGGCGGCAGGATCGCGCCGTCGAGATCTCCGGAGCGCAGGCGGGTGGCGCGCACATCGTCGTCCTCGATGACGGCGACGGTGAACCGCTTCACCTTCGGCGCGCCGCCCCAGTAGCGGGGGTTGGCCTTGAAGCTGAGCTTCTCGCCCTTGCGCCAGCCGGTGAGCACGTACGGGCCCGTGCCGACCGGCTTGGTGTTGTACGGGCCCGAGTTGACGTCCTGGCCGCTCGCCGCCTTCTTGGACGCGATGGGGAGGACGGTGCGCTCGGCGAAGGCCGCGTAGGGGTACTTCAGCCGGAAGACGACCTTGTGGTCGCCGTCGGCCTTGACGCTGTCGAGGGCGTCCAGCTCGCTCTTGGAGGCGTTGTTGGTCTTCTTGTCGAGGATGGTCTCGTACGTGAAGACCACGTCATCGGCGGTGAAGGGGGTGCCGTCGCTGAACTTCACGCCCTCGCGGAGGGTGTACGTGTACGTCCTGCCGCCGTCGCCGACCTCGGGCAGGCCGGTGGCCAGGGCCGGCTTGAGCTTCATGTCGGCGTCGTGGGTGAGCAGCCCGTCGAAGATCTTCGAGTTGCCCTCCTTGCCGTAGCCGAGCAGCGGGCTGAGGGTCTCGGGCTCCTGGGCCACGCCGACGGTCACCGCGTCCCCGGCGCCCGCGCTCCCGCCCGCGCCGTCGCCGCCCGGCGCCGAGCACGCCCCGGCGCCCGCCAGCACCACCGCTGCCGTCGCGCTCGCGGCGACTGTCCGTACCGTCCGGGCCGTCATGCGTCACACATCCCTGCTGATGATCACCTGTTATTGCGAATGCCTCGCAATTAAACATCATGCGGGTCCCCTGCGCGGGGGGCGGTAGGAAACGGGGGGTTGCCGCTTCACGGGGGTGTTGCGCGGGACGGTTGGCCGGTGTGGGGGTTGCCGTAGGGTCCCGCGCTGATCTTTGTGCCGCGGCACGTGGTGCGGGTCCCCTTCGCGGGGGCGGTTCGCCGTTTCCGGGTGCGGGCCGGTGGCTTCGGCGCGGCGTGTGGTGACGGTGCGACGCGGCTGGCGCCGCGTGATTCTTGGCTGGCGCCGGTGGTTGTGGGGTTGCTGTGTGGTGGGGGTCGGCGCCGCGGTGGGGTGTCTCCTCGGCGTGAAGGTCTCGTTGTCGGCTTTCCGCCGGTCTTCGTCTCGACCTGCGGGGACACCCCACCACGTCCCCTCCCACCCGGTGGCCGACAGCACGCCGTGGCCGGTGCGTCCATCGCGCAGCAGGCCGTGCCGTGATGCTCGGATTTGCCCACGCACAAGGCGCAGAACACCTCGTGGCCTCGACCCGTATGCCGGGTATCCGGTGGAATACCGGCATGAACAGGAGTACAGCGCGGTCGGGTCAGCGGTTAGCGCGACTCAGGAACCAGGCGGGGCGGCAGGCTCCTCTGGGGCCTCGTCAGCCGGGACAGCGCAGGGGCGCACCTCAACGGACTGTTCGTGGCGGCTCGGCTGCTCCGGCGGATGACGCCTCGCCCCCGAGAGATGAAGCCTCGTCCCCGAGAACGGAGCAGTGGCCGCGGACGATCGAAGTCCTTGCCGTGGTGATGGCATCGATCGCGGCGCTGGCCACCGTGTACGTCACCCGGGAGCAGTCACTCGGGGAGACCCGTGTCATGCGCGAAGGGCAGATCACCGACCGGTACACCTCCGCCGTCGACAACCTTGGTGACCAGGGGGCCGAGGTGCGGCTCGGCGGCATCTACGCGCTGCAGCGCATCATGAACGATTCCCCGCGCGACCAGCCCTCCGTCATCGACGTTCTCTCCGCCTACATCCGCACCCACGCCCGAGGAGGGAAGGGGGCGTCGGACCGACCGGCTTCCGACGTGCAAGCAGCCTTCGAAGTGCTGGCCCTGCGCGACCCGGAAGAGGACGAGCGCGCCACGATCGACCTGCGTGAGGCGCACCTGGCCAACGCCGGCGTCCGTGGTGCGAACCGCACAAAGGAAGGGCAGGGCGGCTCCGGCCCTGGCACCAGCCGTGCGCTCCTGCCCCACGCCAACTTCAGCGGAGCGGTCCTGGAGAGCGCCAGCCTGCCCCGAGCGGAGCTCAGAGGCAGCTTCTTCGTCGGAACACGCCTGAAGGAGGCCAACCTGCAAGAAGCCGACCTGCGCTCCTCCTGGCTGGTCGGCGCCCACCTGGACAAAGCCCAGCTCAACGATGCGGACCTGCACGGAGCACGCCCCATCGACGCCTCCTTCCGCGATGCCGACCTGCGAGGAGCGGATCTCAGCGACGCCGACCTGCGCGGCGTCGACCTGACCGGGGCAGATCTCCATGGAGCCGACCTGCGCGGCGCCTATCTGCGCTCGGAGCGCACACGCTTCTCTCACGGCAAGCGTCTTCCGTGGGAATCACACCGCGCCACGACCGTGACCGCCCGCCAGCTCATGACAGCGAAGCTGAACAAAAGCACCAAGCTCCCGCCCGAACTCGCCCGCGAGATCGGATCACGCTGAACGCCTCCTGAAGGACTCCGACCTGACGGAGCCGCTGTCGCTGTCGGGCCGCACCGGCGTGGCCGCGCCCCCTGCGCTCGGCGCCGTACTTCCACAGCTTCCGCCGCGGTAACGGCGCCCCGTGAAGGTGGGCCGCACACGGAACCCACACATCGCACCGTCCCGCACCCCTCCCGTGCGCGCCCACGCGCACGGGCCCCGCATGGGCGCGTCCCGGCGCGCGCTCTGTGACAGTCACCGCAACCCCATGGCGAGCCGCCCCTGCGTGGTTTACGCTTCAACCGCCGCCCGTTCCATTCCACTTGGCCGGAGTCCGCGCCTTCCGGACCGTCTGGCGGACCGCACTGGCGGGTAATAAGCCTCCGAGGAACGGGCGCGGGGCCGGGAGTCATCACGGCGATGACGAAGCCGGGGCGCTATGCCCCGGTAACTCCCGCACGAGCTGACAAGATCCAGCCGTAGAGTTCCCGTTTCCTTCCAACCACAGTGTCAGGGTCAGTAGCCTCATGACCCGACGGGAAGCCGCGGAGAGCTGAACGAGCTGGAGACCCCTAGATGGAACGTCCCGCCTGGGCCCCACAGGGCATAGACCTGAACAAGCCGAGCGTGTCCCGCATGTACGACTACTACCTGGGCGGATCGCACAACTTCGAGGTGGACCGCACCGCCGCCGAGCGCGCCATCGCCGCGTGGCCGGGGCTTCCCAAGATCATGCAGGCGAATCGTGCCTTCATGCGCCGCGCGATCCGCCACGCCATCGGCGAGGGCGTCACCCAGTTCCTGGACATCGGCTCCGGCATCCCCACCTTCGGCAATGTCCACGAGGTGGCCCAGACCACCGATCCGGACGCCCGCGTGGTCTACGTCGACAACGACCCGGTCGCCGTCGCGCACAGCCGCGCCGTGCTGAACGGGAACGAGGGCGCCGGCATCGTCTCCGCCGACTTCCGTTCGCCGCAGGACATCCTCGACAGCCCCGAGTTGGAGCGGCTGATCGACCTCGACCGCCCCGTGGCGCTGATGCTCGTCGCGCTGCTCCACTTCATCGAGGACCGCGACGACCCGTGGAAGACCGTCGCCAGACTGGGCGACGCGCTCGCACCCGGCAGCCTGCTCGTCGTCACCCACGCCTCGCCCGGCGCGAGCCCGAGAAACGACGGCGGCACGGGCATCCAGGAGGTCTACCGCAAGGCCAGCTCCCCGCTCGTCATGCGCTCCCACGAGGAGATCGCGCGCTTCTTCGACGGCTTCGCGATGGTCGATCCCGGACTGGTGACCCTCCCCCACTGGCGACCGGACAGCCCGCCCGAGCTGGAGGACAGCGTCGTCCTCAGCGGGTTCGCGGGCGTGGGCCGCAAGGCGGGAATCGACGGGTGAATTCCGGGCCGCACGAGCGCCACGGGCTCGACGAGAAAGAGACAGACACACAGCCGCACGACGGCCTCCGCAGGTTCGCGACGATCTGGAGCCGCGCCATCTATCCGGCGACCCAGACCTCCATGACCCGCGCCGAGTTCGCCGACTACCTCTACCCGCTGGCGCGGAAGCTGGCCGAGGCCCTGCACGCGCAGCCGTTCTCGCCCGCCGTGGGGCGCGAGGTCGGCAAGGCGCTGGTGGAGGGGCACTGCACCAGCCCGGACGCGCTGCCGCACGCCCTCGGCGTCGTCGAGTCGTACCTCGCGCTGTACGCCGCCGACCCGGAGGCCGCGCCCGTCCTGCCCGCCGACGAGGCGGGCGCGCGCTGCGCGCGCCTCCAGCACGCCATCGCGGCGGGCTTCTCGCAGACCCTGCGCGACCGCACGCTCGGCGAGCAGGAGTCGCTCTCGCGCGCCGCGCTGGCCGCGCAGACCGCCGTCGAAGAGGCGCTGCACGCCAGCGAGACGCGGTTCCGCGCGGTGTTCAAGGACACCACCATCGGCATCAGCATCGCCGACATGGACGGCCGCATCCGCGACGCCAACGGCGCGCTGGCCCGCATGTTCGGGCGCTCCGAGGAGGAGATGCGCAGGCGGAACGTCAACGAGTGGGTACACCCGGACGACGCCCCCGAGGTGTGGCGGCTCCACCGCGAGCTGGTGCGCGGCGAGCGCGACCACTTCCGCGTCGAGAAGCCGTACCAGCGCCCCGACGGCACCGTCCTGTGGACCAACCTCACCGTCTCCCTGCTGCGCGACGCCGACGGCGAACCCCGCTATCAGCTCGCCCTGATGGAGGACATCACCGAGCGCAGGCTGCTCCATCTGCGGCTGCGCTACGAGGCCACGCACGACGAACTGACCGGGCTGCCCAACCGCACCCTGTTCTCCGAGCGCCTGGACCGCATCCTCTCCTCGTCCAGCGGGGTCAAGCGCTTCGGACTGTGCTATCTCGACATCGACGGCTTCAAGGCGGTCAACGACAGCCTCGGCCACGCGGTCGGCGACCAGTTGCTGATCTCCGTCGCCGAACGGCTCCAGTCCTGTACGGCGGCGCCAGGGCACCTCGTGGCGCGCATCGGCGGCGACGAGTTCGTGGCCCTGATCACCGACCCGGCGGGCCGCGAGGACGTCACCGAACTGGCCCGTCAGGCGCTGGCCGCGCTGGCGACCCCGATCACCATCGACGGGCGCGATCTGTCCGTACGGGCGAGCATCGGCATCGTCGAGGGGCCCAGCGGCGAACTGCGCCCCGAGGAGGTCCTGCGCAGCGCGGACATCACCATGTACCGGGCGAAGGACGCGGGCGGCAACCGCTACGAGCTGGCCGACCCGGACTCGGACGCGCGCGCCATAGACCGCCACAGCCTCACCAACCATCTGCCGGGCGCGCTGGAGCGGGACGAGTTCTTCCTGGAGTACCAGCCGCTGATAAGGATGAGCGACGGGCGGGTCGACGGCGCCGAGGCGCTGGTCCGCTGGAAGCACCCGGTCCACGGCAGGCTGGGCCCGGACCGCTTCATCCCCCTCGCCGAGCACACCGGGCTCATCGTGCCGCTCGGGCGCTGGGTGCTGGAGCAGGCCGTGCGCCAGGCGTGCTCGTGGCAGGAGCGGTACGGGAGCACGCGGGCCCGGCAGGACCGGCCGCTGCGGGTGAACGTCAACCTGTCGCCGCGCCAACTGCACCACCCCGACCTGGTGCAGGACACCATCAGCGTCCTGGAGGCGGCCGGGGTCGCCCCCTCCTCCCTCTGCCTGGAGGTCACCGAGAGCGCGCTGATCGGGGCCGACGAGGACGAGCTGAAACCGCTGCGCCAACTTGCCGAACTGGGCGTGGACATCGCGCTGGACGACTTCGGCACCGGCTACTCGAACCTCGCCAACCTGCGGCGGCTGCCCGCGACCACGCTGAAACTGGACCGCTCCTTCACCCAGGGGCTCCAGCGCCACCCGGCCGACCCGGTGGACGTCACCTTCGTGGAGGGCATCGTCTCGCTGGCACACGCGCTGGGGCTGGCCGTGACGGTGGAGGGCGTGGAGACGGAGCACCAGGCGGACCAGTTGCGCGAACTGGGCTGCGACACGGCACAGGGCTGGTTCTACGCGCGGCCCGCCTCTGCCGACGAGTTCGCCCACGACTGGGCGGCCTCGGCCTGACGGGGCGGCCGACGCTGACGCGTCCGAAGGGCACGGCGGCCGGACGCGTCAGCACCGTCAGAGGTCAGCACCGTCGCACGTCAGCACCGTCGCACGTCAGCACCGTCGGACCGCTCCGGCGCTCCTGCGCGCGTCGGACGGCCGAGCCGCGTCAGACGTGCTTGTCCAGCCACGCCAGCAGGTCGGCCTGGACCTCGTCCCTGTTGGTCTCGTTGAGGATCTCGTGCCGCGCGCCCGCGTAGCCGCGCCAGGTCAGATCGCGCAGCCCTCGGTAGCGGAAGTCCTCCAGGAGTTCGTAGACCAGCGTCATCCCCTGGTTGCAGGGGTCCTGGTCGCCCACCGCGATGTGCACCGGCAGTTCGCGGGGGACGCGGCCGAGCTGCTCCGGGTCGTTGATCTTGCGTGAGCCGCGCACCCAGTCCAGGGCGAGCCCGGCGCTGAAGGGGAAGCCGCAGCGCGCGTCGACGGCGTAGACGTCCACCTCCTCCTCGTCGCGCGAGAGCCACTCGAAGCCGGTGCGGTGGGGGTACGGGTCGTTGAAGGAGCCGAAGAGTTCGGGGACGAAGTCCGAGGCCGTGTCCCTTCCGCCCTGCTCGATCTCCCGCTCCAGCCGCCGGATGTCGGTCTCCGCCTCGCTGCCCGGCAGCGAGCGGAACGTCCCCGACAGGACGAGCCCGGCCAGCTCCTGCCCGTACTCCTGCGCGTAGTCCCTGGCCAACTGCGAGCCCATGCTGTGCCCGAGGAAGACGAAGGGGAGGCCCCCGGGCAGCTCGCCCCGCACGCGATCGCCGACCGCCTTCAGGTCCTCGACCGTCGCGCGCCAGCCGCTCTCCCCCACCACGCCGTAGCCGCCGGTGTGCTGGGCCGTGCCGCCGTGGCCGCGGTGGTCGGACGCGGCCACGGCGTAGCCGTGCGCGGTCAGGTAGCGGGCGAAGCGGTCGTAGCGCTGGGCGTGTTCGGCAGCGCCGTGCGCGATCTGCACCAGGGCGCGTGGCGTGCCCTGCGGCAGCCAGGTGTACGTGGCGACGGGTGTGCCGTCCGCCATCGTCGTGAAGTCCCGCCGCGCCTCGTCCACTGCCACGTCGCCCGCCTTCCGTCGTCCCGCCGGTCGCGTCAGACCGCTCACAGGCGGTAACCGTAGTGGCAGGTGCGGTCGGCGGGAAGAAGACGGCGCGCAGCATCGTCTCCACAGTCACCGCCCGCCCGTGCGCCGACAGGAAACCGACGCATCGAACTCGTGGGGGATTTAAGGCGGCGCGGGCTTCTCGTATCCGGTCCAGGGGTATTCGATATCCAGACGGACGGGCTCGCGACAGCCCTCGGTCGTCTCGGTCTTCTTGCCCGACGGCACCGGGATACGGTCCCAGGCACTGCCGTCGTAGCCGGGACGATGAAATTCCTCCGGACGCCTGTCGGGGTTCTCCGACCACCGGAAGCGCCATTTCGTGTTCAACGAACGGCAGTACGGCGAGTCGTCGCGGTTCCCCGGAGTGCGGTCCGGTGCCGCGATACGGCACCAGCGCCGTGCGCGCCGGTTCACGGTTGACCGTGAAGAGTGTCGGGTTCCCGTCCCACTCCCCGCGCCGCGCGGCGCCTGATCATCAACGGCTTCGCACAGTTTCTCTCACCTCGCCTATAACACCCTCATTCGGCGGCGCATCGGAACACGCCAACGTCACGGGGAATAGGGCTATGCCAATGGGTAATGCTCGGGGGGTACTGAACACACCGTCAGATCGCGAACAACTCCCACTCCCCGCCCCGAACGGTCCGGCTCGGTCAGAAAAGGAAAAACCTCCGGCCTCAGCCGTCACCAGCCCATGCGTTTCCCGGTGCCGTGCACGGGACATCCGCCGGACTCGTCGGGGACGGGACCGCTGCCGATGAAGACCCTCCGTCTGTCACCCCGGCGGAGGCACACCGCGGAGGAGGGCTCGTCATGGATCGATACTTCACGGACCACCGTCACCAGCAGTTGCGCGCTGCGGTACGGGAGTTCGCGGAGCGGGAGGTCAGGCCCCGGATACCGGCGATGGAGGCGGACCGCACGGCGTCCCGGCCCCTCTCCCGGCGCATAGCCCGGCAGGGGTGGATAGGGGCCACCGTCCCCAGCGCGTACGGGGGCATGGGTGCCGGCCACCTCGCCAAGACGGTCATCATCGAGGAGCTGTCCCGGGTCAGCGGCGCGATGGGCGCGATGGTCCAGGCGTCCCAGCTCGGCGCCGCGAAAATCATTCACTTCGGCAACGAGGAGCAGAAGAAGACCTGGCTGCCCGCGATCGCCTCCGGCGACTGCCTGCCCACCATCGCCGTGACCGAGCACGGATCCGGAGGCCATGTGCTCGGCATGACCAGCTCCGCGGTGCGCGACGGCGACGAGTGGGTGCTCAACGGCGGCAAGGTCTACGTCGGCAACAGCCACGTCGGCGATCTGCACGGTGTGGTCATGCGCACGGGACCCGGCTCCAAGGGGCTGACGGCCTTCCTCGTCGAGTCGGACCGCCCCGGCTGCGTCCTCGCGCGCCAGCGCGAGACCATGGGCCTGCACGGTTTCAGCTTCGGGGAGCTGCGCTTCGAGAACTGCCGCGTCCCCGCCGCCAACGTCCTCGGCGAGGAGGGCGACGGACTCTCCGTCGCGTACTCCTCCAGCGTCCTGTACGGGCGGGCCAACCTCACGGCCGTCTCGCTGGGCATCCACCAGGCGATCCTGGACGAGACCACGGCCTTCTGCGCGCACCGGCAGCGCTACGGCTCCGCGCTGGCCGACCTCGGCGCCATCAAGCTCAAACTGGGCCAGATGCAGTCCCGGCTCATGCTCGCGCGGCTCGCCGCCTACCACGCCGTGCATCTGCTGGACCAGGGCAGCTCGTGCGACGCGGAGCTGATGAACGCCAAGCTGGTGAACGTCGAGTACGCGCTGGACTCGGCCCGCAACGCCATGGAGATCCATGCCGCCTGCGGCCTGTTCACCGACCGCCCCGTGGAGCGCTATCTGCGCGACGCGCACCACATCTTCGCGCCCGCCGGTACCTCCGACATCCAGCGGCTGCGGCTGGGCGAGGTGGCCATGGGCACCGCGAAGGGCTCCTGGTCGGACCGGCTCGCCGACGTGGTGCGGAAGGATCCGAGCCCGGCGTTGCCCTGACACCCCGGCCCTCCTGCCCTCCTGCCCTCTTGCCCTCCTGTGCCGCCCCGCCCGTCCCTCGTCCGCGTGCCCGGGGGAAGGGCGGGGCACGGGGGGTCAGACGGCCCCCAGTTCCCTCCGGCGGATCTGTTCCACCAGTTCGGCGGCCATCGACTTGATGGTCTCCAGCCCCTGGCGCCCCCACGGCCGGGGCTCCTGGGCGACGACGCAGACCGTGCCGAGCGCCATGCCGGTGCGGTCCATCAGGGGGGCGCCGAGGTAGGAGCGGATGCCGATCTCGTCGACCACGGGGTTGCCCGCGAAGCGCGGGTAGTCGCACACGTCCTCCAGCACCAGCGCCTTGCGCCGCACGATCACGTGCGGGCAGTAGCCGTGGTCGCGGGCCATGACACGCCCTGGCTGCGCGGAAGTGGAACCGGAGGGCTCCAGCTCGACGGCCTGGTCGACGGCGGGCGTGTAGAGCCCGGCGAAGTACTGCCTGTGCTCGTCGATGAAATTCACCATCGCGTACGGAGCACTGGTCACCCGGGCCAGGTTGCGGGCGAAGTCGTCGAACTCGGGTACGGGTGCGTCGCCGATCCCCAGCTCCCTCAGCCGCACGACCCTGCGGGGCGCCTCGGCGTCCTCCGGGGTGAGCAGGAGGTGGCTGGTCGGGTCATACGACATCGGGGCCATGCGCGCTCCTTGAATCGATCAGATGTTGGACGAGGGACACCAGCACCTGGGTGCCGGAGCTGGCCTGCCGGGCGTCGCAGAGCACCACAGGCACGTCGGGTTTGAGGTCTATGGCGGCGCGCACCTCCTCCGGGTCGTACCGGAAGGAGCCGTCGAACTCGTTGACGGCGATGATGAAGCCGATCCGCCGCCGCTCGAAGAAGTCCACGGCCGCGAAGCAGTGTTCGAGCCTGCGGGTATCGGCGAGCACCACGGCGCCCAGCGCCCCGGCGGACAGTTCGTCCCACATGAACCAGAAGCGCTCCTGGCCGGGGGTGCCGAAGAGGTAGAGGACGTGGTCAGCGCCGAGCGTGATGCGCCCGAAGTCCATGGCGACGGTCGTCGTGGACTTGTTCTCCACGCCTTCCAGGCTGTCCGTCGCCGCGCTGATCTGGGTCAGCAGTTCCTCCGTGCTCAACGGCTCGATCTCGCTCACCGCGCCGACGAGGGTGGTCTTGCCGACCCCGAACCCGCCCGCGACCAGGATCTTCAGCGCGGTCGGGAACGGATCGGCGCCGCTCGCCTCAGAGTCGTTTACGGAGCCCATCCAGCACCGCCTCCAGCAGATCTCGGTCGGTCGGGTCGGCCCCCCGCGCCGTGTGCGTGGGGGCTCGCGCGGTGATGGCGCCGCAGTCCACGAGGTCGGACAACAGCACCTTGGTCACCACCGCGGGCTGCCGTATCTGCGCGGCGAGTTCGGCGACCGAGACGGGCCCGCCGCACAGCCCCAGCACATGGCTGTGGTCCGGGCCCAGATAGCTCTGGGGGCGCGACCCCGTGGCCATCACCAGGGTCATCAGGTCGAAGTGTGCCGAGGGCTTGGTCCTGCCGTCGCAGACCGTGTACGGGCGGATCAGCCGGCCGGCCTCGTCGTCCAGCCAGGGCCCGCCCCCCACGGGGTCCACGGGGTCGCCTCGCATGTCGCGGCTCAGTGTCCGGCCGGCTGCCTGGCCGGGGTCGCCAGGTAGGGCCGGACGCTCTTGACCAGCATCGCCATCTCGTAGCCCAGCACGGCGGCGTCGGCGTCCCGGTCGGCGAGCACGGCCAGGCACGCCCCCTGCCCCGCTGTGGAGACAAAGAGGAGCGAGTTCTCCAGCTCGACCACGACCTGTCGCACCTCACCGCCCTCGCCCAGGCGCACCCCCGCGCTGCGCGCCAGGGAGTAGAGGCCGGAGGCGAGGGCCGCCATGTGGTCCGCCGTATCGGGCTCCAGGCCGTGCGCGGACTTCACCAGGCCGTCCGAGGACAGCAGGAGGGCACTGTGCGAGTGCGGCACGCGCTGGACGAGTCCGGTCAGCAGCCAGGAGAGATCTGTCGGCTGGCCGATGGGCGCTTCGCTCACCATGATCGCGTTCTTCTCCTTGGGGCGGATGGCCCGCGCTCAACGGGCGGTACGGGGGGAGTCCCCACCCGGGGCCGGGAGGGGGAGGCTCCCTCCGGCGGCGGGGGGAGGGGCGCCGGGGGCTTCGGCGCCCTCGGAGGCTTCGGCGAGGCTGGTGCCCCTGCGGAAGGCGGCCATCAGACCGGGGTCGTGCCCCTGGTCGGCGTCGCCGTCCGTGCGGCCGCGCGCCTTGGGGGGATCGCGCAGCTCGGGCACGAGGTGTTCCTGGCGCCTGCGCCGGGGCAGTCGGGGGCGCGGCCCTTCCGCGTCGCCAAGGCCGTGGGGGGCGGGGTACGGGGCGGGCGCGGGTGCGGTGGCCGCTTCGCCGTGCCCGTTCGGGGCGTGGTGCGGCTCGCCCGGCACGGGGGGCGGGGACGGCTCGACGTGGGGGGCGTGGGGCGGGTGCGGGGCCGCCGACGCGTACGGCTCCGGCACCTCCGGCGCGTACTGCGGCTCCGGCACCGGCGGTACGGGCGGCTCGTACGGTGCGCCCACGGCGGTCCGCGCCGGGGGCCGCTCCCCGTTCCCGTTCCCGTGGTGCCCGCTGCTCCCGTTCCTCCCGGAGGGGGCGGCCCGCTCGGGCAGACCCTGCCGCTCGGGCGGGCGCGGGCCCGGACCCGGGCCCGCGCCCGGAGCGGCCTCCGGCAGGGAGGGCCGGGCGGCCTGCCCGGGTATCGCCCGGCCGGTCCCCCGCTCGGGCTCGCCCGCGTACTCGGCACGGGCGCGCGCGGCGCGCGCCGTCGCGGTGGCCGCCGTCGGGGAGGCGCCGTCCTCCGGGGACCCGTCGTGCTTGCCCACGCTCTCCGTGTTGTCGCCGAGGAGGACGCGGGGCAGGACCAGCACGGCCTGGACGCCGCCGTAGATGTTGCTCTGGAGCTGTACGACGATGCCGTGCCGCCGTGCGAGGGCCGAGACGACGAACAGGCCGATCCTGCCGTCCTGGAGCAGCTCCGCCACGTCGATGGGCTCGGGGTCCGAGAGCACCGCGTTCATGCGGTTCTGCTCGGCCGCCGTCATGCCCAGGCCGCGGTCCTCGACCTCGACGGCGAGCCCCGCCGTGACGTGCTGGGCCCGCAGGAGGACCTGCGTCTGGGGCGCGGAGTAGACGGTGGCGTTCTCCACCAGTTCGGCCAGCAGGTGGATGATGTCGGCGACCGCGTGCCCGCGCAGCGTGCCCTCGATCGGGGGCACGAGCTTGACCCGCGGATATTGCTCCACCTCGGCGATGGACGAGCGGAGCACCTCGGTCATCGTGACGGGCCTGCTCCACTGGCGGCGGGAGACCGCGCCGCCGAGGACGGCGAGGTTCTCGGCGTGGCGCCGGATGCGGGTGGCGAGGTGGTCGACGTGGAAGAGGCCCTTGAGGAGGTCCGGGTCCTCGACCTCGTTCTCCAGCTCGTCCAGCAGCTCGATCTCGCGGTGGACGAGCGACTGGAGCCTGCGGGCGAGGTTGACGAAGACCTCGACCTTCTCGTCGCTGCCGTTGGAGCTGCTGCGCACGAGCGCGGCGGCATCGGTGACGGCGGCCTCCGCCGCGCGCTGGGCGCGGCCGAGTTCGTGGGCGAGGAGGTCGAGCGCGTCGGCGTCACCGGGGAGTTCGGGCAGCGGCGGCTGGCTGCGCGGCCTGGGGCGCTCGCCCTGTTCTAAACGCTGGAGCAGGGCGCGGACCTCGGCATGGCTGCGTACGGTGGAGCGGCGCAGCGCGGCGTAGCGTTCGGCGGTGCCCCTGGCCTCGGAGGAGGCGAGGAGGGCGCCTCCTGCGACGGCCGCGCAGACCAGCAGGAGGGCGAGCGCGAGGACGCTCCACAGCACGGTGCCGTGGGTATCGTCGGTGGGGGCTCCGGTCGCGTCGAGTCCGCCCTCGGCCGTCATCACGTAGGCGACGACGGCTGACGCGGTCACCGCGACGATTCCGGCGGGGAGCACGGCCATGCGCACCATGCGCCGGCGCGCGGCGGCGTCCTTGGCGGTCTCGGGCGCGGGGGTCTTGCCGTGGCGGCCCCGCGAACCGTGTGCTCCGGGTGTTCCGTGTGTGCCGGGTGTGGTGGAGGGGCCCTGCTGAGGGCCCGGAGCGGCCGGAACATAACCGGGACCGGACGTTCCCCTTCCTGTCTGCACCGCGTAACTCAGAGGTTCGGGCATCGGAATCCTCGGTGAAGTCGAGATCTGGTGACGGGCTCGCTCAGGGGCACGACGGCTCTCACAGCGCCGTTGCCACGCTAGCTGTCACAACAACTCCGCAAGGAAGCGGATGACATATTCGCCACCCTTCGCCAGCCCCGTGAGAGTGAAAATCTCGGGCATTCGTTTGAATGGAATATCCGATCACAACTCCCTTGCGGAATGCGGAAGTTACCTCATTCCCCGAGGGCCCTCACGGTGACGTTCACCCGCCCGCGCAGCCCCAGGCCAGGCGGGCCGGAACCGGGTTCCGTACGGGGAACGCCGTGGTAGGCGAGGCGGCTCGGGCCGCCGAAGACAAAGGCGTCGCCGCTGCGCAGCCGCACATCCGCCCATGGTCGCCCACGGCTTTCCGCGTTTCCGAACCGGAATACGCAGGCGTCCCCGAGGCTGAAGGAAACGACGGGAGCGGCGCAGTGTTCGTCGCTGTCGCGGTGCATCCCCATGCGCGCTTCATCGTCGTAAAAATTGATGAGCGCAATGTCGTACGCCGCCGCGCACGACTCTTCCCCGTACGCCCTCTGCACTGCCTGACGTGCCCACTCCCCCAGCCAGCCGGGAAAGGGCTTCACCGGCGAGCCGTCGCCGTCGGTCACCGTGCGCGCGTAGCCGTACGGATACCAGTGCCACCCCAGGCTCACCTGGCGCACCGACATACGCGCGCCGCCGGGCATGCGCACCGTGCGCAGCCCGGCGGGCGGCATCGCCCACTCGCGGCACGCCGCGAGCAGCTCGCGCTGGGCCTCCGCGTCCAGCCGGCCCGGCAGGTGCACGGCCCCCGGCGCGACCTCGGCCGCCGGGAGCGGGAACAGCTCGTCGCTCACCCCGCCAGGGTAGGCGGGCCGCGCGCGCCCTCGCGGGAGGCCGCCCGCGGCCCTGCGAGAGCACACGTCGAGACCCCTCCCGCTGTGTAGGGTGACGGCGTGGCAAGGGTCCGGTTAAGCGTGGCGGAGCGGCGCGAGGAACTGCTGGGCGCGGCGGTCCGGCAGATCGAGGAGCGCGGGGTCGCGGCACTGCGCATCGCGGACGTCGCCAAGGAGCTGGGCATCAGCAACGCGCTCGTCCTCTACCACTTCGACACCAAAGAGAAGCTGGTCTCCGCCGCCTTCGCGCACGCGGCCGAGGGCGATCTCGACCAGCTGACCACCCTCCTGTCACGGCGCGGCTCGGCGCTGCGGCGGCTGCGTGCCGCGGTGCGCTGGTACGCGCCGACGGGGCGGGCCAAGGGCTGGAAGCTGTGGATCGAAGGCTGGGCCGCCTCGCTGCGCGAGCCGGAGCTGCGGGCCGTCGGCGAGAACCTGGACAAGCGGTGGAAGTGCGCGCTGGCCGAGGTGATCGCGGAGGGCACGGAGGCCGGTGAGTTCACCTGCGGGGACCCGCACGGCGCCGCCTGGCGGCTGACCGCGCTGCTGGACGGGCTCGCCGTCCGGACGACCGCGTATCCGCGTGCGCTCGCCCGTCGCCGCATGGAGGTCTGGGTCGACGAGGCGCTGGCCCGCGAGCTGGGTCTGGAGCCCGGGGCGCTGTCGCGGGAGTCACGCGCACGGCACTGATTGCCCACGGCACCCATGTCGTATCGTCGGCAGGGTCGGCCCTCAGAGACGAGACGACCGGCCACCCCAGAGACGAGGAGCGCCCGTGACCCAGCAGTCCGCCGAGACCAGCCTCACCGGAGTGCGGAACTTCCGCGACGTCGGCGGGCTGCCGACCGAGGACGGGCGCCGGGTACGGCATGGTGTGCTCTTCCGCAGCGGCCACCTCGCGCACGCGACGGACGAGGACGCGGCGTTCCTGGGCGGGCTCGGGCTCCACACCGTCTTCGACTTCCGCAACTCCGCCGACCAGGCGCTGGAGGGCCCGGACATCGAACTGCCCGGCGTGCGCAACGTGAACATCCCGCTGACGGACCCCGCCGACGGCGCGGAGTTCTGGCGGATGGTGCGCGAGGGCGAGCTGGACCAGTTGCGCGCGGTGCTCTCCGACGACCAGGGCGCGGAGCGGATGATCGGCTCGTACCGCACCATGATCAGGCGGCGTACCGAGGAGCACAGCAGGGTGCTGCACTCCCTCGCCGAGGACAGCGTGCCCGCGCTGATGCACTGCGCGGCGGGCAAGGACCGCGCGGGCCTGTCCATCGCGGTGACGCTGCTGGCACTCGGCGTGGAGCGCGAGGCCATCGAGGCCGACTACCTGAAGTCCAACTCCCCGCACCGGCGCTACAAGGTGCACCGCAGCCCCAGCTCCCGCGCGGGCATGTCGCCCGAGGTGATGGAGCTGCTGTCCCCGCTGTTCGACGCGCGCCCCACCTACCTCGCCGCCGCCTTCGAGGCGATGGACGAGAAGTGGGGCGGGGCAGAGGCGTATCTGACCGAGGGGCTGAAGCTCTCCCCCGCCACGCTGGAGCGGCTGCGGGACCGGCTGCTGGAGGGCTGAGCCGCCGGGCGCCCCCACGTCGTCGGCGTCCTCGCCGTCGCGGGGCCCCGCGCGAGGCCCCGCGACGGGATCGGACAGTGACGGGGTCAGACGGTGAGGACGAGCTTGCCCTGGAGGTGGCCGCCGTCGAGCAGCCGGTGTGCGTCGGCCACCCGCTCGAACGGGAACGTCTCCCCCACGTGCACCCGGAGCCTGCCCTGCTCGACGAGTCCGACGAGACCGCGCAGGGCGACCGGATCGGGATCGACCGCGATGCCGCTGAAGCGCATGCCGGCCGCCTCGTACGTGGCGGCAAGCCGCGTGTCGCCCATGGCGACCGCCGTCACCAGGTGGCCACCTGGGCGGAGCACTTCGAGCGACCGCGCGGCGGCCTCGCCGCCGAGCGTGTCGAGCACGACGTCGATGTCGCGGACCGCCCCGGTGAAGTCGGCCGCCGTGTAGTCGATCACCTCGTCGGCGCCGAAACCCTCGACGAACCT
>NZ_JBSHAO010000069.1:0-41287 GCF_053611545.1 Streptomyces sp. NPDC054796 | reverse complement strand
ATCACTCGCCTCGCCTACGGCACCCACCACCACGTCGACTTCGTCCTGCACTGGTCCCGTTGGCGACGCCGCCGCCAGCACCAAGCCCGCCACAGTCACTACAAACGACGAGGCCACAGCCCATAGAACCGCCGCCCCGTCACCTCAAACGCCGTTGCAGTACTAGCCCAACGCGAAGACCGTCACGCGCACGCTGCTGCTCTTGTGGATGGTCTTGAGAAGGCCGAACGCGAGTCGGCCCAGCTCATCCACGAGATCCCCGACGCGTTCCAACCCGACGGTTTCGCCGTGCGGATCGAAGCAGCGCGTGACCACCCGCTGTCGCTGGAGCGTCTCGACGGCTCGGGCCTGACCCTCATGAGCAGCCATCCGCAGACCGACGACGGTCCGCAGGATGCGCTGGTCTGGATCCCATTCGACGGAGTCACCTCGTTCACGCAGCGGATCCATGCCTTCACCGAGGACGCCGACGGGGGCAACCCGAAGCAGGCCCCTTTGGTGGCCAACATGGAGCAGATCCACCGAGCGCTTCTGGAGCACCTCTGGCAGGAGCGGCAGGAGCTGCCGCCCATGGACGAGGAGCGGTGGTGGGAGCTGTGGTTTGATCCACGGATCTCGCCGACGGATCCGATTGTCACCCTGCGTGCCCTTGCTGGCGAGCGGCAGTGGCGCATGAGCGACCGAGCGATCCATGTGGGCGAGCGTCTTGTCGCGCATGTCGCGACGACCGGCGAAGAGCTCACAGTCCTGCTGGCCACGAACGCCTGCCCTGCCGAGATCCGCAGGCCGACCTTCGCCGAGGGCCTCTACGCCGTTGACCGCGCCTTTCGCGTGGACCTCGTCGAAGATCTCGCCGAGCGTATTGAGCCGGCCGACCCACAGGCCCCCGCGGTATGCATCCTGGACACGGGCATAGCCCCAGGAACATTCGCTACTCAAGCCCGCACTGTACGAGCGGGCCTACAGCGTGCTGCCAGGCAGTACACCAGCCGACCGCAGCGGACACGGCACGCAGATGGCCGGGCTCGCCCTGTTCGGGGACTTCGCTGCCGCCCTTGAGGCGAAAGGCCCAGTGATTCTCAGCCACGGTCTGGAGTCCGTGAGGGTGCCGTAGGAATCGCCGTAGAGCGCGAAGTCGTCCACCCCCAGCGCCCGGGGCGTAACCAGCGGCGGAAGCGGTGCCCGCATCAGCTGGGAGAGCACTGTGCACCGCGAGAGCGCCACGCCGATGACCTGCAGCATCCGAGCGCCGCCGCGGCCAGCCAGCAGGATGCCGACCGCCTCGACCACCTGCTGGAGCAACGGTGTGCGCCGCTGGTAGCGGACTGTCAGTCCCGGAACCTGCTCGGCGAACGTCTGCTTCGGGCAGGCCGAATTTTCGCAGTACAAACGCCGCACGCTCAGATCGATCCGGACCGGGCGGCCACCCACGGCAGCGTCTGCCAGCTGCCGCTTGTAACGGCTGTGGATCCACTTGCTCGGCGTCCCGCATCCCGTACAGCCTGCAGGAGCACGCGCCCTCGTCCGGGCCCGGACTATCACTACCGGGCCGGAGGAATCGACCGAGACCACCAGCACACTCATCAAGTGCGGCATCAGACACGCCAGTTCAACAGGGCACAGCCTCATTCTGCCCGCGGCGCAGGCCGGCCGACCCCCGCCCCGACGCAATGATCTCCACCTACGAAAATCAAGCCAGAGCCACGTTCACGTGTACGCCGACACCAGGGAGGACGCGGCGGAGCGGGCGTACGACGCCTCCGGCGGAAAACAACGGATTGCCCGCCCGATTCGCCCACCGGCCCTGATTTGTAGCGTCGCTGACGTTGTCCCGCGCCCGCGGCGAAACGCCGTGCGACGCATGACGAGAGGCCACCTCATGCCCACATCCGAAACCCTGCCCCACGCGCGCCACTACATCGACGGGCAGTGGCAGGACTCCGGCTCCCGCGGCGAGTCACGCAGCCCCGCGACCAACGGCCTGCTCGGCACCTTCGCCGACGGCGGTGCGCGGGAGGCGAGGGCCGCCGTGGCCGCGGCCCGAAGGGCCTTCGACTCCACCGCCTGGTCCCGCGACCGCCACCGGCGTGCGGCAGCGCTGCACGAACTGGCCGACCGGCTCGAGCAGCGCAAGGACGAACTGATCACCCTCCTGGCGCGGGAGAACGGGAAAGTACTCGCCGAGGCAGCCCTCGAAGTCGAAGGCACCGTGCCCAAGCTCCGCTACCACGCGGCGCTTTCCCTCACCGACCACGGCAGGGCCGGGGAAGTGCGGCCCGGCATGTACTCGATGACCCTGCGCGAAGCCGCGGGCGTCGCCGCGGTGATCGTGCCGTGGAACTCACCGGTCATCCTCTCGGCGCGATCCTTCGCACCCGCCTTGGCCGCCGGCTGCACCGTGGTCATGAAGATGCCGGCGCAGACCGGCCTGGTCAACGGAGTGCTGAGCGAGATCATCGCCGACACGCCGAGCCTGGACCCGGGCGTGTTCAACGTCTTCACCGAGAGCGGGAATACCGGGGCTCCGGAGCTGGTCTCCTCCCCGGACGTCGACGTGATCAGCTACACCGGCTCCACTGAGGTCGGCCGCGTGATCATGGAACAGGCCGCACCGACGCTGAAAACGCTGTCCATGGAGCTGGGCGGAAAGACGCCGATGCTCGTCTTCGACGACGCCGACCTGGACGCCGTCGTGCCCGTGCTCACCAAGGCCGTCACCATGTTCGCGGGCCAGTTCTGCATGACGGGCAGCCGGATACTGGTCCAGCGCGGCGTGGCCGACGAACTCCGGCGGCGGCTCGTCGCCGCCCTCGAAACGGTCCGGGTCGGGCCCGGTGACGACCCCGCCAGCGAGATGGGCCCCATGATCGACGAAGGAAACGCCCAACGGGTCGAACAGACCGTGGCCGCCGCGGCCGACTACGCCACCGTCCTCGTGCGGGGCAAGCGGGATCGGGCGCTCCTCGGCCCGTCCCTGATCGAGGTCACCGACGTGTCCTCGCCGATCGTGCAGCGCGAAGTGTTCGGGCCGGTCGCCACCTTCGAGGTGTTCGACTCCGAGGCAGACGCCGTGGCGCGTGCCAACGCCACCGAGTTCGGCCTGGCCGCTAGCATCTGGACCCGTGATGTCGACCGCCCCATGCGCGTCGGCCGCGAACTGCGGGCCGGGACCGTCTGGACCAACACCTGGGCCATGGTCCACGACCAGTTCGAGGAGGGCGGCTTCAAGCAGTCGGGAGTGGGCCGCCTGAACGGCATCCGCGGGATCGAGGAATTTCAGGAGACCAAGCACCTCGTGCATGTGGCACCGCAGCTCTGACAGCTCTCGACGGCGGAATGAGAATCGATGACCGAGACGGACGACGTCGGCCCGGCCGACGTCACCCTGCTGACCGCGCGCGCTGTGGAACCCGGCTACGAACAGGACTTCCGGGAGTGGTTCGGGCGGGTGACCGACACCGCCTCAGCGTTTCCCGGACACCTGGGGGACGGGTTGTTCCGGCCTGCCACGGCCGCCGGGCCATGGGTTCTGATCCACCGGTTCCGCGACCAGGAGTCCGCGCGGCACTGGACGACGTCACCTGAGCGTGCCGCACTGTTCGACCACTGCGAGGGCCACCATCAGAGCGAGGTGGCGCGTCGCGAACTCTCCGGAATGGAGACCCTGTTCACCACTGCGCACGACACGCCCACGACGGCGCCGCCTCGGTGGAAGATGGCGCTCGCCGCCTTCGCGGCCGTACTTCCGATCTCCCTGATCGGCAACGGTCTTCTGGGGCCGGCGCTCCGCGCCTGGCCGCTTGTGGCGCGGGTGCTGATGCTCGCGCTGCTGTTCAGTACGTTGATGACGTATCTGATGATGCCGGCTGTGACCCTCGTCCTGCGCCGTTGGCTCCATGCCGCCACCTCGACCGCGCGCGAGGGACCGACGCGATGACGCGGCCCCCGGGGCGGACCGCGCCGTCTTGCGGCTCGGCTTTCAGGGGGACAGTTCCATCGTCTGACGCAGCAGTTCCAGGGCCTGGTCCACGCCTTGGTCGGCCAGGTGGACGAAGTCGACGAAGACGTGGTCGACGTCCGTCTCGTCTCCCGTACGGAGGATGATGTCCGCGATCTCCGGCACGGTTGACTCGGTGGTGGGGTTGATCCTCAGGATGGCGTCGATGCCGGCCGGGTCGCGGCCCTCGGCCTCGGCGAGGCGGCGGACTTCCCGCAGCGGCTGGTTGATCACGGCGGCGGGGTCGAATGCGGAACCCCGGACGGGCACCGCGACGGGAAGTACGCCGCTTCGCGCCGCGGGCCGCCCGGTGTCGGGAGGCCGGGGCGAAGCCGGACAGGTAGATCGGGGGCCGGGGGCGCTGGAGCGGCTTGGGCCCGATGCGGGCGGCAGGGAAGGTGTAGTGCCTGCCCTCGTGTCGCGCGACGGGCTCGGTGGTCCACACGGCTTCCAGCACGATTCCGCGGATAAATGTCCCGAATCGCGCTGCGCTCGATCGTTGTCCTGATCGTCGGGCTCTTCGAGGATCATCCCGACCGAAGACGCACAGGCATGGCCACGCCACGCCTGCATTGCCGCTATGAGGGCCAGCTGTGCCTTCGCGGCCAGCTGGTGTCGAATGCCACCTGAGCAGCCCGCGTCGTGGGGCACACATGGGCACGATTCGGCGATGCGGATGAGCGCTGCACGGCGCGGGGGAAACGGTGGACGAGCGACGTAGTCGGCGCCGCATTGAAGAAGAGGGATGGAGGGCGAGGTCCCGCTGGTCGGCAGAGTTCTTCGACACGGTGCGAGTCAGCTCTGTGTGATCAAGTCAGGGTTAGCTCGCGGATCGCCATCTCCTCGGGTCCTGCGGCAGTGCCTCTCTCGGGTTCAAAGATTGGAGTTCATTCGGTCGGGGCGGGACAGATGCTGCCGATGACCTGTTTCAGCGGCGCGTGTGATCGCCTCGAGTACCCGGTGGCGATCGAGTGCGACCGCGAAATCCGGCGCATCGGCGGTTCCGTCGCGGAGGTCGGCGGCGAACTGGGCGTAGAGGCGGGCGACCCCCGCTGCGGGTGCGTCGAGTTGCAGGTCAGGAGCCGCATAAGCGGGGGGGACCTGTAGTACTTGGACAGGCTCGCTGCCGCGGCGCAGCGTGATGGTGAAATCGGTGAAGTGAAGGTAGCCCGACGCCGACTCCACACGCACACTGCCTTCGGTGCCCTGGATCTCCCATACCGTCGCCGAGCCGGCCGACTGCCCGGCACTGTAGTGCAGCGAGGTGACGATCCCGCCTTCGAGAACGCCGGCGACGACGATCTCGTCCGGAGCGTCCTTCGGCAGCGACGCGCCATCGGATAGGCGGACGCCGTCACCGCGCTGATTGGCGACGACGGCGGACAGACTCTCGAACGTGCCGAGCACGCGCGCAAGCGGTTCGAGCCCGTGGCCGAGCATGATGCTCAGAAGCGTGGCGCCATGCTTTGCGTGGGCCATGTACTCGACCGGCGGGTCGTATCGGCCGACCCACATGTCGTCGGCCAGATGCGCTCGGATGCTCGTGCTGAGCGGCTTGCCGATCACGCCTTGCGCGATGAGGTCGCGAAGGAAGAGGATCGGCGGGTGCAGGCCGCCCTGCAACCCGACAACCGTGCGCAGCCGCCGCTCGCGGGCAAACCCCACCAGCGCTTCGGCCTCGGACAGGTTTCTCGCGAGCGGCCATTCGCAATAAACCATCTTGCCCGCGGCCAGCGCGTCGGACACAATCTGCTCGTGATCCGGCACCTTGACCGCGACCACCACCAGGTCGACCTCCGGTCGCCCGACCAGAGCGTTATGTGTGTCGAAGGCGAGATCGGCGCCCAGCCGGCGAGCGGTCGCGTTCGCGCTCTCCATACGAGTCGTGCTGACGGCGCGGATCTGGAACGCGTCGAGCGCCTGCAGCGCCGGGACATGAGCAATTCTGCCCCAACCCCGATCGGAACTAGCCCCGATAATACCGACGCCGATCTGGGTATGTGCTGAATTCGTCATAAGGATGCTCCTGCCATGTGCAGCCCGGAAACGCTCTCAGGGCTGTGTCACGATGATTCGTTTCCGGACACATGCGTGGGCACTCGGGTTCACCATGGCGAGCGAGCAATTATTGGCGTTCGCCATGGTGAGCCCGAGTGACCCAAGTGCAGGTTTTACACGTGAGCCCAGTGGGCCTCGAGTTCGCGCGCGACATCGGCCGCACGCTCGATCATCGGCCAGTGCGAGCTGCGCAGCTTGAAGACGGCACGTGCGCGTGTGGCATTACCGAGCTCGTCGGCGAAGCGGTGAGGAAGAAACGGATCGTCCAGGCCCCAGATCACTAGCGCTGGTGCGGTCACCTTGCTCAGACCTGGCTTCCACTCCGCCCCGACCTCGATCGCCGAACGGTAAAGGGCGAGAATGCTTGCCCTCATAGTGGCATCGATATGCCGGACCGCTTCGTCTGCCGCGTCGCGCGGCATCTGAGCCTCGTTGAGGCTTGCCGCGAACGCCTCGAGGTCGAGGTCCGCCATCCATTTCTCACCCTCGCCCGGCGTTTGCCAGATCTTGGCAAGATAGTGCCACGGATACTCCGGATCGATTGGTCCGCTGATGCCTGTCCATGTGTGCACCAGATCTGGCCGGACAGACGCGAGACGACCCGTGAGAAGAGACCCCCAGTCATGACCGACCAGGTCGACGGGTTCGCCGATTTCTTCGATCTTCTTAATAAGCCAATCGAGATACTCTTCCTTCGTCGACGTGAATCCCTCTGGCAGGGGTACGCCAAACCCGGGGAGATCGATCGTCACAATATCTTCGCGTTGAAGATGGGAACGGACGGTGTCCCAGAGCCGGTGGGTGTCAGGTACACCATGGACGAGGACTGCAGGCATTTCGGATTCTCCAATTAATTGGTGTCGTGGTTGAATGGCCGGTCGGCCGAGTCAGGGAAGGAGGATGACTTTGCCGTGGGTGTGGCCCGTGGCGACGAGGCGATGAGCGTCCGCGGCCTTGTCGAGTGGGAAGCTCCGGCCGATGCGTGCGGTCCATGCGCCGGCGGCGATCAGATTCAGGGCTTCCTGGACAGGGCCGCGGTCGCGGTTCCCGCTGCCCCCGGGGCTGAATGCGACGCCGTGTTGTGCGGCATCGCGGTCGGCGAGCGTCACGATCCGGTCGGGGCCGCCGAGAAGATCGACGAGGGCGGGAAGGAGCCCCTTGCCGACGGTGTCGAGCGCGGCGTCGACCCCGCCCGGAGCGGCGGCACGGATGCGATCGACCAGGCCCGGGCCGTGGGCGACAGGGGTCGCTCCGAGACTCCTGACGAAGTCGGCGTTGGCAGTCCCGGCGACGCCGATCACCGTCACACCCCGCTGTCGCGCGAACTGCACGGCGGCGCCGCCCAGAGCACCGCTCGCGCCGGTGACCACGAGCGTTTCACCCGGGCGAATGTTCAGAAGCCCGAGAGCCCTCGCCGCGTTGTCGGCGCCGATGACAGTAGCCGCGGCCTCCTCGAAGGAAACGCCGTCGGGGATCATCGCGAAGTTGCTGCTGACCGTGTATTCGGCGTAGGAGCCCTGAGTGGCGGAGTCCGGCCACCCGGCGACGCGGTCGCCGACCACGCCCACGTCGACGCCCGGGCCGACCGCCTCGACGACGCCGGCGAACTCGAATCCGATGATGGCGGGAGCACGCAGGCCGAACGCTCCGGCGCGGGCCTGGATCTCCGCCGGGTTCACCCCCGCGGCGTGAACCCGCACCAGTACCTGACCCGGACCCGGCACCGGTCGCGGAGCCTCCGCAACCCGCAACACGGAGGGTTCTCCGAACGAGGTGATGACGGCGGCTTTCATGATGATCCTTCTCGTATACAAGGGTCGTTTGCTCGCACCGTTCAGAACGGTGTCAGGTCAGGAAGACCGGAGGATTTTCGCCCCGCAGGCGGTAGTCGGGCCGGGGCCGTTCGAGGCGGATCGATTCCAGCACGGTGTACGCGTGGTACTTGGTCTGGGTGGTTGCTCCTGCCAGCCGTTCCCACCAGAGCCGGCCGTCGCTCGTCTCCTTCTCGAGGACGTGGCGGGTGGTGTAGTTCGCCATGGAGCTGATCCAGTTCTCGGTACCGACGAAGATCCTGTTCCAGCCGGTGCCGGTCACGATGTCGGCGAGCGCGTCCGAGCGGCTGAACCGCTCGACCGCCGCAGTCGCCCCCTCGAGCACGTCGCTGAAGTACTCCACGCACAGCTTCACCTGCTCGTAGGTGCCGTAATGCATGTGGTGCCCGCCGACGAAGTAGTCGAAGTCGTATTCGAGGATCTGAGACTGAGCCTCGTACCAGCCGGAGATGTTCTGCGAGGCGTCGCAGTGCATGAACGTGACGCTCCCGGGACTGACGATGTCGACGGCCGTGAGCACCTTCTGCTGGGGTGCGTAGATGAAGATGTTGCCGGGGCAGTGGTTCTCTCCCTTGTAGGAGAGGTGCAGGCTCACGCCGCCCACTTCGAGGACGAGTTCGTCGTCGAACGTCCTCGTCGGCAGGGGGCGCTTCGGGTCGGGGAAGCGCTCCAGGAGTTCCTTGGTGATGCGGTGTGCGACGATCTCGACGGCGGGACCGAACACGGAGGCCGCGCCGATGTGATCGGCGTGCCAGTGGCTGTAGATGACGTGGGTCACGGGTCGGTCGGTGACGTCCTCGATCGCCGCCAGCATGTTCTCGCCCAGCGTCGGGGGTGCGTCGATCGCGACCACGCCTTCCTCGGTCACCACGAATGCGGCGTCGTAGCCGGCACTGGTGACCCAGTAGAAGCCGCCGCGCAGTTCTTCCACGTGGTAGCCGTACTTCTGGAAGTGCTCGCTCTGGAAGTACGGGGGGTAATAGCCCGCGGGGTCCAACGGGTCGTCCGCCCCCGCGCGGGGGAAGCCATAGTGGTCGATCCCGTAGAAGCTCGGGGTTTCTTCGACGCTGATGGGTATCTGACTGCTCTGGCACACCGGCGTAACGCCTTTCTGTGTTCTTGGGAAGCTGTCGAACGGGTGGGCTATCCGGGTGATGTGAATCGAAGGACCGCCTTGGTGACGCGGCCTGAGCCCGCATCCTCGAACGCGGTGTTGATATCGGCGAAGTCGTAGAAGGACAGCAGTCGGTCGATGGGGAACCGGCCCGCTCGATAGAGCTGGGCAAGGTCGTTGATCAGGAGCGACGAGACGGCGTCGCCCTGGATGATGCCCTGAAGCGACTGGCCGAGCGTGAGCCGCCCGGCGTCGAGCATGGCGCCCGCTCCTTCGTGGAACGCCACGAAGCCGAATCGGCCCATCGGTGCCAGGGCGCCGACCCCGGCGTCGAGGTTCTCCGCGCGGCCGCTCGTGTCGAGGACGTACTCCAGACCGCGTTCGTCGACGGCGCGGAGCGCGCCGGTCAGATCCTCGACCTGGCCGGCGTTCACGAGGTGCGTCGCTCCGAGATCGCGGGCCAGCTCGAGGCGGCCGGCGTCGACGTCGACGGCGACGATGGTGGTGGCACCCGCGACATGTGCCGCCATGACCGCCGCCAGGCCCACCGCTCCCACGCCGAAGACCGCGAAGGACGCTCCCGCCGGCACGGCGAGGGCCTTGAGTACGGCCCCCGCGCCCGTCTGCAGCCCGCACCCCAGCGGAGCCATGACGTCGAGGGGCAGATCGCGGGGGACCTTGATCGTGTTCCGTTGGTGCGTCAGGGCGTGTGTGGCGAACGAGGACTGGCCGAAGAAGTGACCGTGCGGCTCAGCACCGTGGGCGACGTGGAGACCGTTCGATCCGTCCAGGCGGGCACCTGCGAAGTTGGCCGCCCAGACGTTGTCGCAGTAGGCCGCGTGCGAGGACATGCACGGCTTGCAGCGGCCGCACGAGTGGTAGGAGAGGACGACGTGGTCACCGGGCTCGACGGTGGTGACAGCGGCCCCCACGCGTTCGACGACTCCTCCTCCCTCGTGCCCCAGCACCACCGGCAGCGGCGTCGCCATGCGCTGTGCCCGCACGTGAGCGTCGGTCGCGCATATTCCGGTCGCGACCATGCGAACGAGTACCTCGTCGGACCGCGGGTCCTCGATCTCGATGTCGCGGAATTCGAAGGGCCCGTCCTGCGCTTCGAGAACAGCGGCGCGCGCGGAGGTGGTCATACGCCGTGAGCCTGCCGCGAAGCGCCGCGAGGGCCATGGTGACGAGGGACTGACATCATCAACGACTCCCTGATCGGGGGGTGGGCCTCAGGAACCCTTCAGCGAGTCCGAACCTATGTCGGCCGCCCGTGCCCGCGGATCGGTCGCCGTATCCGTCACGGCAGTAAGGCACGGTGCCGCGAGGTGCGGTGGCGTCACTGCCGGACGCCGGTCCGGGCGGCTTGTTCGACTCGGGCGATGAGACGGCTGTTGTGGGCGGCGTGCTGGAATCCCGGGGTGTGGTGGGTGCCGTTCGTGATGTCGCGGGCCAGGCTGGCGTAGACCTCGCCGACGTTGATGGAAGCGCCCGTCCAGATGTCGGCGGCGGTGGGTCCCGCGCCGGTGGCGACCGGGCGGTCGGGCGCGGTGAAGTCGACGCTCGACGCGAGGGTGAGGTCGCCGACCTGAACGCCCGCGGGGTGGTCGCCCGTCAGCTTCAGCCAGCCCTCCGATCCGCGTACTTCCAGACTGAAATGGGCGTCGGAGGCGGGCACGCCCGCCAGGATCTGCACCCCGACCGGCGCCCCCGAGGAGGTCTTGGCGATGGCGTCGAGGTGATCCGGGACCTCGCGGACGGATATCGCGCCGGTGTCGACCAACTTCACCTGTGGCCAAAGGAGTTCGGTGCGGGCGTCGATCTCGGTGATGTCGCCGAGAACGGCCTCGACCACATCCAGGACGTGGCCCGCGGCAATGGTGAGGAAACCGGCTCCGGACGCTGCCTTGTCGAAGTACTCGTACGCGCTCACCGACTCCGGGCCGTTGCCAAAGGTCGTCGCGGCGACTCGCGCCGAGAGCAGCCGCCCGAGCCGGCCCTCAGCGATGATCTCCGCCGCGCGGCGTACCGAGGGGTTGAGCCGGCCCTGCAGGCCGATCGCGGTGTGCAGTGAGCCGGCCGCGTCAGCCATCTCTTCCGTCTGCGCGACGGTCGCGCCCAGCGGCGACTCCGCGTACACGGCCTTGTTCGCCGCGAGGGCCGCCAGGACGAGCTCGCGGTGAGCCGGGACCTTCACCGCGACGGTGACGAGGTCGATCGAAGGATCACCGATGAGCGCGTAGGGGTCCGCGAACCAACGCTCGGCGCCGAACGCCTCGGCAGCGCCGCGCGCGCTCTCCTCGTGCCGCGTCGCCACACCGGCCAGGTGGAAGTCGGGCTGTGCCGCCAGCGCGGGTATGTGCGATGCGCCCGCCCAGCTCGCCTTCGTGTCCGCGCCGATGATGCCGACCCGAATGAGATTGCTTGACATGATGTGGTGTTCCGTTTCTTTCGCTGAAGCAAGACGGGGCGTGGTGCGCGGGGCGAATCGGCGCGTTCGCGCTTCTCTCACTGGTCGACAGCGGCCATGTCGGGCTCGGCATGGCGTTCGCCGGACGCCGGTGTGAGGTTGTTCAGGCGGGCGATCTGGCCCGGAGTGAGTCGGATACCGTCGGCGGCGCTGTTCTCCTTGAGGCGGTCGACGCGTTTCGTCCCCGGAATGGGCGCGATGCCGTCTCCTTGCGCGAGCAGCCAGGCAAGAGCGACCTGCGCGGGCGGGGCCCCGACCTCGTCGGCGACCTCGCGTACCTGGTCGACGATGCGCAGGTTGTGCGTGAGGTTGTCGCCGGTGAACCGGGGATTGGAGCGACGCCAGTCGGCGGCGTCCAGGCCGTCCAGGGTGCGGATTTCACCGGTGAGAAAGCCGTGTCCCAGCGGTGCATAGGGAACCAGTCCGATGCCGAGCTCACGCAGCGTGGGCAGTACCTCGGCCTCCGGGTCCCGCGTCCAGAGCGAGTACTCGCTCTGGACAGCGGCCACGGGATGGACCGCATGGGCCCGGCGGACGGTCGCCGCTGCCGCCTCCGACAGCCCGATGTGGAGGACCTTGCCCGCCTCCACCAGCTCGCTCAGCGCCCCCACCGTCTCCTCGATGGGAGTGTTGGGGTCGACCCGGTGCTGGTAGTAGAGGTCGATGCGGTCGGTTCCGAGTCGCCGCAGTGAGCCGTCGACAGCCGTATGAATGTTGGCGGGGGTGCTGTCCGGGCCCGGTCGGCCGGTGTGGGAGACGAGGCCGAACTTGGTGGCGAGGACGACTTCGTCCCGGCGGCCCTTGATCGCGCGACCCAGCAGTTCCTCGTTGACGTAGGGGCCGTACACCTCGGCGGTGTCCAGATGGGTGCCACCGAGGTCGACGGCGCGACGAATGGTGCGGATCGACTCGGCTCCGTCCCGGCCGGCGCCGGTGTAGTACGCCGACATCCCCATGACACCAAGGCCGATGCGCGGGACATCGAGCTTGCCGAGCGACGTGGACTGCATCTGTTGTCCATTCCGTGTGGGGCGGGCCTCAGCGCCGCAGAGCGAACTTGACGCGTCAAGTTCTACTCCTTCGAACTTGACGCGTCAATAAGTGGGTCTAGGATGTCCTCATGGCGAGGACGGCAGATGACACGAACGGCCGGCGCCGTCGGCGACCTCGGAACGGCCCGACATCCGAGGCGACGGCTCGGGCCGACGAAGGCTCCGACTCGGGGGAGTCCACCGGTCCGGTTGCCCAGACGCGATGGCTGAACGGCGACGAGCTGGCGGCGTGGCTGGCCAACTCCGCGATCATGATCAGCCTGCCGGCCGCGCTGGATGCGCGCATGCAGCGCGAGGCTCAGCTCACCTTCTTCGAGTACATGGTGCTCTCGGTCCTCTCCGAGCAGCCGGACCGCACCATGCAGATGAGCGCCCTGGCCGCGCGAACGGCGGCGTCACTGTCGAGGCTGTCCCATGTCGTCGGTCGGCTCGAGAAGCGCGAACTGCTCGCACGGAAGCGGATCCCCGGTTCCGGAAGGCGCACCACCGCGACGCTGACCGAGGCCGGTTACGACGTAGTGGTGGCAGCGGCGCCGGGACACGTCGCCGCAGTCCGCGAGTACCTGATCGATGATCTCGGTCCTCAGGAACTGGCGGCACTGCGCCGCATCGGTGCCGCAGTGGACACGGCCATCAAGCGCGGGCAACCCGACGCGGGCTCTGCGGCTTCCCTTCCGGGGGACGGCGCGGCGGACGGCCAGTCACCCACGATTCATCCGGCTTGACAGCCTCCGGCCGACGCCTTGAATGACGCTCATTTGACGCTCGTCCTGATGGGGTGTCAGGCGTGTTGGGGTGCTGGTCAGGTCGCCTGCAGCGGTGGGGGAATGGTTGGCTCTTCAGTGAAAAAAGCCCCCGGTGTTGGTGGGTGGGTTGCATGCGCTGGAGCTCCGCGGCCCGCTGCAAGCCGCCGCTCGGCGGGGACCGTCGGTGGTAGTGGCGCGCCCGAACGCTGGCCACTGTCCGGGGCCAACCACCTCACGTCACCGATTCACCGGCAGAGGGTGGGACGCCGTACCTGTTGGCTGCGTCCCAGCTTGGGCGGGGCGACGGGTGCGGCGAGGCCAGGATCAGTGCCCGCTCCTGGCATGTCGCCCCGCAGGTCAGCCAGATCAGCGTGGCGTGCCGCACGCTGATTCGGGCGAGCGTCAGCCGCGCGGTGACGGAGGCCCCTCGGCCCGGAGCGCATCTCTATCTGGGCTTACGGACACGGTGGCGTCTTCGCCGTCAGCGTCCCCGGGGACTGCGAAGGCTTGGCGCGGCGGACGACCCCGTCACGTTAGAGCCCTGGATGACGACGTCGCCTGCTGAGGCCACAAGACCCAAGAGTCCCCAATATTCAGCCCGCCGAGAATCACGGCGGCTACGCGACGCGACATCTTTGACTACCTACGCGGCGAGGGCGGCCCCTGGTGGGGACGGCTCGACGAGATTGACTATCCTGGAGGGCCTGTACGACCTGGACGGGCTGGCGTCGATGGACTCCCGGTTCACGACGGCGCGTGGCGACATCGACCAGCACCGGATCGACAATCCATTCGACGTGCCGGATGACTGGGTCTTCGAGGACCAACGATTCCAACTCTTCGATGGTCCTGATGAGGTGCTTCTCGCCTTCCTGGCAAGGCTCGTTCATCCAGAGGTACAGCCCGACGTCGACCAGTCATCCCGACGAGTCGAGGAGCTGAACCGCCTCCTCGGGCCGGACGGCCGGACCTTCCGCGCCTTCGAGTTCCTGTCGGGTCGGCCGATCTACGCACCGTTCCCCACGCCGGCCACTGGCCCGATGGTCTCGCTGCCGCTCGCCAACGACGGCACCGGCAAACTCGACCTCGTTCTCGGGCACACCTACAGTCTCCTCGACCGCGAAGGCGAGCAGGTCGCCCGCGACCTGCTCCGCCCGGCCGTCCTCACGTTGCGCTGTGACGGCGGCAATTACCACCCCATGCCCGGTGACGGATGGACGGTCGATACGTACGAGGTTGTCCTCAACGTGGATCGAGTTCTGCTGCCCGCCTTCACAAAAGCGGTCACCGACGCGACTGGCAGCGACTCGAATCCGTGCTCACCAGGCTCCAGCGCGAAGATGTTCAGCCTCTCGTGGTCGAAGGCGACATAGCGCCCCTGCCAGCCGTCCCACCGGACTGGAGGAACCAGACGGCCGAGCCCGATCCAGCCGTCATTCGGCGTCTCCGCATCGGTCCGCCAACCACGGAGTTCAACGTCGTACTGCAGGACTTCTCGGATCTTGAGATACGCGGCCACGGATTTCCCTACGTCTACGACACGCGCAGGGGGCGTCTGATCACCGAATTCCTCCTCGGCGACCGGCCGCAGGTGGCCACGTTGTGCCATGTCATCCTCATCAACAAGGACGGCGTCCTCTCGCCCAGGATCAAACTGTGGAAGAAGGACAAGACCAAGGCTGCGAGGACAGCGGCCATGGAGGCGATTCCCGGCACCGAGGCCCCTCAGATCGTCAAGGCGCTCGTTGACACCAGTGATGTCCACGAGAACTTCTGGAAGGTCATCAGCTTCCTCCAGGGCTGCGTCGGGCTGGACCTCCCCGGAAGCAGCCTGCGGCTGGTTGTTGGCGACGAAGCCGAGTTGGCTCGGCTCCTGGCCGACCAGGACCGCACGACGCTCCTCGAAGCCGTCAGGACCGCTGCCGACGGTGCCCTCACGGAAGAGGACATCCGGCTGATCAGCAACCGCAAGTGCAGGCGTCGCCTCAAGACGGCGCGCTCTTGATCCTGTTTACGAGCTCCAAAGGGCGCAGCTCGCTGGCCTTCCGGGCGGCATTCGCTGTACCGCGACAGGGCACGCACGCTGCCAGCCCGTCAGGGAAGCCGCAGGTCCCGCAGCTGTCGCCGGGAGGTGATGCTCAGCTTGCGGAAGATGCTGCGGAGGTGGGCCTCAATGGTGCGCGGGCTCAAGAACAGCTGTGCGCCGACCTCCCGGGAGGTCGCCCCGGTAGCTACCAGCCGGGCGATCGTCAGCTCCTGTGCGGTGAGCGCGTCCGAGGGCTGGGCGGACCGGCTGCGTGGGTGCTCGCCGGTGGCGCGCAGCTCGCGGGCGGCGCGTGCGGCGAACGCTTGCGCACCCATGTCCGACAGCATCTGGTGGGCGGTGCGGAGCTGCTGGCGGGCGCCTTGGCGGCGGCCCTCGCGGCGTAGCCACTCGCCATAGACGAGATGAGTCCGGGCCAGCTGGGTGGCCACTCGGCAGTTTCGTAGCTGCTCGATCGCCTCGCGGTAGTACTCCTCGGCGGCCGGGCCGGTGCTGACCAATGCCCATGAGCGCGCCGCCAGCCCGAGCCCCCATGGGGTGCCGCTGGCCAGCGCCCGTGAGCTGAGCTGGTCCAGCGCAGCGGTCGCACGCTCCGGCCGGCCGCTACGGCATGCCGCTTCAATGAGCTCGGAGTGGGCCAGGTTGCTGTGGGTCAGCTCGTCGGACTCGAAAGCCCGCGTCGCAGCGACCAGAGCCGCTGGGTAGTCGCCCAGACCGTTGTGCAGCACCGCCATGGCGTACTGCGCCAGGAAGTCCTCAGTTCGGCCCCCACGTCCAGCCGCTTCCCGGACCATGGTCGCGTGGACCTCGGTGGTCTCGTCCGAGCGGCCGCGCCAGGCAGCCAGGATGAGCTGGCCGTGGAGCACGGGCACAGTTCTGGTCGCGGCCGCGATCGTGGTCTGCTCCTCGGCCCGGGAGAAGTCACCAGAGAGCACCAGCATGACGGACTGGACGAGCAGTGCTGCCGGGAGCGTGGCCAGCGCGCCTGCTTCCCTGACCAGCCGGACATGACGAGCGGCCAGCGCGTGCACCATCTGGTCGTCGAAGACCGACATCGCGGTCCGGCCGGCCAGCCACAGCCAGCGACGGTCGTCGCCGTCGTTCACGGCATGATCGTCCCGCTCGTGAGGATTGAAGGCGTCCAACGCCCGCCGCAGGCCGGGCACTCCTGCCGCGTAGCCCTGCGTGAACGTCGTCACCAGCCCGTCGAGCAACAGATCCACCGGCCTCGGCGGCTCCGGTGGTGCGGGCGCGGCCCGGGCTGCGTCGGCCACCGCACGCACGCCGCCGCGTCCGCGGTCGCCAGTAACGATTGCCGCATCGAGCGCGTCGAGGTAGGTCTCCCGGGACAGCGCCGGGTCCAGCGGGGCGAGGCTCTTGGCGGCGTCCAGCAGCATCCGCGGCCCCTCGCCGCCCCTTGCCCCGTGGAACGCGATCCGAGCATGCAGCAGCTCTAGGCGGGCCTGCGCCACGGCGTCCAACGGCCCGGCCGCGGCGACCGTCAGCAGCTCCAGGGCCTCGGACGCACCGGCCTCGTGCTTGGCGTGTGCAGCTTCCAGGGCCCGTTCCGCCCGGACGGCCGGCCTAGGGGTCAGCTCGGCCGCACGCTTCAGAAACGCCGCTGCGGCGGCCAACCCGCCGCGGGCGCGGGCCCGTCCGGCCGAACGCTCCAGCTCCGCGGCGGCGTCCTCATCAGTGCCCACCACCGCCTGCGCGCGGTGCCAGGCACGCCGGTCCGGATCGACCTGCTGGTCGGTGACGGAGGCCAGCGCGCCGTGCGCCCGGCGCCGGTCGGTCGGTGTGGCCGCCCGGTAGACCGCCGAGCGCACCAGCGGGTGCCGGAACCGCACACGGAAGTCGAACTCCAGCAGCCCGGCGGCCTCCGCGGGCGCAGCTGCCTCGCGGGCGATCCCCAGCTCCGCGGCCGCGCGCCACAGCAACGCCGCATCCCCGGTCGGTTCGGCCGCGGCAACCACCAGCAGCATCCGCGCGTCGGCAGGCAGGCTGTTCGCGCGACGCCGAAAGCCGTCCTCGATCCGGCGCGGAACGCTCACCACGTCCGGCAGCTCGAACCCGCCCGCGAACTGCACCGCCGGAGCACCCCGGGGTAGCTCCAACAACGCCAGCGGGTTGCCGCGCGCCTCGGCTACGATCCGGTCGCGCACCACATCGTCCAGCGGTGCGCGGACCGCAGCGGCCAGCAGCGTCTGGGCATCGGAGGCCCCCAGCCCCGCCAGGTGCAGTTCCGGCAACCCGCTGAACGCCTCGACGTCGGTCACACCGGGATCGCGCAGCGCAAACACCATCACCACCCGCTCGGCCCCCACCCGCCGGGCCACGAAAGCCAGAACCTGCGCAGACGCCTGATCGAGCCACTGCGCATCATCGACCACACACAGCAACGGCCCGTTCTCGGCCAACAGGCTCAACACCGCCAGCCCCACCAGGAACCGGTCCGGCGCAGCACCCTCGCTCAGCCCGAACGCCACCCCGAGCGCGGTCTGCTGCGGCTCGGGCAGCTCGACCGCCCGCGCCAGGAACGGGGCGCACAGCTGGTGCAGGCCCGCGAACGCGAACTCTGCCTCGGCCTCCACCCCGGCCGCGTCGTGAACCCCGAATCCCATCGCCACGGCGGTCTCCCGCATGTGCTGCAAGAGGGCGGACTTGCCGATGCCGGCCTCCCCGCGCACCACCAACACCCCGCTGTCGCCGCCCTGCGCCCGAGCCAGCAGCTGCTCGAGCGCCGCCTGCTCGGCGCGCCGTCCCACGAGCATCGCCTGGTCCTCCCCTGGCGCCGACACGGCGTCTATCCGGTAATTCTCACCGACGCGAAGCGCGCGGGCAGCACCGGGTCGTCAAGATGCCAGTCTCCCCCGCGCCAGGGTCGGTGACGGGATAAGGGATTTCCACCGACGCGGACCAGGTGCCTTCCCCGCGACGCTGAGAGCCGACAGCAGAGCGACCGGCAAGGGAGCGGCCACCGTGATCAGCACCGAGGTGTTCTTCCCCGCCGACGAGGAGTCCTTTCGCTACGGCAGCAGCGCGAGCGGGTCGCCGTCCACGCCCTGGCTCACCGGGAGCTGCACGGCGGTGGGGCGGGCTGTCGGAGGCCGATCGCCGGCCGGCGCCGGCTCACGCGCCCCTGACCACGCCGAAGACATGTGGGCCGACGACACGTCGGTCGACGACACGACACCTGGAGGGAACAGCCGTGGCCTGGAGGCCCCGCCAACTCACCGATCTCGCCGGCGTGCCAGCCGGGAGGCTGATCGTGGACAGGACCGGGACCGGAGCACAGGGCGAGCACAACGACGTCGGGATCGTGCTGTTCGCGGACCGCGCGCCGCCGGTCTCGCCGTCTACGCCGACCCGGCCGACCCGGAGTCCACGGCCGGCAACGCCACCATCGCCGAAGCGACAACGATCGCGGTACGGCGGCTCGTCGGTCAATAGCAGGCACGCCACCCTCGGAAAGAAAAGATCATGGGCCACGTAACCATCGGGAACGAGAACAGCACGCCGATCGAGCTCTACTACGAGGAGCAAGGCGCGGGTCAGCCCGTCGTCCTCATCCACGGCTACCCGCTCAACGGCCACAGCTGGGAGCGCCAGACGCGCGAGTTGCTCTCCGCCGGCTACCGCGTCATCACCTACGACCGCCGCGGCTTCGGCCACTCGTCGAAGGTCGGCACCGGCTACGACTACGACACCTTCGCCGCCGACCTGAATGCCCTGTTGGAGACCCTGGACCTGCGCGATGTCGTCCTCGTCGGGTTTTCGATGGGCACCGGCGAACTCGCCCGCTACATCGCTCGATACGGCCACCAGCGGGTCGTGAAGCTCGCCTTCCTGGCCTCCCTGGGGCCCTTCCTCGTCGCTCGGGACGACAACCCGGAGGGCGTGCCCCAGGACGTCTTTGACGGCATCGAGGCCGCGGCCAAGGGCGACCGCTACGCCTGGTACGAGCAGTTCTTCTCCAACTTCTACAACCTCGACGAGAACCTGGGCATCCGCATCGGCCAGGAGACGGTCACAGCCAGCTGGAACGTCGCCATCTCCAGCGCCCCCGTGGCCGCCCATGCTGTCGTCTCCTCGTGGATCGAGGACTTCCGCGCCGACGTCGAGGCCGTCCGGGCCAGCGGCACGCCGGCCCTGATCCTGCACGGCACCGCCGATCGGATCCTCCCCATCGAAGTCACGGCCCACCGCTTCCGCCGGGCCCTGCCCGACGCGCAGTACGTGGAGATCGACGGCGCCCCGCACGGGCTGCTGTGGACTCACGCCGACGAGGTCAACGCCGCCCTGCTCGCCTTCCTGAGACCCACTCCCTAAGGGCGTCCGCCCCGGTTCGGAGGAATCGCCATGACCACGGCCACCGCCGCCTCGACCGGCGCATTGCCCCGCGGCGCCGACCTCGGCGTGCGCTCGCGGCGAGCGCCTCGTCCATACGCTGCCCGTGCCGTGGCAGCGGTTCGGCGTGCTCTTTGCGCAAGCTCGTCCTCGGCGATCGACGAACGGGACCCGACCCTACCCGCGGCGGCGGGGCCATCGGTCAAGGTACTCGGACCCGTGGTCTGCGGGCCTAGAAGCGCCTGCGGCAGGCCGCTGAGCATGCGCACACCAGTCACGGACAGGTCGGCACCACCGAACGGGACCCGGCTCGGTGGGGTGGCACTGCCGCAGCAGGGGCCCGAGGATGCGCTCATCAGCATCCGAGCGGTGCTCACCGGCATCGCGCTCGTGCACGGGGTCGGCGTTCTCGTCGGGGCGTCGGACGATCCCGCCGACCTCGGACGGTACGGCACGGACCTCTGGGGCCGGAAGATGGTCACGGCTGAGAGGACGCGATGAGGGCAACCGGTGCTCCGGCTCCGCTCGTCGGACGACAGGCAGAGATCGCTGCCGTGACCGAGGTGCTCGACCGAGCCCGCCGTGGCACCGGTGGCGCCCTGGTGCTCTGGGGTGAGCCGGGCATCGGCAAGACCGCACTTCTCGACCACGTCACGGCGGCGTCTCCCGATTTCGCCCCGCTGGCGGTACAGCCCGCACGGTGCGAGTCCGGGACCCCCTTCGCCGGCCTGGACACGCTGCTCCGGCCGGTCGAGCACCTGATCGCGACTCTTCCGGTGTCCCAGGCGGCAGCGTTGCGAGGCGTGCTCGCAGGGGAGGTCACCGGAGCGGGCCGGTCGCTCACCGCCGTGGCGGTCCTGTCCCTGTTGTCGGCGCTGGCAGTCGACCGCCCGCTCTTGATCGTCGTGGACGACGCACACCGGCTCGACGCGGAGACCGAGTTCGTGCTCGGATTCGTCGCCCGGCGGGTGGGGACCGATCCGGTGGTGGTCCTGGTCGCCGGCCACGACGCGCCCGCCGGCGGATCGTGGGAGGGGGTCGATCCGCTCGCGGTGAGTCCTCTCGCTGACGACCATGCCGCCCAACTGGTCGCCGCCGCCCACCCCGGCCTCGACGGCCCCGAGGTCACCCGCGCGGTGAAAGCAGGCGGGGGCAACCCGCTGGCACTGCACGAGCTGCCTATACCAATCGACGATCTTGCCGCCGGCACGGTGCCCGTGGGGCCCCGGCTGCGTAAGGGCTTCGCCGAGCGCCTGCAGACCTTGCCGACCCCGGCACGCGAGTTCGTCGTGCTCATGGCCGCGGCTCGTGCCGACGGTGATCAGCTCACGCTCGCACGGTCAGCACGTTCCCGCGACGCCGAGGAGCCGGTCTGGGAGGAGACGATCCGGTCGGGTCTGCTCGCCGGGACGCCCGACCGGCCTGCGCTACGGCACCCGGTGGTCCGGGCCGCTGTCTACGCGAGCGCCTCCCCGTCTGAGCGCAGGAACGCCCACCGGACCCTGGCCGCCGCGCTTCCCCCGGGCAGTCGCGGGCATGTCTGGCACCGGGCCGCGACCGTTCACGACGTCGACGAGGAGATCGCCGGACTGCTCGAGCAGACGGTGCCCTCGGGCGTCGGCGCGGTACCGATCCTGCGGCGGGCCGCCGAGCTGTCCGCCGACCCGGCCGCTGCGACCCGCAGGCTCGCCGGCGCGGCCGTGGCCGCCTGGCACGGCGGCGACGCCACGATGGCGCGTCGGTTGCTGGCCGATGCCCGGAGCCTGACCGACGAGGTTCTGGCCACCCGCGCCAGCCGCGGCCTGCGCGGGGTACTCGAACTCGCCGAGGGGTCTCTGGAACGAGCCCACCGATCGATCAGTCGCGACATCGCCGCGTTCGACGATCCGCGCATGAGAGTGGAGCTCGGCGCCGCTGCCCTGCACGCGGGATGGTCCGCGGCCCGCGACGACCTCGTCGGTGAGTCCCTCACTCGTCTCGCGGGGCTGACGGCCCCTGGGCTGCCCGAGGTCCTCCCGATCGTCCGGACGTGGTGGGGGCCAGCGATGGACCCGGCACGGGCAGCGTCGTCGGCAGAACTCGGTGACGTCATGGCGCACATCTCCCGGGTGGAGTCGCAGCTGCTCCCGGCGTCGCCGCTCGGACTGGTGTGGGGTCTCGACGAGCCACTCGCCGATGCCGTGCACGCCCTTGTCCGCAGGCACCGCCGTCACGCCGATGGCACCTCGCTTGCTGCGGCGCTGGCTCGGATCGCGCGACTCGACATCGCCGCGGGCCGGTGGGGCGCTGCGGAGGACGCCGCGGCCGAGGGGCTCGCGTCGGCCGAGCGAATCGGTGCCGAGCACATCGCTGCGGAGTGCCGGAACTGCCTCGGGTGGCTCGCCGCCGCCCGCGGTGACGGCCGCAGCGTCGACCATCTGACCGTTCGAACCCTGCAGCTGGCCAGGCCGCGCCGCGACCGTGCGGTCAGCGCCTCGGCCTACTGGAACCGTGGAATGGCCGCTCTGGCGGCCGGTCGCGCCGATGCCGCACTCGACCTGCTCGCCCGCTTGGACGAGCACGGGCACGAGGCAGCACATCCGATCGTCGCTTTGCTGGCAAGCCTGGACACGATCGAGGCCGCCGTGCACGCGCGGCGGCCGGAGATCGGCCAGCGCCGCGCCGAGGCGCTCGACGCCTGGCTACGGCGCACCGGCGCGCACTGGGCGAGCTTCGCAGCGCACCTGGCACGCGCACTGCTGGACGAACCCGCCGCCGAACGGTCCTACCGGGCGGCGCTGGACATGCCCGGTGCGTCCCGGCGCCCGTTCGACCACGCACGGGCCCGTCTGCTCTACGGCGAGTGGTTGCGGCGACAGCGGCGGCGCCGAGACGCCCGCCAGCAGCTCGACGCCGCTGCCGAGACGTTCCACGCACTGGGAGCGCTCCCGATGCTCGAGCGGGCCCGGCGTGAGCAGCGTCTGATCATGGCGTCCGCACGCCGTGCCACCGCCGCCGGCACGGGCATGGCAACGCTGACGACACAGGAACGCCGGGTGGCCCAGCTTGCCGCCGGCGATCTGACCAACCGCGAGATCGGGGCCCGTCTGCGGATCAGCGACCGCACCGTCGGGCATCACCTATCCAATGTGTTTGCCAAGCTGGGGCTCTGCTCACGGCGCGACTTGGCGGCCACCGGCATCGCCGAACGGAGATGATTCCGGCTCGGTCGCGACGCCTGACGAGCTCGTGCACGGGTAGGCGGTGAGACGTCGTGAGCTTCGGTGTGATCTGGGTTCACGTCTGCCCTGTCGGCTTCAGGTCCACGGTCTGCTGGTGAGACAGCAGGCCGGCGACGGCTTGGATGGCGTCGCTCATGTGCTCGCGGCGGCCGAGGCTCGATGTCTCACCGCCTACCGTGCACGAACTCGTCAGATGGCTACCGGCGCCCCAGGTGTGCTGCCACCGGAAGGGCCTGCAGCGGCAAGACCGCGTCGGGGACGTCGCTCACCACAGCACCTCGTTCACGCTGCGGTCGTTGACCGAGGCGCCGCGGTCGTCAACCGCGCGCGACTGCCGCCCGAACGTCGGCAGCCCTTCCAGCTCGCACCGCAAGGTACCGAGCGTCACGGGCTTGCACGCCTCAACGAGGGCCTTGAGTGCGCGGGTGATGCGCTGTTCGAAGCACGCATCGTCTCACCCGTCCCGCCCCTCTCAGCCTCCTCTTTCTGGAGGAGGCCGTGCAGGAGGCGCACGACGTCGAGCTGGGCCTCGTTGTAGAACGCCGCCACGGACTGGGGGACGACGGACCGGGTGAGCTTCCCGCTGCGGCGGGACGCGGCGTCCAGGTCCGTGAGGGCGGTCCGGTCCGCGCGCTGGGCCCGGACCGCGGCGCCAGGTGGGCCGCCAGTCTGCGGCGCACGTCCTCGGGGGCGTCGGCCGACAGGTGCTCGAACTCCTCGTCCATCTTGTCCCGGGGCGCGTGTACTGGTCCCGGATGAGGGACATCGCCGTCGGCGTGAGGACGCTCGAGGACGCCACCAGGAGGTCCTGCTGGGCCTGGGGCAGCGTGGCGGCGGCCCCGAAGCACGCGGGCAGGCCGAGCGAGGCCCCGTCCTCCAGGATCGCGGCCAGTTGGCGGCGCATGTGCTGCTGGCGCTCGATGTTCGCCGCGAGTTCGGCGTCCAGGGCGCGCGGGATCTCCTTGGACCGCGCGTCGGCGGCGGCCACCGTGGGGGTGTCGGAGAGCGGCACGCCGAGATCGGTCAGCCGGCGGATGCCCATCAGCCGGACCAGGTGCCGTACGTCGTACCGCTTGTAGCCGCTCGGTGCGCGCTCCGGGCGGAGAAGCCGGTGGCGATCGACGACGACGGGCCGCGCAACATCCTGCTCGTCCAGAACCTGCGCGACGTGCCGACCCCGCACGTCGGGGGGAAGCTGCTGCGGCAGAAGTTCGCGGACCGGTCCCGGCTGGTCGGCGTGGACGACAGCGGTCACGGGGTCTATGTGTACGGCGACGACCCCTGCGCGCTGAACACCACCACGCGCTACCTCGTCGACGGGAAGATGCCGAAGACGGACGCCTTCTGCCCGGCTGGCTGAAACTCGTGACGATCCGGCCCCAGGGGTAACGGATCGCCCTCACACCCCGGGGGCCGGAGCCTTGGCGCTGGTAGATCTTCGTACCGAATTTGCTGTGATCGGTCGGATTCGGTCCGGTCAAAGGCTCCCTTTTGCGGCCCCGCTGACCGAGTCGACCGCGCACCGCCACCAGTCCAACTCCGCTCGGGACCCCAGCTCGTCGAGGACAACGCGGCGGAGCCGGGCTCAGACCCGTTCCTGGCTCCGGAGGGTGAAGCGTCGGTAGACAGTTGGCCGGCCGGACCGAACACAGTTGGCAGCTGCCGCCAGGTGCAGCCCGTAGTAGCCACTAAGGTGATCGCTACGAGAGCGTCGCGGTCACCAGCTCCGCACCGTCCCCACCTTGCGGACTCTTAACCTGCGTTGTGCGGAGCGAGCCCAGTGGAGTACTCGTCCGGAAACAAGCAGCACCGCCGGCTCAATCGCGGCGGTAACCGGCAGGCGAACGGCTGCCACTGCCCGCAGCAATACGACGGTAACGGAATAAGGGCTCTGCGTCGGTACGGCGTCCGTCGCGGTCGACGTGCTGGACCGGAACCGGTCGGCAATGGCGTACCGCATTGACGATGGTGAGCAGGACCTCGGCATCCGGGTAGTCCGGTTCACGGGGCTCACCTCTGAGGGTGAGTTCGGGGATCCGTTCCACGTACGGTTTGCCGGGGCGCTGAGGTTCACTCTGCGCACGGCTCCAGACCCGCGTCGCGGGCCAGGAGCGCCGCTTGGACCCGGTTGTCGCAGTCGAGCTTGGTGAGGACGCGGCTGACGTAGGTCTTCACCGTCGCCTCGCTCATATGCAGGCGGGCGCTGGCGTCCGCGTTGGATAGTCCTTCGCCGAGCAGGGCCAGCACCTCGCGTTCGCGAGCGGTCAGCCCGGCCAGGCGGCGGCGCGCCTCCTCGCCACGCACGGTGGCGGTGGGGGAGGCGAGGGTGTCCACCACGTGGCGGGTGGCGGCCGGGGACAGGTATGCGTTGCCGGCCGCCGCCGCGCGGACTGCGTGGATCAGCTCCTGCGGGGCGGTGTCCTTCAGCAGGAAGCCCGCACTGCCGTGGCCGAGCGCCCGCAGGACGTTGTCACGTTCCCCGAATGTCGTCAGGATCAGCACCCGTACCCCCGGCGCGGCACGGCCCAGTTCGGCCAGCGCGGTCAGCCCGTCCATCACGGGCATCTGGATGTCCAGCAGGGCCACGTCGACCGCGGTGCTCCGGGCGGTGTCCACCGCCTCCCGGCCGTCCCGTGCCTCTGCGACGACCTCGATGTCCCCGGCGGAGGTGAGGATCATTCTGATGCCTGCTCTGATGAGCGGCTCGTCGTCGGCGATGAGAACCCGAATCATGCGGTCTCCTGCGCGGGATCGGTGTGACAGGCGGACAACAGGCCGGCTCATCATGCCCGATCCGGCCGGGAGCGCGGTCACAGACCTCGGGTCAGGGGCTCCACGTGTAGGACACTTTGGAGGCGAGCTTCCCGCCGCGGAAGCAGAACCGGTAGACGATGTCCTTCTCGTCGTCCACGAAGTGTTCGCAGGCCGCGTCATCGGGCAGCGCAGGCCCCTGCTTCTCCACGCCGTCGGTGAGCAACGAGCCGCCTTCCGGCAACTTCCCGCGCAGGTCCGCCTCGGCCTCGCCGACTCGAGCCGACTCGTACACACTCGCCGGTATGGCCCCCTTCTCCAACTCGTCGATCCCTTTCGACACCCCCCACACCAGAAGGGCGCCGACGCCCACGACGAGGACCACGGCGGTGGCAGCGCACCCCAGGGCGGCGTTCTTCTTGCTGCTCATGATGGCGGTGAACTCCTTGTGCGGTACGGAGCGTTCGAGGACGCCACCACCATTTCCCGCCGATGCCCCGCCGATCTGCCCTCGGAAGTCGTCGTCCGCAGCCACCGAAGTCGCGCCGCCCGGAGGGGACTGCCGCTCGCCACCGGCGTACGGCAGCACACCGGCGAGGCGGAACCCCCCGCCGGGGGTGAGGCCGGTGTGCACCATGCCGCCGACCAGACGGGCCCGCTCCCGCAGGCCCGTCAGCCCCTGTTGACCGCTGATCGCGGGGAGTGCAGCCGGAACCCCGGCCGGTACTGGGCCGTTCGCCACCTCGACTACGAGGCTGTCCGGTTCGTAACGCAGCGCGACCGTGATCGGGGCGCCCGGCGCGTGCTTGTGCGCATTGGTCAGTCCCTCCTGAGCGATGCGGTACGCCGCCCGGTCGACAGCGGGGGTGAGGGTCCGCTGGGCGCCGGAGCGGTGCAGTTCCACTGTCGCGCCCGCCGCCCGCGACGACGCGACCAGCCCTTCGACAGAAACCGCGGCACGGTCCGAGGAGGGCCCGGCTCCCTGCGGACCGGGCCCGGACATCTCCGCGTCATTGCGCAGGATGCCCACGGCTTCGCGCAGCTCCCGCATCGCCGATCTGGATGCCTCCCGGAGGACGCCCACACCTTCCCGCTGGCGGCCGTTGAGCTCCGGGTCCACCTCCAGTGCCCCGGTGTGCACGGCGATCAGGGCAAGTTGGTGGCCAAGGCTGTCGTGCATGTCCTGGGCTATGTGCTGCCGCTCCAGCAGCCGCGCCTGGCGCGCCACCATCGCCCGTTCGCGCACCAGTTGGGCGTTGTGCCGCCGTAGGGCGTCCATCAGGGCGTGCCGCTGGGCACGGTACCGGGCGGCGAAACCGGGCACCACCGCCAGCACCAGGAACGAACCCCCGGTAAGTGCGACGGTCACCAGCACCGACAGTCCGAGGTCTTCATCTGGTGCGGTGGCCACGCCGGCGACAAGGTGGAACACGAGACCGGCCGTGAACGCGGCCAGTGCCCGCGCCGGGCGCTCGATGCGGCTGCCGGCGGACCAGCCGGCGCAGAGCAGCAGGACGAACGCACCGGGAAAGGTGCCGGCCAGGGCTGACGCGACCAGCAGTACCGACGCGGGCAGGGCACGACGCGCCAGGGACAGTACGGCGACGACCAGGGCCAGTGCCCCGCCCTGTACCAGGGAGCCGGTCTCCGCCGTGCGAAGGATGCCTGCGATCCCGGAGAGCACTGGCGTGAGCACGGCCTCGCCGACGATCCGCCTCCGGGGCCAGGGGGAGGCGGCGGCGAGACGGAAGCGGAACGACGGCCCGGTACGGGGAGTTTCTGCAACATCCACGTGCAGACGATAGAGGGCTGCCCTCTGACGCCCGCATCCTTCCTTCGGTGCGGTCGCGCGCGACGAAGGGGGGTCGGGGCGCCTCGGTTCCTGGGATTCCTGCCCTCTTTGGTCGTTACGGGTGACGACCTATGGAGACTGCCGCAGGGCGGGCGGTCCGGTGACGATGGCTCCGCCGGACGCACTCAGCGGCGGCACAGGGAACGACGGCTTCGGGAGCGGAACAGTGGACAGTGCGGGACAGTGGACCGGCAGACGTTTCACCGTCCGGCAGGAGAACCGTCTCAAGGCCAGCCGTTACACCGTGAGCGAGTTGATGCCGGACGGCTCGGAGGGCGAGGTCCTGGCCTGCGCCGAGGTGAAGCGATTTTCGCTCGAGGAGAAGATCATTTTCCACGCCGGCCTTTCCGGGACCCGCGTGCTGTTCACCATCGAGGAGCGCGGCCTTCGCGGCGCCGGTGATGGCTACGACGTGTGGGACGCGGAGGGCGGCCTTCTCGGCAGTTTCGAGGAGAAGGACATCGCCTCCCTGGTGCGTTCGACCTGGGTGCTGGACCAGCCCGGATTCTCGTCCGCCGTCGGCCGGGAGCGTAACCGGTTCGTGGCCGTGCTCCGCCGCGTCTGGGACTTCCTGCCGCTGGATTCGGTGCCGTTCCTGTGGCCGTACCACTTCGACTTCGAGACGGGGGGCAAGCAGGTGCTGAAGGTGGACAGGAAGTGGGGTCTGCGGGACCGTTACGTGGTCGACATCCTCATCCCCGGGCCGGACCCCCGCCTGGCCGTCGCCCAGGCCGTGGCCCTGGACACGTTCCAGGACCGTTGACCCGAAGAGACTGGCGCCGGCGCGGGGTAGGTGGGCCATGTCGCCGGTGGGAAGGCTCCAGGCCCATGGCCGGATACCTCCGGACCGGCCTCGAACAGCCACGGGCCGCGACCTTTCGGGCCTCGGCGCCGTTGCGGCCCCAGACGCTCCCGTTGAGGCCGTAGCCTGTGCGGCAGCTCGACGGGTCCCCCGTCCCGCCTATGCCGGGCCGGGGTCTTCGAGCATGCTCACCGCCTGGCGGGCGAGCAGACGTTCCGCGTCGTCATAGCTCCAGCCGCAGTCGACGACAAGCGATCGCCAAGCCGACAGTCCGAAGCAGAGCCACAGGCGGTCCGCCGCACCGTCCACGTCGAGATGAGGAGCCACCACACCGAGGGCGACCAGGTGCTGCGCGATGTCGCGCAGCGCTTGGCGGTACTGCGCGACGACGTACTCCCACACCTGCCGCGCTTTGTCATCGCTGGCCATGGAGGAGTGGAGCAGGTTTATGGATGCGGCAAAGCGTTCGGTGTTGCCGCGGATTCCGTGCGCCAGGCAGGTCATCGCGGAGGCGAGGTCCTTGCTTCGGAGTACCTCGTCATGCAGCCCGGTGGTCTTCGAATCCGCCACGTCCACGGCCAGAAGAGCGTGCAGCAGCTGAGTCTTGGTGCCCACGCTCGCATAAAGCGTCTTGGTCGCGACACCGGCCGAGCGAGCGATCTGCCCCATCGTCACCTGCGCATAGCCATGCGTGATGAAAAGGTCGCGCGCGGTCTCCAGGATGTCCTGTCGGGTCTGAGCCGCGCTTTGCTCACGTCGTGCTGACCGATAGCTCCGAGTCCGATCGGGCATGTCGGCAGCCTACCCGACGCCAGAGTGGATAACTTCATTGCAGAGCATGTAACTTGAAATGGAGACCTCACGGGCAACCGAAGTCTCTTCCCCTCGTCCCGCCGGAGCGGTTCAGGGTCTTGGGGCCTGCCCGGAAGACCGTGCACTCCTACGCGAAGGTTCCGCACACATGACCATGCATGCCGAGTCCGACGCGCAAGCCATCGTGGAAACGCGGCTCGCCCATGAGACACACAGACTGGCTACCGGACTGCTCGTCGACGCCGTCGGCCGATCCTCCGTGCCGCGTCAAGCACTCGGGCAGCTAAGGGACTTCATCGTGGCGAACCTGCGTCACCACCATGAGACCGAAGACGCATGGCTGTGGCCGCTCATCCTGGCAGCGGCGCCGGACACGAAGGGCGCACTCGACGAACTCAGCGAAGAACACGACCAACTGGACAGGGCACTCGACCGCCTCGCCTCCGTCGATCTGACCGCTACGGAAGGCCCCAGCGGCGAGAGCCTGAGCGGCGACAGCCGGCACGCACTGCGCAAGGCGGCCGTCGCGGTGCGCGACAGCGTGCGTGACCACCTGGCCCACGAGGAACCCCTGTTGCTCCCCGCCCTGCGGCGCATCACACCCGCGCAGTGGGAGGAGTTCGCCCAGCGAGTCATCGCCAGCACACCCCCGGTGGCCGGGCATCTGATGATCGGATTCCTCGATGAAGCCGGCACGCCGGCCGAGGTGGAGTCGATGCTCGTGAACATGCCACCCCCGGTGAAGTCGTTGCTCCCCGCCCTGCGCAGCCAGGCCGCGGCCGACCTGCGAGTCCTGCGAGGCGACGGCTCGTGAGCTCCACTCGGCTCCCATGGCCGGACACGGCTTACGAGGCATTCAAGGGCGACCTGACCGTCGCTGCCGCCTACCTCACCCCGGCCGGAGGCGCGGTGGTCACCAGCGTCTCACCGGTAGGGCTCGCGGACCGGGCGGCCAACGAGGTCAGCTTCACCACCTCGCTGGGCTTCCCGAAGAAACTGGAACGCATCCTGCGCGACCCACGCGTCTGTCTCGCCTATCACACCCGCGAGCACGGCTTCGCCACCCACAGCCACTACGTCCTCGCCCAGGGCCGAGCGGAGGTGGACCTTCAGCCCTCGGCGCAGCGACTGGCGGGGCTGATGGACGCCTCCGAGCCGTTCCTCGGGCGGATCAGGCGCGGAGGCGTATGGGACTGGCTGCTTCGCGAGTACCACCAAAACCGGGTCTTCGTCGATGTCCACCCGGACCGCATCGCCGTCTGGCCCGATCTCTCGGCGAGTGGACGTGCAACCGTGGCGGGCGCCTCCTGGCCGGGGCATCCCGCCGAACAGGAACCGCCGAGGAACGGCACGACCCCGCGGACACCCGCCGCGAAGCTCGCCCGGCAGATCGCCGCCCTTCCTCATCGCCTGCTGGCTTACCAGGGTGCTGACGGCCACCCCGTCATCCTCCCGGTGACGGTCACCGGACACGACGAGACCGGCCTGCGCCTCTCCGCATCGTCCGAACTGCTGCCACCCGGCGGCCGCCGAGCGGGATTCCTCGCCCACAGCTTCCAACCGCAGTGCGTCGGCGTGAGCATGCGCACCGTCACCGGTTGGTTGACCGTCGAGGACGGACAGGCCCTCTACGCACCCCACACATCGACGGGCATGACAGCGCCGCAGAACAGGATGGTCACGACCGTGGCCAACGGCCTGCTGGCCAAACGGGGCCTGCGCCGCGCACAGCGCAACGGCACAACTGCGCGCCTGCGCGACCTCGCCGCCCGGGACCGGGCGCAAGGATCCGAGAGGCGATCCGACGACATGTGAAGACGTCCCGGCCCAGAGCGCCCGAACCGCGGCGATGAGCGTTCTGTCGCGCACGGGCGGGAGGAACTTGACACCCTGGACTTCGCACCGCAGCCGTTGTTCTTCGTATGGGCAGTGGCCTGCTTCCCGTCCAGCGGCAGGCCGCCCGACCAGGCCGGCAGATCGATCGCCGCGAGGCTGAGTTGGAGCCGGCCGGCGTGAGCGGCGAAGTATCGGCACCTTCAACGACAGTTCCACGTTGGCGTTCGGTACACGTCCAGTGGCTTTGTCGGTCAGGTTGGCGGAGCTGACCAGACAGCGGCCGTCGGCACGGTAGAGCTTGGCGTGGAGGGACGGACACAAGGCAATGGAAATGCGTTCGTCACTCTGGGCAGCTTCGATGATCTCCGGGTCGGGGACCCCGGCGGCTAGCTCCGCCGGGACCCAGCGCGTGACACATGTGATCTTCGGGACGGCGTGAAGTTCCTCCTTCAGCCCGACGCACACCAAGCAGCGTTTCAACCTGCGGATACTGCGGTGTTGCACCGTGCAGACTGCACCAACTCGTAAGCAAACCCGGCAACTTCGTTTGCCAACCGATCCAGGTCGGCGCAGGTCAGGGGGACTCCAGTGACTAGACCGAGGCCCTAGCGTTGTCGATGGATTGCAGAGGGCCCGGCTTCATCGGGTGCGCCAGCCGGTCAGCCCGAAAGCCCGCAAGCGCGCCTGCCGGGCCAATGAGCCCTGCTGGGCCACTTGGCCGTGGCAACCTGTTCCGTTCCGGAGAGGAGGGATGTGCTGTGCGTCATGACGCTCGTTTGACGCTCTGGGCTCCTGCCGACTGGATAACGAGCCGAGAAATGGCCTCTGACCTGCGACTTTCCGAGACTTGCTCAATCCGATAGCTTTTCGATGACGCAGCACATGGAGTGCGTGGCGATCCTGGAACCGACGGGGAAGGGGTCCTGAGCTGCGGGTTTGTGGTCTGAGTGGGTTTCTCGGACTGTTTCCCTCTGTGTAGCGGGTCGAGTGGACGGACCGGCGCTCGTAGGTCACCCGATGCTGTCGGCCCTACACCATGGAGACGACTACCTTGCCGGCCTTCGCCCGTCCCTTCTCGAGGTACTCCATGGCCTGGAGGGTCTCTTCGAACGGGAAGACGCGGTCGACGACGGGACGGATCTTCCCGGTGTCGATGAGGGGGGTGAGTTCGCGCAGTTGGTCGCCGCTGGCCTTCATGAACAGGAAGCGGTACGTCACTCCGAGGCGCTTGGCCTGGCGACGGGTCTTGAAGCTGAGCGCGGTCATGGCCAGGCGCAGGACCGGGTTCAGGCCGAGTTCGCGGGCGAAGGCCGGGTCGGGCGGGCCCGCGACGCTGATGGCCACGCCACCGGGCTTGAGGACGCGCAGGGACCTGGCGAGATTGTCGCCACCGAGGCTGTCCAGGACGACGTCGTAGTCGTCGAGGAGGGTCTCGAAGTCCTGCGTGCGGTAGTCGACGACGACGTCAGCGCCGAGGTCCCTGGCCAGGGCGACCTTGGCGGTGCTCACGGTGGTGGCCACGTGCGCGCCGAGCGCCTTGGCCAGCTGGACGGCGATGGAGCCGAGGCCGCCGGCGCCCGCGTGGACGAGGACCTTCTGGCCGGGTTGTACGTGGGCCCGCTCTACCAGGGCCTGCCATGCGGTCAGGGCGACCAGGGGAAGGGAGGCGGCCTCGGCCATGGTGAGCGTGGCGGGCTTGGGTGCCAGGTCGTCCTGGTGAACGGCGATGAGTTCGGCGAAGGTGCCGATGCGGTCCTTGTCGGGCCGGGCGTAGACCTCGTCGCCCACCGCGAAGCGGGTGACGGACGGCCCGACCCGGACGACCGTTCCTGCGAGGTCGTTTCCCAGAACGAGCGGGAGACGGTAGGGCAGGAACGCCTTGAAGTCCCCGTTGCGGATTCTGAGGTCCAGCGGGTTGACGCCCGCCGCGTGGATCTTGACCAGGACGTCGTCGGCACCTGCCTGGGGGTCCGGCATGTCGGCAGCGCGCATCCCGGCCTGGTCGCCGTAGTGCTCGACCGTAAACGCCTTCATCGTTGTCTCCGTTCGTTCCCCGTCCGTGAAAGGCCGGGCGCTTTGCGTGCCCGGACTTCTCCCCGTACGGGACAGTTTGTGTCGCTCTCCTGGCCGGGGCGCGGGCGCACCACGTCCTCAGCCGCGTTCACCTGTCAGGCCACCGGCACGACCGGGGCGGTGACGCGGTCGGCGGCGCCTCCCTGGAGGCGGTCCAGTGAGGCGGCCATCCCCTCGTGGGGCACGCCGAGCGGCACTGCGCTGACCTCGGTCAGGCGGGTGTACTGCGCGTCGGTCAGCTGGACGTCGAGGGCGCCGAGGTAGCCGTCGAGCTGGGAGAGACTGCGCGGGCCGATGATCGGGACGAGCGCGGCCACGGAACGCGTGGCGCGCTCGCGCACCCAGGCCACCGCCACCTGGGCGGGCGTCACGCCGGTCTCCTCGGCGGTCGCCAGGACGGTGTCGACGACGGCGGTCTTCTGGCCGGTGGTCTCGGTGTGGATGACCATTCCCAGGTCGCTCAGGCGGCCCTCGGCGGAGGTGCGGTATTTGCCGGTGAGCAGTCCGCCGCCGAGCGGGGACCACAGGGCGGCACCCAGGCCGAGGCTCTCGGCCATGGGCAGGAGCTCACGGTCGGCGGTGCGCTCGACGAGGCTGTACTCGTGCTGGATGCCCACGATCGGGGCCCAGTTCTTCAGGTCCGCGAGGGTTACCGCGCGGGAGACGCGCCAGGCGGGGAAGTTGGACAGCGCGGCGTGGTGGATCTTTCCGGCGCTCACCAGGTCGTCGAGTCCGCGCAGGAGTTCCTCCATCGGGGTGAGCTCGTCGGGGAAGTGCACCCACAGCAGGTCGATGTGGTCGGTGTTCAGGCGCTTCAGGCTGGCCTCGACCGAGGCGACCATGTTCTTGCGGCTGTTGCCGGTCTTGGAGACGTCCGGCTGCGGGGCGGCGCCGAGGGCGAACTTCGTGGCCAGGACGAAGTGGTCGCGGTCGGCGGAGATCAGCTTTCCGGTCAGTTCCTCCGACTCGCCGAACTGGTAGCCGTCCGCGCTGTCGAGAAAGGTGCCGCCGGCCTCGGCGAACCGGTCGAAGATCCGGCGTGCCTCGTCGGGCTCGGCGCCCGCGCCCCAGCCGGTACCGAAGTTCGCGGTGCCGAGCGCGTACTCGGACACGCGCAGTCCGGTCCGGTGGCCGAAAGTCGTGTAACGCATGAGGTGTCCTTGCGTGAAGGTGCGTGAAGGTGGTCGCGCCGGGGTGGAGGGGTGAGCGTCAGTCCGCGGTCGGCTGGGGCGTCGCGGACAGGCTCTGCTTGACGTACCGGCTGGTCTCGTCGGCGAGGATCTCGGGCAGGCCCGCCTCGATGCCCCGCAGGGCCTGGGCCGCGACGTCGGCGGCGGCGACCTTCTGGTCGGCGGGCACGCCGGCGGCCATGTCGGTGTCCATGTAGCCGACATGCAGCGCCGAGACGGTGATCCCGCGCGGTGCCAGCTCCTCACGGGTCGCGTCGCTCAGCGCCCACGCGGCGGCCTTGGACGCTGCGTAGGAGCCGAGCCCTGCCGGGTGGAACCAGGACAGGGCGGACAGGACGTTGAGCACGGCACCGCCGCCGTTGCCCTCGATGACGGGGGTGAAGGTGCGGGTCGCGGCGAGCGGGCCGAAGAAGTTGGTCTCCATCTCCCGGCGCACCTCGGTCACGTCGCCTCCGATCAGCGTCGCGCCGGTGGAGACGCCCGCGTTGTTGATCAGCAGTGTCGCGTCGGATGCGATGCGTGCGGCCTCGCGTATCGATGCCTCGTCCGTGACGTCCAGTCGCAGCGGTGTGACGCCCGGCACGTCGACCGTCTCGGGGTGTCGGGCCGCGCCGTACACCTTGGCGCCGCGCTCGACGAGCTGGGCGGCCAGGTGCCGCCCGAAGCCCCGGTTGGCGCCGGTGACGACTGCGACCGCGTCCTTGAGTTCCATGTTCGCTCCTGCGTTGTGGCGGGGGCCGTCTGCCACCCGCAAGCATTTAGATTATGCATCCAATCTAAACATGGGCTTACGATAGATGCCAGTCGACATCCAATCGGGAGGTGGTCATGGGCCGCGTATCGCAGGCGCAGGCGGAGGAAAATCGCAGGCGGGTGGTGGACACCGCCTCCCGGCTGTTCCGGGAGCAGGGCACGCACGTCAGCGTCGCCGACCTGATGAAGGCGGCCGGTCTGACCCACGGCGCCTTCTACAAGCAGTTCGCCTCCAAGGAGGCGCTCGTCGATGAGGCCACCGCCCACGCCTTCGCCGAGCTTGCCGAACGCCACAGCACCGGGCTCGACCAGTACGACGGGCAGCGCGCCGCCGCCCAGCGGGCGCTGATCGACGCCTACCTCTCCGTCGAGCACCGCGACGACCCGGCGGACGGCTGCCCGGTCGCAGCCCTCGCCGCCGACATCGCGCGCGAGGGCGGGGGATCCGAGGCCCGTCGCGTCTACGCCGAGGGGGTGGCCGACTTCGCCGATTTCCTGGACGGTGACGACCGGGACGGCATCGTCCGGCTCTGCACGCTGTTCGGAGCGCTGGTCCTGTCCCGTGCCACCAAGGGCTCCCCGCTCTCCGAGGAGATCCTCGCCGCCGCGCACGCGGCCCTGACCGAAGCGAGCTGATCAAGGGTGGTAGGCGGACGCGGCCGTGACGCTCGTATGATGCCCGGACGCAGCGGGCATACATCAATGTGGTACATGTGCTAGCTTTGGTACATGTCCATGAAACGCACCAATGTCTATGCTGATCCGGAAGACCTCTCGATCATCAAAGAGGCCGCCAAGCGGCGCGGTATCAGCGAGGCGGAGATCATTCGCCAGGGCATCCATCTCGCGGCCATGGCCAACCGCGTATGGGACGAGCCCCTCTTCTCGCGCACCTTCCGGGGAGAGGGCCGCACCCCCGACAAGCACGACGTGCGTGACGCTGTCGCCGATGCGGTGAGCCGCGAGACCGGGACCGGTACCGCTGCGTGATCGTCGTGATCGCGGACACTTCCGGGCTGCTTGCCGCGCTCGACTCCGCCCACCCCGAGCACCAGGCGTCGAACGAGGCGATCATGGCTGCCGGGCTTCTGGTGATGTCCCCGCTGCTGCTCGCGGAGATCGACCACGTGGCCACGCGCGAGCTCGGCCGTGAAGCGGCGCTCAGCGCGGTCGACGACATCCGCCATTGGGCACGACGAGGCCGTGTCGTTCTGCCCGGGATCACGGAGGACCACCTGGGTGTCGCCCAGTCGGTGCGCGCCCGGTATCGCGACCTGGACCTGGACCTCGCGGACGCGGTGAACGTGGCCCTTGCCGCCGAGTACGACACCGACGCGGTGCTCACGCTCGACCGGCGAGATTTCCGGGCCGTGCGCCCGTTGGGCCGGCACAAGGTGTTCCGGGTGCTGCCCGACGACCTGCCGATCTGATTTCGGACGGTGTCCGGCCGTGTCGCCCGCCGGATTCCGTCGCCCGCGACGCCCGGTCTGTTGGGCGGCCCCAGTGGTGGGACGGCGAGCCCAGGAGCCGGGGCGGCAAGGGGGCTGGGTCTCCCTCGGGGCACCGGCCAGCCGGATTCCCGGCCGGTCCGGGGCTTCCTACCGTCGGAGCTGTCGGCAGCGGCCTGCGTGCTCTGCCGCGTATCCCAGCATCCCGCGGAAGGGAAGCGAGCCATGCCGGAGCACACTCGACGCACCGTCCTGCGCACCGCTGCCGTCGGCGCGGCCACGGCGGGGGCGGCCTGTCCACTGCCGACGTCCGCCGCCCATGCCCGAACAGCGTCGCCGGCGCGGGCCGACATCGTCCTCGGACCCGGCGACCCCCGCTACGGTGCCTTCGCCGCCCGTGGCTACAACAGACGCTTCAGCGGCCACCCCCGCCGCATCCACCTCCCCACCACGACCGCCCAAGTCGTCCACGCGGTGCAGGAGGCCGTACGCCGGCGCCGGCACGTCGTGGCCCGCAGCGGCGGTCACGGCTTCGAGGACTTCGTGGACAACGACAGCGTCCGCGTCATCGTGGACCTGTCCCGGATGACGGCCGTCCGGTACGACGAGGAGCGCGAGGCGTTCATGGTCGAGGCGGGCGGCGGGCTCGGCGCGGCGTACCGGGATCTGTACGTCGGCTGGGGCGTGACCCTGCCCGCAGGGTGGTGCACTGGCGTGGGGCTGGGCGGTCACGTGCCGGGCGGGGGCTACGGCACGCTGTGCCGTCTGCACGGTCTGTCCGTCGACTGCCTGTACGCGGTGGAAGTGGTCGTCGTGGACAGGTCCGGGCGGGCCCGTGCGGTGGTCGCCACGCGCGAGGAGAACGATCCGCACCGCGACCTGTGGTGGGCGCACACCGGCGGCGGAGGCGGCAGCTTCGGCATCGTCACCCGCTTCTGGTTCCGGGACCTGCCGGAACCGCCCCCCTCCGTGCTCTCCTTCCGCGCCGCGTGGTCCTGGAAGGACCTGGACCGCGACACGTTCACCCGGCTCGTCGGCGCCTACGGCACCTGGGCGGAGCGCAACTCCGCACCCGGTACCCGGGCAGCCCGCCTGTACAGCGAGCTGCTGCTGAACCGTGAGGCCGCCGGCAGCATCGTCCTCTTCGGACAGGTGGCGGACACCGGGCCGTCAGCCCGCCGCATCCTCGACGACCAGCTCGCCGCGCTCGTCGCCGGTGCCGGGCCCAGGCCCCTCGTCCGGACGCACACGCTGTCCTGGCTGACCGCGGCATCCGTCATCGGCAGCCCCGACGTTCCCGGCCCGCTGTACCGCCTGGCGGTGAAATCCGCCTACGCGGACCGCGCCCTGACACGTCATCAGGTGCGGGCCGGCTGTCGGTGCGCCCCGGCGACGTATAGCAGGTGGTCATGGTTCTCACCTTCCGTGGACGGGGCGGGACGGGACAGGACGGGGCGGGCGTCAGGCTTCGGGGATGGCGCGGCCGAAGTCGGCGAGGGTGACGGCCTCGGGTTCGGGGCCGCCGCGGCGGCCGGTCTCCAGCGCGGCCGTGACCGCGGCGATCGTCTCGTCGGGCGGGGTCTGGAAGACACCGAGCCCGAGGGCGGGCATCTGGACGCCGTTGTTGAGGGTGAGGGTCCGCATCAGGGGGACCTTTCGGTGCGGGGTGCCCGTGCGGGCAGGATGAGGAGGGAAACCGTCGCGACGGCCAGGGCGAGCAGGACGGCGGAGCCGGTCAGGGCCGCTCCGGAGCGGGCCGCGATGTCGGCGGCCGAGTGGCCGGTGGAGACGGTCCCGGCGACGGCGGCCAGGATGCCCAGGGCCAGTGCGCTGCCGATCCGGTGGACGGTGTTGACCAGGCCGGAGGCGGCGCCCGCGTCCGCCGGGGCGACACCGTCGACGCCGCTGGAGGTCAGCGGAGCCAGCGCCAGGCCCTGCCCGGCGCCGATGAGCACCATCGGCAGGGCGACACCGGTCGGATAGGGAGTGTGCAGGCCGAGACGGCTCAGCCATGCCATGCCGACCGCGGTCAGAGCGACCCCGGACACGAGGACCAGCGGCCGTGCCACCCGCTCCAGGAGCCGGGGCACCTGGAGGGCGAGGGCGAAGCTGACCAGCGTCATCGGCAGGAACGCGAGACCGGTCTCCAGCGGCGTCCAGTGGTAGACGCTCTGCACGAACTGGGCGGTGAAGAAGTAGAACCCCATCATCGCGCCCATGTAGAGCATCCGGGTGACGTAGGCGCCGCCGCGCTCCCGGCTGGCGAACAGCCGCAGGGGCACGATCGGCTGCGCGGCCCGCCGCTCCACCCCGACGAACAGGGACAGCAGCGCTACGCCCGCCACCAGCGGCATCAGGGTGGCGGGGGCGGTCCAGCCGAATTCGGCGGTGTTCACGATGCCCAGGACCAGGGCCGTCGAGCCCAGGGTCGCCAGCAGTGCCCCGGCCACGTCGAAACGGCCGCCCCGGCGCTCGGTCTCGGGCAGGTATCGCAGGGCCATGACCATCATCAGGGCGCCGACCGGCACATTGAGGAAGAACCCGGCCCGCCACGAGACGAGGTCCGCGGCCAGCCCTCCGACGACCAGGCCGAGGGCGGCGCCGAGGCCGGTGACGGCGCTGTACGCGGCCATCGCCCGGTTGCGGGCCCGGCCCTCGGCGAAGCCGCACGTGAGCAGCGACAGCGCGGACGGGGCCAGGACGGCGGCGCCGACGCCCTGGAGCGCCCGGGCGCCGATCAGCCACCACTGGGTCTGTGCGGCGCCCACCAGGAGGGAGGTCAGGGAGAAGGCGGCGAGGGAGAGCAGGAAGACCCTGCGGTGGCCGAAGAGGTCGCCGGTCCGGGCGCCCAGCAGCAGCAGTCCGCCGAAGACCAGGACGTAGGCGTTGGTGATCCAGGACAGGCCGGTCTCGGAGAACCCCAGGGTGGAGCGGAGCTGCGGCAGGCCGGTGAAGACGATCGAGTTGTCGAGGACGACCATGAAGTAGCTGACGCAGACGACCGTGAGGACCAGCGTCGCGTGGGCCGGGGTCCCGCCCGGCCGCTCCGCCGTGGGCGAAGACGTGCGCTGTGCGGTGGTGATCATGGTGTCGGCACCAGTTCCCTCGGCGGCTTCCCGGGCCTCGGTCGCGGTGCGCGCCCGGACGGCGGGCACGGTGGCGCCCACCCGCGCCGAGACGCCCATCGCATTGATCACAGGTTGCCTGCTCACGGCCGCACCAGCACCTTGAGCGCCGCGCACGCGGCCATGGCCCGGCACCGGCCGCGTGCACGAGCGCTGCGTACACGAGTGCCGCGCGCACGGTGCTCCTCCGGATCGGCAAACGACGAGGTCAGGCCCCGCTTCGTACGCAACGCCCGCTTCGACGTCGTGCGCGGTCATCGGCCTGCGCACCATGGGGCAGATGGAGGCGTTCCTGTCCGCCGCCGACGTCACCCTGTCCTCCGACGTGCTCGACGCCGTCGACGAGATCGTCGCTCCCGGTGTCACGGCCAACCCGGCCGACAACAGCTGCGGGTACTTCGAGCTCCAGGCCGGTCAGCGGCGCCACTGACACGTCTCGGCCCGGCCGGCCGCGACCGGCCGGGCCGCATGGGTCCTGCGGAATCGGCGACGGTGCCGGCGGTGACACGTGCGAGAGGTATTGACGTCGTTCGCCGGTTCCTTATCATCTAGGTTGCTCGATAAACCGACCATTGTTCGGCATTACGAACATGTCGTGGTAGCTCCATCGCACAGCAAGGCATCTCCGGGTCATCTCCTCGAACGCCGAGCCGCAAGGAGCCTGCCGTATGCGCATGTCATGGTCTCGTCGGCCTTTCCCCCGGCGTCGCGCGCCGGCCGCCGCCACAGGCCTCGCCGCCGGTGTGCTCCTCCCGGCGACGGGAGCCTCCCGCGTCGCCGCCTCGGGCGGCCGTCTCCGGCTGCGCGCGAGCGCGGACATCCGCCCCGGCGCGGCACGTCAGGGGACGTTCTCCTACAGCACCGACGGCGTCACGTTCACCCGGCTCGGACCCGCCTTCTCCATGGGCGACGACTGGCGGTTCTTCATGGGCTACCGGTTCGCGCTCTTCAACCATGCCACCCGGGCGCTCGGTGGTTCGGTCCGCGTCACGCGGTCCGAGCCGGCCACGCCCTGAACGGGGCCGGCACCGGCCCACCGCCCACCGCACTGCGTCAACAAGCCCGGTCAACCTCTGACGAGGCCACCGGAACCGTCTACTCAAGGTTGGGGAACTCCCCATGCACAGAGGAAGTTTCAGCCCCGGACGACCGTCCGTGGTGCTCGCCGCTGTGGCGGTCCTGGCCGCGCTGGCGGCGATGCTCGTCGCCATCCCGGCTCAGGCAGCCGCCAGCGGCGCCTTACGCGGCGTTGGTTCGAACCGGTGTCTCGATGTGCCGGGAGCCAGCCAGACCGACGGCACGTACCTACAGATCTACGACTGCTGGAGCGGGACCAACCAGCAGTGGACGTCGACGGACAGCAAACAGCTGACCGTGTACGGCAACAAGTGCCTGGATGTCCCGGGCCACGCCACCTCGTCCGGTACCCGGGTGCAGATCTGGGCCTGCTCCGGCGGTGCGAACCAGCAGTGGCGGGTGAACTCCGACGGCACGGTCGTCGGAGTGGAGTCCGGGCTGTGCCTGGAGGCCGCGGGTGCCGGTACGGCCAACGGCACGGCGGTGCAGATCGGGACGTGCGACGGCGGCAGTGACCAGAAGTGGACCGGCCTGCCGGCGACGCCGCCGGACGGCACGTGCTCTCTTCCGTCGGCGTACCGGTGGTCGTCGACGGGTGTGCTGGCGCAGCCCGCGAACGGGTGGCTCTCGCTCAAGGACTTCACCACCGTGACGTACAACGGCAAACACCTGGTCTACGCGTC